>JBJTOP010000160.1:0-2121 GCA_046074645.1 Planctomycetaceae bacterium | reverse complement strand
GCTGTTCTGCGACGCCAGCTGCCTGAGAATCTGGATGACGGATCTCCGGAGCAGCGGCAGCTGCGGCTGTCGGCCGCGCGGAAGGTGATTCAGCGGCTGCGAAGGGAACGCCCCGATGGAACTCAGATGAGCCATTCCCGGACGCTGCCCAAACTTCCCTGCGTCGCTCGGCTGGCAGAAGCGTTCTGCAATGCAATTGACAGTTCACAGACAGGCAGCATCGAGCGGGAAGTGATCGGCTGGAAGGAGACGGTGAAGATCATCGAGGGCGGATGGCTGACGACTGAAGGCCTCGAAGACGACACTTTGGTCCGCGATCTGGATCGTGTGCTGAACGCAACCTGTGCCGCTCATACTGTCGGTATCTCACGGGAGCTCAATCTGGAATCCCTGCGTTCACACCTCAACGAGAATACGGATCTGCTGTTTACTCTCGATGGCCCCCTGTCCTCAGCGCCGCTGGAACAATTGCTGATTGCCGGATCGCCTCTGTGCCACCAGGTTCGCTCCATCACAGCCGTCTTATCCACCAGCCTGGCCGTTACCGAACCACTGAACCGGGAAAATGCTGCTGGTCGCCCCCCGGTAAATGAACTCTTCGCAGTCGTCTGGGAAGCGCATCAGCAGCGAAGCGAATACGATGGCCTGAATGGTCTCCACGCCGGGCTGCATCAGCTGTGCAGGACCCCAAACGAAAAGGCGGGACGGTGGTCCTGTTGTTCCGCAGTGGACAATCCGCGAGCGGACAATTCCACCATTCAAGCCACGCTGGCCGACAGGCCATTTCCGATTATCGCCATCGGTGGACACGGGCTTGTGGGCCATCACAGGAATGGAGCACTCTCGCGGAAGTCGCGGATTCAGGTTGCCCCGACACATCCAGAGAGTGCTGGCAGTGGTGTCTGGGAAGGAGACGGGGATCTGCGAGGCAATGAGGCGCTGATCCTTTGTGCCTGCCTCGTGGGAAGACTGTTTGATGACTACGACGATGGGATTCGCGGACTGTTCACTGAGACATTGGTCGCAGGTGGCCGCGTCTTCATGGGCGCACGCTGGACGGTGCACAGTGACTACAGCGCCATCTTCTGCCTTAAGGTCGTTGAACAGTTGATGGAATCCCTGAACGATCGATCGAAGTCGAAGCAGCTGAGCCCATTTCGCGTGGCCCGCGTTGTCAATCAGGTGCGGCGAGAGCTGCTGCGGGAAATGCCAGGTGCCGCCCACGCTATCTCAGCCTTCACATGCTTCGGACTGTCAGGGCTGCCAGTGAAGGCGACCGCCGGGGTGAAGAATCGGAATTTGTAGTGTAAGGAAGTGAACGCGGTTGATCTGGGTGGATTCCGTGGTTGTTTCGATTAGACTTCGGCGCAGTATTTCTGAGGAATGGGACAAAAGTTGAGGTGGGGTATGGATGAAGAATTTGACGAGTGGTTCAGGCAGAACGGAACGCGACTATGGCAGCTTGCGATGCAACTGACACATGACAAGCATGATGCTGAAGATGTTGTGCATGCTTGCGCAATCCGTTGTTGGCTGAAGTTTCGGGAGGATCCGAGCGTAAACTGGCTTGCCTATTTTAAAAAGTGCATCCTGAACGCATCGATTGACCATCAAAGAAAAAAAAAGCCGCCGACCATCGACTTCCCTGAATCGATAGTGGATATGAATTTTCGAGACCTTGCTGAGGCTGTTGCCGATAATGAGCTTCGTGAGCAACTCGATAAGTGCCTTGGGAAGTTGCCATGTGACGAAAGAGAAATCATCCTGTTGGTGTTTTTCGAATACTACTCTCAAAAGGATATAGCGACGATAATGGGGTGGTCGCCATCGACCATTTCTATGAAAAAAGCGATTGCCTTAATTCGCCTGCGCACTTGCCTCAACGCCTACGTCACTGGCGCATAGTCCGCAAAGCAACATCCACACAGGCCACCGCACTCATGTCCAGCTACCTGCAATCCCTTGGAATTGATCCGCCAGTCTTACTCCGCACGGTGATGACGGCGTCTTCTGCGGACGAACAAACGCTCGCTCAGCTGCGTACGGCGCTTGAAGTGATTCTGGCAGATTGGGACAGCCGTCTGGAATGGATGCGCAGTCTGCGAACGCTCACTGGCGGCC
>JBJTOP010000159.1:0-26485 GCA_046074645.1 Planctomycetaceae bacterium | reverse complement strand
CCTCAGCACCTGGGCCGAAGAATGGATCATCTGGTTCACCACCGAATTCAGCTTCCTCAAACTCCCGGATGCCTACACCACAGGCTCCTCCATCATGCCCCAGAAACGTAACCCCGACGTGCTCGAACTCATCCGCGGCCGCACCGCCCGCGTTGACGCTGCCGTCCCCCAACTCCTGATCCTGCTCAAAAGTCTTCCCATGGCCTACAACCGTGACCTCCAGGAAGACAAACTCGCACTCTTCGCCGCCCTCGATGCCCTCCAGCCCTGCCTCGAACTTGCACCCTCCATCATCGCCGGCGCCGAACTTCGCAAAGATCGCATCGCCGCCCGACTCGAAGACGGCTTCCTCGATGCCACCGTGCTCATGGAATATCTCATTCGCAAAGGTGTCCCCATGCGCTCCGGACACGAAACCGTCGGTCGACTCGTCGCCCACTGCGAAGCCCGTGGCTGCCGACTCGCCGAACTTCCCCTCTCCGAACTCCAGGAAGCCTGCCCCAAAATCGAAGCAGACGTCGCCAGCGTTCTCGGCACTGTCAACGCCAATCACGCCCTCCAGTCCTTCGGATCCGGTGGACGTGATGCCGTCAGCACCCAGGTCGCAGCCTGGAAACACCGTCTCGCTTCCTCTCCCTGAACCGCCCGGGAACCGATAACTTCCCATTGACTCCGGTCCCCCGTTTCCTCCAGACTGCGGCGGAAACTGCCGGAACTGCTCCGGCTGTCTTCCCGTTCAGGAACGCTGTCTGCAGTAATCCCACAGTTCAATGGAGTGATGGGGATGGGTGAATTGCTCTCCAGTCGCGCGATCTGGTGCGCCGCACTGTTCCTGTTGGTCGCCGTGCAGCCTGCCAGCGCCCAGCAACGCCAGGTCACTGCCGATCAACTGCTCAAACAATACGTCCCCATCCAGAAAGGCGTGGAGTACGACACCCCCAAACCGGAAGACTTTGCCAAATGCCGGCTGGTTCAGGAAAAGAACAGCTACGTCATTTACGGCCCCGCCAATGAACCGCTGCGACGCTTCACCGACTCCAACGGAGACGGCCCGCCCGACATCTACCACTACTACCGCCTCGGACTCGAAGTCTACCGCGAAATCGACACCAACGGAGACCACAAGGCCCGTCGCAATATTCGTCCCGACCAGTTTCGCTGGATGAACTGGGGCGGCACACGCTGGGGCGTCGACGCCAATGAAGATGGTCGCATTGAATCCTGGCGAATGATCTCCGCCCAGGAAGCTGCTCGTGTGGCCGTCGAAGCCCTCATCGCCGGTGATCTCGCAGCTCTCGAATCGGTGCTGCTCACCGAAGCCGACATGCAGTCCCTGAAAGTTCCCGCAGCCATGGCCAAACAGCTGCAGGATGCCTCCGCCGACCTCCCCAAAAAAGCTCAGGCAGCCGTTGCTGGCGGCCGAATCCTCAATTCCCAAAGCACCTGGGTCCGCTTCGACGCCGCACTCCCGGGACTCGTGCCCGCCGAACAAAGCGGAGCCGCTCAGGATCTTATGGTCTACGAAAATGCCATGGCCTACGTCCAGAACGGTGAGAAGCTGGAACTGATTTCCATCGGTGAAATGGTTCAGGCTGGCCCGGTCTGGAAGCTGGTCAGCGTCCCCACTCCGCTCGATACCAGCGGCACTGCAGTGGTGGCTCTGGGCGGCGTCTTTATGCAGACCGGACTTGGCTCCAGCGGCCAGGCAGCCACCGAAATGTCCGCCGAAATGCAGAAACTGCTCACCGATCTGCAGAAGCTGGACGAAAACAGCCCTCGCCCCGATGCCTCCCCGCAGGAGCTGGCAAACTACAACGTGGCTCGCGCAAACCTTGCTGAAAAGCTCATCGGCCAGGCCCGTACCGATGAAGAACGCGCCCAGTGGATTCAGCAGTACACAGACAGCCTCTCCACCGCCACTCAGTCTGGACTCTACAGCGAGGGACTTGCACGCCTGCAGAAACTGGAAACGGCCGTCCGCGCCAACAACACCCTCCTCGGCTACGTCTCCTACCGCAGACTCATGGCCGAATATGCCGTGCGTCTGAAGGCTGATGACCGCGCCACCGGAGAAGCCGAAGCACGCACAGCCCGCGAAGCCACCCAGAAATGGTGGTTCGAACAACTCGAAGCCTTCGCCCGCCAATGGCCCGGATCCGATGATGCTCCCGATGCCGTTGTGCAGCTGGCCATCAGCTACGAACTCATGGGCCGCATCGATGATGCCAAAGCGTGGTACGGTCAGCTTGCCAAAAACTATCCTCAGACCGAAGGCGGTATCAAGGCCACCGGCGCCCTTAAACGACTCAATCTCATCGGCAGCCCCCTGCAGCTTGCCGGAAAGAATCTGCAGAACCAGCCCATCTCCTCCGCTCAATACCGCAACAAGGTGTTCCTTGTTGTCTTCTGGGCATCCTATGCTCAGCCCTTCACCGATGACCTTGAAGCCCTCCAGGCCGCACTCGCCAAACACCAGAAAAACGGCTTTGAAATTCTTGGAATCAACCTCGACCCCGACCCCGCGGCCGCAGCGGCATTCATCACCAAATCCAGCATCCGCTGGCAAAACCTCCGCGAACCCGCCGCTCAGCAGGGAGGACAGCCGGGCGACTTCGGCTTCGGCATCGTCTCACTGCCCACCATGTTCCTTGTCAATCGTGAAGGCGTCGTCGAAGGCGGCATCACCGCCAGAAATCTTGACATCGCCGTCGACGCACTGCTGCAGGGAAAGAAACTCGAATCCCTCCGCCCCGCCGATAACCCCGCCCCCGATGCCCCCGCCAGCGGTCGCTCAGCTGAATTCTCGCGGAATAAACAGTAGGCATCCCTTGTCAACAAAAATCCTCCTGTCTGCTCTCCGTATTCCTGTCAAAAAAGCCTGTCCACATGTGTCTCGCTGTTTTACGGCTGCTGCTCATGACCGCAGCCGTCGCACTGAGCCCGGCAATCATCACCATCGCTGCCGCCGCTGATCGCCCCAACATCGTCGTCATTCTCGTTGATGATCTCGGCTGGGGTGACATCTCCTGCAGCGGCGCCACGGCCGTTGCCACGCCGCAGATTGATCGTATCGCGGCCGAAGGCTGCCGCTTCACCGATGGACACAGCGCCGCTGCTACCTGCACGCCCTCCCGCTACGCTCTGCTCACCGGTGAATATGCCTGGCGACGCAAAGGCACTGGAATCGCCCCCGGGGATGCCGGTGCCATTATTCTGCCTGGTCGCACCACAGTGGCTTCACTCCTCAAATCCGCCGGCTATCGCTCCGCCGTCGTCGGCAAATGGCATCTCGGACTGGGTGGCGAAAAGCCCGACTGGAACGGCCGGATAACCCCCGGTCCGCTCGAAATTGGTTTCGATGAATGCTTTCTGATGCCGGCAACAGGCGATCGCGTGCCCTGTGTGTATGTAGAGAACGATCGTGTCGTCGGGCTGGATCCCGATGATCCGATTTCCGTGAGCTTCTCAGGGCCGATTGGCGATGAACCGACCGGTGCCAGAAATCCTGAACTGCTCAAAATGGCCTGGGACCATGGTCACAACGCCACGATTATCAATGGCATCAGCCGCATCGGTTTCATGTCCGGTGGCCGCAGTGCCCGCTGGGTCGATGAAGACATGGCCGACGTGTTTACGTCGAAAGCGATCTCGTTTATCGACCGCCACGTGGCAGCGCATCGCAGCCAGCCGTTCTTTCTGTTCTTCAATCCCCACGACGTGCATGTTCCCCGCGTTCCTCATCAGCGTTTTGCCGGCTCCACTCAGCTGGGCCCCCGCGGGGATGTCATTCGTCAGCTGGACTGGTCCGTCGGCGAAATCCTCCAGTGCCTCGACCAGCACCAGCTCACAAACAACACGCTGGTGATCTTTACCAGCGACAATGGCGCGGTGCTCAACGATGGTTACCGCGATCAGGCTGCTGAACTCAACGGTGACCATCGGCCTTCAGGCCCGTGGCGAGGCGGCAAGTACAGTGCGTTTGAAGGGGGGACGCGAGTTCCCTTCCTGGTCCGCTGGCCCGGTCACATTGAACCCGGCACCACGTCCGAAGCACTCGTCTGCCAGATCGACTTTCTGGCCACCTTCGCAGAGCTGACCGGTGAATCTCTGCCCCAGGGCGCCGGCCCGGACAGCCGGAAACAACTGCGGGCACTCACCGGCGGGGATCGTCACGGACGGGATCACCTGGTCCGGCAGGCTGCCGCACTGTCCCTTCGCCAGGGTCACTGGAAATTCATCGAACCCGGACGCGGCCCGGCCATCAATCGCCAGGTCAGTATTGAAACCGGCAACAACCCCGAACCACAGCTTTACGACCTTCAGTCGGATCCTGGCGAGACAAACAACCTCGCTCGCACCGAACCCCGTCGCGTGGCCGAAATGCAGGAACTGCTGAACAGCATTCGCAACGCACAGTAGTGTGGACGTGACACCATTTGGACACGTCCGGCCGAATGTCCGGGAGACACAGTGTGCGCGGGCAGGGAGAGAGTCGGGATCAGTGGCTCAGGCGAGCACTTCTGCGGCTGCGCGAAATCCCGAAAGGCAGGCTCCTTCCATGAAACCCTGCCAACTGTAAAACGAATCCGTGTGTTCGCCGGCGAAGTGCAGATTGCCGACGGGTATGCCTTCGAGCCCTGCGAGAGAGGTGAAGTCGCCGGGCCGATAACAGGTATAGGCACCGCGCACCCAGGGATTTGAGGGCCAATGTGCAATGCTGGTGACGAACTGTCCGGCATTTGTTGACGCTGCAGCTGCGGATCCGGGATAGACCTGTTCGAGCGCATGGAGCACTGCAGCAGCTTCCTGCTGTGGCTGGGCGGGGTTGAGCATGGTGGCGAGCAGTCCGCCGGAGAAGCTGGTCAGGACTGCGCGCCGGGAGGTGCTGTTTGCTGGATTGGTCTCCCAGGTGCACTGGAGCCTGTCAAGGTCCGCATAGGACGCGCCGTTGGATCCCAGAGCGGTCCATGGACGACCGGAAAAACCAAGCATCTGTTTGGAGTTATCGCCGAGAGAAAAATTGTTGATCGCGGTGGTTTTCCAGGGAGGCAGTGCGAGCGAGGGGTGGAGGTCCACATGTCGCAGGGTGGTGAACGGGATAGCCAGAATCACCCTGTCATGTACGCGGGTTGTGGCTGGCGTTCCCTCGAATGTCAGTGACAGTCGACCATCGGTGAGACGGGCGAGGCGAACGAGTCTGCGACCGGTTTCGATCATGGAAGACAGTTCTGCAGCCAGCCGTGAGACAATCTGATCATTGCCGCCGACGATGTGGTAGCGTTCGTCGCTGAAAATCCCGAACGGTTTGAAGGTTGATCGATTGTCGGCATGAATGAAGTGCAGCAGGTTGATGGAGCTTTGGTCGAAGGCTTCGCGACCATACTCGATGGTGTAGGCCACACGAAGGACTTCACTGAGAAGCGGAGGTGCTGGTGTGCTGCCGGAGTTATTGCCAGCGAGGTAATCCTGGAGCGAGATGAGGTCCTGACGACGATCGCCGGGAGTGAAAGAGACGGCGGAAACTTCTTTGGAGAGACCGCGGAGATCGTCCTTTATGGTGGGAACGAAGCGGCGAAAATCGTCCACCACCTCCGCCTCTGAATAGCTCTGACCAAAAAAGTTGTAGAACACTTCGCCATCCGGTTTGTTCACATCCTCAAGCTGCAGGTCGAACTCACGCGCAAGCCCCAGCATGGTTTTGTGCAGGTTATCGATCAGCTCACCACCGTTTTCGGCCACCTGTCCCGGGAACAGCCCTCTCAGCGAAGTCACGCGACCACCGATCCTCGAGGAGCCTTCATAGAGCGTGACGTTGACGCCGTAACGTCTGAGAGTGCGTGCGGCAATCAGTCCGGCGAGCCCCCCACCCACGATGCCCACAGACGGACTGGTCTTTTTTGATGGTCTCTGTGAGACGGCAGAAGCAGACGTGGAATGTCCTGCAACCGCGACCGCGATCACCGCAGTGGATCGCCGCAGGAAATCGCGACGATGCAGCCCGTTGGCCCGCACCTGACCAACACGATCCGTGAGCAGATCGAGGGACTCGCGTGAGGAAATCCTGAGACTGTCGGCGAGGTGTGCGGCCTGCACAAGACGACGGAGCGACTGAAAGATGCCGGATCGGGACATGGATGGAAATCCTTTTTCGGCTTGAGATGCACTGCACGAGCTGTCAGGATCACATGAAGGAAATGACCGAACACAGGCCTTTGCTGTCAGATCCACACAGTCAACGATTGAGTAGGTCAAGCACCGGACGGGCAATCCGCGCTGGCAATTGTAGCCGAGGTGGCTGTATGCTGTCCAGCCACTCGGTCATTCAGCACGCAGTGGCAGCGTTTGAATCGCTGCAGGAACGTGTTATTTTGAAGTGCATCGCTGAGCATCCCGACAGCCGTCCCCAAAAGGATTCCACATGTTGTCCTCCTGTTTTCGACTCACCCTGGCATTCGCGCTGGTCCTGTGCGGCGTTCTGTGCGGCTGCGTGAGTGTATTGCCGGCACTGGCAGCAGCGGAGCGACCGAATGTCGTCGTGGTGTTCGCAGACGACTGGGGTCACTTCGCCAGCGCTTACGGGCGCCTGCGGCCGGGCACCATCAACGACGTCGTGCAGACTCCGAATTTTGACGGACTTGCCAAAGCCGGCGTGCTGTTTACCAACGCATTTGTCAACGCCCCGTCCTGCACACCCTGCCGCAGCTCGCTGCTGTCAGGCCAGTACTTCTGGAGGACGGGACGGGGAGCGATTCTGCAGGGCGCCATCTGGGATGCCGCGATTCCTTCCTTTCCGCTGCTGCTGGAGCAATCCGGATATCGCATCGGCAGTCACGGCAAGGTGTGGAGTCCCGGTTCGCCGGCGAATGCCCCGATCGGAGCTCGGCGGACGGCCGTCAATTTCGCCGGCGGACGCTTCAACGACTTTTCTGAAGAACTCGCAAAGGCACCGGATCCGACGGCAGTCAAAGAGCAGCTGCTTGAGGAGGTGCGGCAGAACTTTCGCGGATTTCTGAAGGCGGCAGACGGCAGACAGCCGTTCCTGTACTGGTGGGGTCCCACCAACACACACCGCACGTGGATTCAGGGCTCCGGTAAAAAATTCTGGAACATCAACCCCGATGCTCTGCAGGGCCGGCTGCCCGGTCACTTGCCGGATGTGGCAGAGGTGCGTGAGGACGTGGCCGACTATCTGGGTGAAGTGCAGGCTCTGGATGCCGGCCTTGGTGCCCTGCTGCAGGTACTCCGGGAAGATGGCCTGGCCCAAAACACGCTCGTGATCGTGTCGGGTGACCACGGGATGCCCGGAGTCCCGGGTGGCAAATGCAATCTGTATGATCTCGGTACGCACGTGTCGCTGGCGATTGCCTGTCCGGGGCGCATTCCTGGTGGACGAGTTGTCGATGACTTTGTGAGTCTTCCGGATCTGGCACCCACGGTGCTGGACGCGGGAGGCGTGCCGGTTCCGGATGTGATGACCGGACGCAGCCTGTGGTCACTGCTGCAGCAGTCTTCAGGGGGACAGGTGGAGGCCGGGCGCGACAGCGTCCTGATTGGCCGCGAGCGACATGTGGCGCGGGCGCGCACGGATCTGCTGCCGTATCCCCAGCGGGCAATTCGCACGCGAGACTATTTATATATACGCAATTTTGCTCCGGACCGCTGGCCCATGGGGACCGCGCCCGGCTTCGGGCTGCCGGAAGGTCCCATGCCGCCCACAGAACAGCTCAATGCCAGCACCTACGCGGCGTTTGCGGACATGGACGCCAGTCCCACAAAAGCCTGGGTGATTGAACAGGGTTTGGGGGATGCCCAGTGGCGGCCGTTCCTCGATCGGGCCTTCGCACTGCGGCCCGGTGAAGAGCTGTATGCGTTGAAGGCGGATCCTGATCAGCTGCACAATGTGGCCGCAGATCCACAGTTCGCAGAGGTCCGCAAGGAATTGTCGGAACGGCTGCTGGAGGCGTTGCGAGCATCCGGTGATCCGCGGGTGGCCCCAGGACCCGAGCCGGTGGTCTTTGATCAGCCTCCATTCACAGACGATGCTGACAACGCCGCCGGAAAAGCCGGGCAGAAAAAGAAGGCCGGGAAAAAGACGGGAAATGAAAACGCGCCGGGAAAGTGACCTCGTGATGCAGAAACCGCAGAGAAGTTTTTGTCACGGTCTGAGTTGCCCTGTGTAACAGAGGGTGTGGGGTTGATGTGCCTGTCACTCTGTTTTCAAAGGAGCAACTGATGAATCTGCGTTTTCTGCGTCTGGTGTCTTTGGTGTGCACTGTGTTTGTCTTCGCCGCAGCCGGGGAATCGCTGTGGGCTCAGCAGGGGCGCCCGGTGCCCTCTCCCGTGCCGAACGGTGGCCAGCCACGACTGGGAATTTCCGCGTCGCCGTTTCGCCAGAACACACCGAATGGACGGATTGTCGGTGTGCGAGTGGATTCGGACAGCGCACGGCGCGTGCTGCATTACACCGATTCCAACGGCAACCGCCGTACGGCCCGATTCCGTACAGGCTACGACATCATCCTCGAAGTCAATGGTCACTCCGTCACGGATTCTCAGGACGTGCTGAATTCCCTGCAATTCGGCTGGAATACCCTGCGAATCTGGGATCGGCACACCGGGATTACGGACGACTATGAAGTCCAGATCCCATGAAGACATTTCACCGACACCACTGCAGCCACGTCCAGGCAAACCTGCTGCAGCGGTGTTCGATCGTCCCGTCCGACTTCCGAAACGTGCGACAGGCATCCGGTCTGTCACCCCAAACAGCTGCTACGGTTCAGCAGGAGCTCCGCCTTCCAAAGCCCCGGACGCCGGAAGATCAATGCTCAAAGGTGCATTGCTCAAAGGTGCATGGCACCTTGCCTCGCCCCAAAAGGTACGACGGACTTCCAGTCCGTCGGCCCCGACACGTGCAGCAGCGTGCAGCAGCGTGCAACAGTGCCATGCACCACCCCCGCGCGCATCGCAACAAATTCCGTCGCCCAACGCCCAGGGGCAGTCACATTGTCGCCTTTCGCTCTGCGAAAGGACATGCATGCCGTTCTTTCGCGGAGCGAAAGACGACAAATGGTACGAAACAGGCTATACGCCGGACAGGACAGGCTCGCTTCGAACCCGTCCAGCCGGCTCCGGAGGCACTGACGTGAACCCCTTTCCGACCCAACTCTGCCATTTTCTTTTCGCCCTCTGCCTGTCCCTGAACGCGGCACGCGGCCAGGATAATGGGCTGGCCGCGAAATACCCCAAAGACATCGGCATCGGCCGTAATCAGGCCGTTCTGTTCCACGACGACTTCGAAGACGGCAAGGTCGGCGCGGGCTGGGACGAGGTCAACCGCCGCAAAGGCCGCGGAGCAACCGACGCCACCGAGCCGGTAGAGGCCGAGACAGACACGACCGTCGCCCGCGGCAGGCACTCCGCCAAAGTGCAGCTCCGCAGGGACGGCTATGAAGACGTGACCTTTGTTAAGTGGCTCAAGCCCGGTCACAACGAATTGTACATGCGCTACTACGTCCGCTACGGCAGAGACTACGGCTACCACGGCCACGGAGGCAGCGGCTTTATGGCCGACGCCGGCAAGGGTGGCTTCAAGGGGGCGGGCAAAGCCCCGGATGGTGACAAGTTCTTCTGGGCGACGCTGGAACCGATCGGCCCGCGCAACTGGGATCCGCCCGGGGCACTGATCTTTTATGCCTACTGGTGGAAGATGCAGGCCGACGGCCGCGGTAACTACTGGGGCAACTGGTTCCGGCCAGACCCCGACCAGGTGCCAGAACGTGAAACCTGGGTCTGCGTCGAGTGGCGGGTGAAGGCGAACACGGCGGGTCAGGACGACGGCGAACTGGACTGCTGGATCGACGGCAGAAAATGCGGCGCGTTCCGCAACATCAACTGGCGTTCCACCGACGCCCTGAAGGTAAACAAAGTGCAGCTCTCGCTCTGGCTGGAACCAGCCAGCTACGCCCGAACCGGTGGCGGGACAAGCCGTACCGTCTGGTACGACGACGTGGTCGTCGCCACTCGGTACATCGGCCCGAAATCTGAGTAACGCCTTGTCCCGAGCCGATCGATACTCCCGCGACGATGTGATTCAGAACACCCTCATTCTCAACCGTTCACGAGTCCTCGTTATCGATCTTTGCGGTCTGCGATTGGCCCCTCAGGTGCCATGAACCTGAATAAGAATCGGATGCAGATTTCCACAAGTGCGGGCTTCGGGCAACTGTGCGGCACCGCCAGCGACTTGTCAGGTCGGTAAAGTACTCCGCACTGAATCTCTTAATGTGCGATCCGTGATCAAATCAACAAGTCGCCTTGCAACCTCCATCCTGCTGGCTGCCACAAACGTCGCCACACAATCCTTAACAACCTCGTCCCGCAACTTCTGTTCTTCAATCCGCGGAATTCCCAGAAAAACAGACTCTGCGTCAGCTGCCGCAGCGCACTCTCGGCACGCCGTCGCCAAAGCAGAGTCCCTCTCCGTTCGGTCGGGAATCTGCAGAGCACCCAGAACCTGATGCATCAGACTTTGCGATATCGGCTCGCTCCTCTGACAACCCCCTGCGACAGCAAAGACCACTACCATCGACACCAACGAAACCAAATAACGCATGAAGCCTGACTCGCTTTCTGAGTTCCAGTCCCGAAATTCACAATTCGCGTCCAAAATCCCATCCGGCAGGATTGCGAAAAACACACTCCGACATTCTAATATGCATGAGAGTGTTATTGCAATCGTGCAGTTGGAAGGACAAGGAACCTGTCATGCGACGGCGTGGATTCACTTTGATCGAACTTCTCGTGGTGATCGCAATCATTGCAATTCTGGTCTCGCTGCTGTTGCCTGCAGTTCAGCAGGCTCGCGAGGCCGCGCGGCGTACGCAGTGCAGGAACAACCTGAAGCAACTGGGATTGGCTATGCACAACTATGAAAGCACGCACCGTTTGTTCCCGCCGAATCTCGTTCCCGGGGGCAACTTTCGCTACAGCGCCGGAAACTGGGGGATCCTCGCCTATCTAAGCCCCTTCATGGAGCAGTCGAATGTCTACAACTCGATGAATCTCAATGCCCCGACGTACGCGGCAACAGCGCCCTACAACATTGCCGATCCCGGTAACGCCGTAGCAGCGGCACTCATCGTCCCCGCGTATCTTTGTCCCAGCGACAAGTCGCAGTCGCTGGGGGGCGGCTACGGGGTTGCTGCACTTGGTCCGTCAAACTACTGCGGTAATCAGGGTGACGGAATCTACACGAATGCAAGTGGCGCTGCTGCGAATGGATCGCCGTATAACTCCAATGGTGTGACCTTTGCAAACTCAAATGTGCGGATTGCCATGATTACCGACGGAACCAGCAACACCGCGTGTATAGCCGAGAGTATTCTCGGTGAGACAACTCCGACCGTGCCACGCTCGCCACAAAAAAGCTACGGCTATCTGACCACTTACCAAAGCTCCCTCGACGACGCATCCTGTGCCGCCCCCGGAGCATGGAATATCGCCAACCCTCGTCAGTTCCTCTGGTATTCCGGCGAAATTCGCAATACGGCTTACAATCACTATTACACGCCGAATTCCAGAAACTTTGACTGCATCACGAATGCCTTCAGTCTTGGATATACCGCAATAGGCTGGAAAGCGGCACGCAGCATGCACACTGGTGGAGTGCAGGTTCTGCTTTGCGACGGATCCGCGCGATTTATCAGTGACAACATCAATCTGAATACCTGGAGAGCCCTGGGCACTCGTGAGGGCGGCGAAATCATTTCTGAATTCTGATCATCAGAAGGGGTTGTTGCCATGTCGATCCATTCCTCGCAGACGGCAGCGATCACTTCGAGCCAACTGAATGCATACCACAAGAACGGCTTCATCGTGCTTCGCAAAGTCTTTGCTGACGGTGAAGTGAATTCCATGCAGCGTGAGTGCGACCGATTGCTGATCGAAGCAGCCGCGTTGGTGGATACCAATAACGTAAGATGCCGTTTTATGCCTCATCATGAAACGGGAGACTTGTTGTTTGAGGTCTTCGATCCTGTGAACGATCTTTCCAGGCTGTTCCGTGGTGTTTGTTTCAACGAGAGGCTGATTTCTGTTCTGGAAGGCATCTATGGCGAGCCGGCCGAACTCTTCAAGGAAAAGCTCATTTACAAGATGCCCGGAGCAAAAGGCTACGATCTTCATCAGGACATTCCACAAAACTGGCCGGGGTGGCCACGTTCCTTTCTGACGGTGCTGCTGGCAATCGACGGCAGCAACCGGGACAACGGCTGTACTGAAGTCTACCGCGGCTATCATGGGCGGTTTCTGTCTGCGGATCCAGATAAGTACATGTTGCCTGCCGACTGTGTTTGTGAAAGCCGTCGTGAGTTCCTTGAACTCAATCCGGGAGATGTGGCCATCTTTCACGGTCTGACCCCGCATGGATCCGCTGCCAACAAATCGAATGGAATGAGACGGGCGTTTTACATCAGCTACAACGCGCGTTCTGATGGCGGCGACCAGCGACAGCATCACTATGCTGCGTTTCAGGAGATGCTGAAGCAAAGCAAACTCCAGAACTCTTCCAGTACCCCCTATTTTCGATAGTGCGTTATGGAAGAACCAATGAAGGCTGCAGCAGGGGTCCCAACCATGAGTTCTGAGCGAACCTGGTACGGCTGGATCATCGTGGTGCTTGCAGCGGCCGCGATGGTTGCCACTCTGCCGGGCCGAACACATGGGCTTGGCATGATCACCGAAAGACTGCTGCGTGACCCGGCGCTTCGGATTGATCGACTTGCTTTCAGCGAGATCAACTTCTACGGCACGCTTCTGGGTGGATTATTCTGCCTGCCCTGTGGCTGGTTCATCGATCGGTTCGGCCTTCGGAGCACCCTGACATTCACCGTGGGTGCTCTGGCGATTGTGGTTTTCTGGATGACTCAACTGCATGGCAGCCGCGAATTTGCTTTAGCCGTGATGCTGACTCGCGGATTTGGCCAGAGCGCTCTGTCAGTCATCAGTATCACAATGGTTGGAAAATGGTTTACTCAGCGGACCAGCCTCGCGATGGCAGTCTATTCCCTCGTGCTGTCGCTCGGCTTTGCCTATGCCGCTCAGATTGCAAAACCGTGGGCAGAGGCCGATTGGCGAGTTGTCTGGGGGGCGATGGGATATTGCCTCGCCGCATTCGTGCCGGCGTGCTTCATTTTCTGCAGAGACCCACGACCACGTAACGAAATCCCATCGACAGAGGCACCCGCGATCTCCAGCAATTGCTGTCATCTGCCAGCGGATCCTCACGAGGGTCGTCCGCGCGAAAACAGTGTTGAATTACGGGATGCTCTGCGAACCCAGGCGTTCTGGGTCTTTGCCCTCGCCACCTCATTGACCGGCCTGATCGGATCAGGGCTTTCACTGTTCAACGAGTCCGTGTTGACATCCCAGGGTTTTTCGAAGGATGTCTTCTACAACCTGATCACACTGACAGGGACCGTTGGGCTTGTAACCAAGTTGCCGATTGGCTGGCTTTGTCAGCGTGTTCCGCTCAATCGTCTACTGACCGCCGGACTCCTGCTGCAGGCGATTTGCATGTCCATGCTGCCATATGTTCGTTCAGTGCCTGGGATCAGTCTTTATGGAGTCGGGACGGGAATCTCCGGCACACTCACAACAGTACTGTTTTTCACCATCTGGAGCCGAGCATTTGGTCGCACGCACCTTGGGCAGATCCAGTCAGTCGCACAGCTGCTGACGGTCGTCGCTTCAGCGACGGGCCCAGTCATCTTTGCTCGTTGTTTGAATCTGTACGGCAGCTACGCTCCGGCCCTCATGGCTCTGGCGGCTGCTTCCTTTGGATTCGCATTTTGGTCGTGGTTTGTAACTGTCCCCGAACCCTCAAAGTCACATCTGATTTCTGTTTCTTTACCAGCAACCGCAGCCGTTCCATCGGTCCGGTCCGCGATGGCTGCAATACCGGAGAATTAGTGATGTCCACTGTCGTTCCGCTTGCCGTACCCGTGGAAATGCGACTCTCCCCAGCGGCGTTGCCACCGAATTCGATTGGCACCCGTTTTCATCTTTCCCTGAATGTTTCCAGCATCGAAAAAATGACTTCTTTCCTGCAATTGGTGCTTGGTGTTGCACCTGCTAAACAAAGAGCGGACTATGCAAAGTTCGAAATGGACTCACCGCCGCTGGTGCTTTCCCTCGAGCCAAATCCGCCGCAGGAATCGGGCTCCCTGAATCATCTCGGATTTCGCTTCGCAACTACTGCTGATCTTCTGCAGGCACAGAAACGCATTGAGGCGGCCGGCATTTCCACTCAGCGTGAAGAAGGTGTGGAATGCTGCTACGCAAAGCAGACAAAGTTCTGGGTCCATGATCCAGATCAACGGTTATGGGAGTTTTACGTTCTGGAGGGTGATCTGGAGCACCGTGGTGGCGGACAGACTCTGGAGCAGATGGTTGGTGATTCGACCTCCTGCAGTCCGGCAATCGCTCACGTGCCCCCGACGGTCTGGGAGCATCGGATGGGAAGCGACTTTGCAATTCCCGCACTACCATCAGATCAAATTCGGCTTCGTGGCACCTTTAATGTGCCGGTATCAGAGGCGGATATCAGCCGAATTCTTTGTGAGGTCTTCATGAATCTGAAGTCAGGAGGCCAGGTGGAGCTCCATGTGCTGACGAGTGAATCATCACTGACTGGTCCGCTGAATTTGCCTGGGTCGGCGGCCTGTGTGAAGTATGTTCCCGCCAGACCGCTTTTGATGAAAAAACTGAATGAGGCGGGGTTTGTTGATGTTCGTCTGACAACATTCCGATCGGGTGCGTGCTTTCAGACAAACGGACTTCCATTGCGGGAAACAAAGATCACTGCCCTGAAGCCGTCCACCTCACTGGACTCCAGCCTGATTGACCTGATCTATCGAGGCCCGTTTGCTGAGATCAGAGACGACTATGGCACTGTTTGGCGTCGCGGTGAACTTCGTTCGGTTTCGACAGCTCGCTGGGAAGAATTAAGAATCGCAGGCCATGAAGCCTCATTCACCGCGATACCGCAAACTTCGACGTTCAGCCAGTGCGGTCAATGATTGATCGCTTCCATCGAGGATCAGAAGCGTCTCGAACCAATCCGGATTCGGACGAATTGCCACATGATAGTCCGGTGATTACCATGCCCCGAAATCGCTCATGAAATTCCAAATCTTCCCGAGGATGGCAGGAACCAGTGGCACAGGAAGTTTTCGACGCTGATTATTGTGCAGAAAGATTGAAAGCGCTGGGTGATCCCCATCGTTTGCGGATCCTCAATGCACTGCGATTTGGAGAGCTCACCGTCGGAGATATCGCGGAATTGCTCGAAACCGAAGTGGTGACTGTCTCGCATCATCTGAAGATCATGAAGTACGCCCATCTGGTCGAAGTCCGACGTGACGGCCGTTACATGTACTATCGACTGCATGAAGATTTGCAGTGTACCGGCGGCAGGGGAACAAGGTTTCTCGACCTCGGATGCTGCCGGCTTGAAGTTCCCGATCGTAAATCATAGTTCACCACTTCCAACAGAGTCCAGGGCCTGTCTGCTGCCCGAATTCACGCGAGATCAAACGACGATGAAGCCCGTTTACATCATGGTCGGCGGTTTTCTGGGTGCCGGAAAGACGTCCACCATTTCCAGGCTTGCTCGACATTACATGAATCAGGGAAAAAGGGTTGGTATCGTGACCAACGACCAGACCACAGATCTGGTCGATACTCAAAGCCTGCGTTCACAGGGCTTTGATGTGGGGGAAGTGGCGGGCTCCTGTTTCTGCTGCAACTTCGACGCACTGACATCGACCGTGGAACACCTCGGCGCAGGGCAGCTTCCTGAGATCATTCTGGCAGAGCCTGTCGGCAGCTGTACTGATCTGGTTGCGACGGTCATCCGACCGCTCACAGAAGTTTACGGTATCCCGCTCGACATCGCGCCCTACGGCGTCATTCTGAAACCGAGCCATGGCCTGCGAATCCTGCGCGGCGAAGCGACCAGCGGTTTTTCGCCAAAGGCCAACTACATCTTTCGCAAACAGATTGAAGAAGCAGATTTTGTGGTGATCAATCGAGTGGATGAACTGCCGGCGGATCATGTCGCTGAACTTCAAAGTCTCATTGAAAAGGAATATCCCGGTCGTCCTGTGCTCCGATGTTCTGCAAAGACCGGGGATGGATTCAGTGCTCTGATCGAAACCCTCGAACTGCGAGGCCAGTTCGGCAAACGTGTCATGGAGGTCGATTATGACATCTACGCCGACGGCGAAGCGGAGCTCGGCTGGCTCAACAGCCAGGTCGTCGTCGAATCCGGGAACCGATTTGAACTCGACAGCTTACTGATGGATTTGATCCAGCGACTGCATGCGCGACTGCTGGCAACAAGCTCTGAGGCAGCCCATCTGAAGGTCATTGGTCTGTGTGATTCCAGTTATGCCGTCGCGAATATCGTCAGCAACTCAACCGGCGCTGAGCTTTCGCTGGCGTCAGGCACAAAGACAGCAGCGGCCAATGTTGTCGTCAACGCACGTGTGGCGATTGATCCCGCTGAACTGGAAATCATCGTACGCACGGAGTTGGCGAACGTAGCCGAGATCTTCGGTGCAACCCAGAACGTGATTTCACTTCAGAGCTTTCGCCCCGGTCGCCCTGTTCCCACGCACCGGATCACAAGCTGAAACCATCCGGATAAATCCAGACGCAGCCTCGCCAGCACCATCGTGGGACACGGCTGTCAGTCAGGGGCAGACTGTTGAATTGAGTCATTCGCTTCCTCCCGAACAACCTTCGACAGGGGACGATCATTCAACTGTCCTCTGGAGTCCTTCAAGATTTCCTCTAGAATCACCTGAGACATATTCGGTAGCGCTCGTTTCAGGATTTACCATGGCCACGCGCAGCAGTCGACATGAACTTCAGGAAATTGAAAACATTCGAGAACTTCTGCGCAGTCGTCAGCTGCGGGCAACTCCCGCGCGAATTGCCGTGATGCAGATCCTCAGAGAGACCCACGCCCCATTGACTCACGCAGACCTCGCTGAGCGACTGGTGCCGGCCGGTTTCGACAAGGCCACCGTCTTTCGAAATCTGTCCGACCTGACCGACGAAGGACTGCTCCTGCGAACCGAGCTGGGCGACCACGTCTGGCGATTTGAACTGGCAAACCTGCAGCATCCGGATCGCAACCGGCATCCGCACTTCGTCTGTTTATCCTGCGGCCGCGTCCAGTGCCTCGAACCGCTCGAGCTCACTGCAGGCTCCAAAAGACGGACGCAGGAGATTGGCCAGGTCAGCGAGATTCTGCTGAAGGGCGAGTGTCAGACCTGCCTTGAAACTGCAGGCTGACTTCCATTCGGCGGATCGACCGGACGCAGTCAGCAACGCGACGACCCGCGCAGCCACCGCCATGCCGGAGTCAGATCGCTGGCGCTGGCCCAGTGGCAGTCACTTTGTCGCCTTTCGCTCTGCGAAAGCACTTCCAGTGCCGTTCTTTCGCAGAGCGAAAGACGACTATCGCAGCGCCCGACGGCATACTCACGACAGGGCTCGAAAAAGGATGCAGCGTCTGCCTCCTCGCTCATTCGCGAAGAATGCCCGACCTCAGTCAAATAAAAAAGCCGAGCTCTGTGAACGGCTGCTTCTTGTGATTCGGGAAGCCGTTCCGTTCATCATCATGCGAGTCATGGCAGGCTTTCGTAAGCAATTCTCGAGATGCTGAATGCCACTGGTGTCAACGGGATTCCCATAATTGGCGATAGTTTCCTTCAGATTCCCTGCCGCTCCCGAATCCTGCGATTTTCCCTGTCTGTCCAAAACTCTGGTGGAACGGCGACGCCGGTCGGGTTTTTACTCTCGAAACCTGCAAACAGGTTGTGCCGAGAAGAATCTACATCCTGTGTCCTCGACATATCACGGCAGATCGAGGAAGGCAGCACAGGGCATCCTCGCGGCAGCATACCTGCCAACTCTGTTTCCTTCTCTCCCTGTCCGACTCATTCGAGGTTTGAGTTTTTGCAGGGTGAGGGCCGGGAGTGTTCGTTTCGCAGAGCGAAACCCGACAATGGGCAGAATTTGAGGCGTTTCCGTGGCTACTGCCCGGCTGTCTCTTGACCGAAACGCTCCGCCTGGTCACCCTAAAGCACTCCAGCACGATTTTGCCGCTCCTGGCAATCGCCAGTCACAGCCACCAACCAACTCTCTCCCACCCACTCAGCCTCGCAAACAGGTTTTCCCTATGACCAGCCCCAGCGAATTCCCGGCAGCATCCCGCCGCGCGTTTCTTGGTTCATCAGCCGCCGCTGCCACTACCGCTGCCACGGTTTCTGCGGCCGCAGCTCCTCTTTCCACAGGACTTTGGGCTGCCGGAAGTGACCTGATCCGCGTCGGCCTTGTCGGTGTGGGTGGTCGTGGCACAGGTGCTGCCGAACAGGCGCTCAATGCCGATCCCGGTACCGAACTCGTTGCTCTCGCTGACGTGTTCGAGGACTCCGTCGCCCGTGGTCGCCGACAGCTCAGCCGCATGTTCAACAAGGACGGCCAGAAGCCTCGCGTCACCGTGGATGACGCCCACTGTTTTGTGGGCTTTGACGGTTATAAACAGGTGATCGAAAGCAGCGACGTCGTGCTGCTTGCTTCCACCCCGCACTTCCGTCCGCAGCATCTGCGGGCCTGCGTCGAGGCGGGCAAACATGTGTTCTGCGAAAAGCCCGTAGCAGTCGATGCTCCTGGCGTCCGGTCCGTTCTTGAATCCTCAGAGATGGCTCGCCAGAAAGGCCTCAATCTCGTCTCCGGACTCTGCTGGCGTTATCACCCCGGCAAACGTGCCACCTTCGAACAGATCCACAGCGGTACCATCGGCGAAATCACCGCGATGCAGTGCAGCTACATGACTGGCGGCGTCTGGGATCCCCGCCGCCGTCGCGAAGAAACCAAAAGCGAAATGGAGTACCAGCTGCGAAACTGGTACTACTACACGTGGCTCTCTGGTGACTTCAACGTCGAGCAGCACATCCACAGCCTCGACAAAATGATGTGGGCGATGAAGGACGAAGCTCCTGCCACAATCAGTGGTTCAGGCGGTCGTCAGGTCCGCACCGATGCCCGCTACGGCAACATCTTTGACCACTTCGATGTGGTCTACACATGGGCCAATGGTGTCAAGGCCTTTGCCCGCTGCCGTCACTGGCCTAACTGCGAAAACGAAGTCGATGACTTCATCTTCGGAACCAAAGGACGCGTCGATGTGATGGCTCACACCATCACAGATCTGGCCGGAAAGGTAATCTGGAAGTACGACGGTCCCGATGGCGACATGTACCAGATCGAACATAACGAACTCTTCGCTGCCATTCGTGCCGGCAAGGTGATCAACAACGGAGACTACATGAGCAAGAGCACGCTGCTGGCGATTGCCGGACGCATGGCCGCCTACACCGGCCAAAGACTCACCTGGGATGCCGCGCTCAATTCAAAGGAAGATCTCAGCCCCAAAGCCTATGACTGGACCGACAACCCAGTCCCGCCCGTGGCCATTCCCGGACGCACACCCTTCGTCTAATCCATCCTGCAGCTGAAAGCGTCCGCATGCTTCGATCCCGACTGTTGCTGACGATCCTTCTGCTGGCCGCCATGGTGATCCGCCCGGATTCCGTGGCGGCCGCTGCGAGTTTCCCGGGGGCTCCAGACGCCGACCCCGCTTCAGCCCTGCAACTGCTCAAATCCCGCTGCTGGTCCTGCCACAACGCCCAGAAGCGTGAGTCGGGGCTGCGGCTGGATCTGCGGGAACAACTGCTGAGCGGTGGAGACAGCGGTCCTGCAGCTGTTCCCGGCGACAGCCGCTCCAGTCGCCTCATCGCTCGCGTCACCAGCACGAACCCGGATGATCGCATGCCGCCGGAAGGCCCGGCGCTCACCAGTTCCGAAACGGAACTGCTTGCAGCGTGGATCGACGCGGGAGCTGACTGGCCGGCCGGTGCAGAAGCCTCTGCCGCTCCCCGGCACTGGTCCTGGCAGCCGCTGGCCCCTCTGGTACCCAACAAATCCGTCGCTGCCACCGCCGAGGCGCACGAGATCGATCTTTTCATCCGTGACCGACTGCAGCAGGCAGGTCTGTCGCCCGCACTGCCCGCTTCACGGCAAACGCTCATTCGCCGTGCCTCACTGGACCTTACCGGTCTGCTTCCTACTCCCGCTGAAGTGGATGCTTTCGTAGCCGACGAGGCTCCAGGTGCATGGGAACGCGTGGTCGATCGGCTGCTGGCATCGCCGCACTTCGGCGAACGCTGGGGCCGACACTGGCTCGACCGAGCCCGCTACGCCGATTCTGACGGCTACGAAAAAGACAACGCCCGCCCCGATGCCTGGCGCTGGCGCGACTGGGTGATCGACGCCTTCAACAGCGACATGCCGTTCGATCAGTTTACCATCGAACAGCTCGCCGGAGATCTGCTCCCAAACGCAACTCCCATGCAGCGGCTGGCCACTGCCTTCCACCGGCAAACACTCACCAATACCGAAGGCGGCACTGACCAGGAAGAATTTCGCGTCGAAGCCTGCTTCGACCGCACCGAGACCACCGGCGCCGTCTGGCTGGGACTGACCGTTGGCTGTGCCCGCTGCCACTCGCACAAATACGATCCGCTGTCGCAGCGCGAGTACTATCAGCTGTTCGCGGTCTTCAACAACGCCGACGAAACAACCACCGTGGTGCCGCTCCCGAATGCTGATGTCCAGGCATGGCCGGAACGACAGTCAAAATATGAAGCCGAGCTCCGCGCTCTGCAGGGCCGACTGGAAGAACTCCGTCGCCCGCTCCTCCCACAATTCGATACATGGCTCGCCGAACAGCAGGCCTCAAACGCCAGCCAGCCCGCCGCGTCCACTCCCGACGACGTGCGCAAGGCACTCGCCGCCGGCAATAGCCGCTCTGCTGCTCAAACCACACTGCTGCTCGATTTCTGGAGCCGCACCCAGCTTCCACTCAAATCACTCTACAGCGAAATCGATACTCACAAAAAATCAGCCCCACAGAAACCGGAAATCACCGTTCGCGTCCTCGCAGCACGCACCCAGAATCTCCGAAATACCTTCGTCCTCCGTCGCGGAGAATTTCTGGAACCACTGAAGGAACTCGCCGTCCAGCCTGCGGCCCCGTCTATCCTTCCGCCGCTGCCGTCCCGAATCCCCGGCCAGCCACCTGATCGACTCGACTTCGCTCGCTGGCTCGTGTCCCCCGAAAACCCGATCGTGCCCCGCGTGGCCGTGAACCATATCTGGGCACGACTGTTCGGACTGGGGCTTGTCAGAACAGCAGGAGATTTTGGTGTTCGTGGAGAACAGCCCAGTCATCCGGAACTGCTCGACTGGCTGGCTGCTCGCTTCGCCGGTCGCCTGCAGCCTCAGCCACGCTGGCCACAACTCACGCCCTGGTCACAGAAGCAGCTCATCCGCCTGATCCTCACCTCCGCCACCTATCAGCAGTCATCCGCTCAAAATTCAGTTGGCCAGCACACGGATCCTCTCAATCGACTGCTCTGGCGTCAGAACCGGCTCCGGGTGGAAGGCGAGATTGTCAGAGACATCAGCCTGCAGGTCGCCGGACTGCTCACGGAAAAAATCGGCGGACCGTCCGTCTTTCCGCCGCTCCCGACCGGTGTTGCTGAACTGAGCTACGCCAATAACTTTCGCTGGACCGAATCGACCGGCGAGGATCGTTATCGTCGCGGCCTTTATACCTTCTTCAAACGCACGGCCCCACATCCCAGCCTGACAACGTTCGATTGCCCGGATGCCAACACCACCTGCATCGAACGCTCGTTGTCCAACACCCCACTGCAGGCCCTCGTCACACTCAACAACGAAGTCTTCTCCGAATCCGCGCGGGGACTTGCTCGGCGACTGCTGACTCTTCCATCCAGCGACACCAAACAACAGCTCCGCGAAGGTTTTCGCATCTGCACGTCACGAAATCCCAGTGACGAAGAACTGCTCCAGCTGCAAAGTCTTCTTGCTGACTTCGACACCGAATACCAGCAGGATCCCGCTGCCGCAGCAAAACTTTCCCAGCCCCCAGCCGCCACAGCCTCAACAGCCCCGGCTGCTTCAGCGGAAGCCAGCGACACGGCAGCCATTTCACGTCAGGCCGCCCTCACGGCAGTCTGCCGAGTACTGCTGAACCTTGATGAATTCATTACCCGGGAATAGCGCCATGCACCTGAATGCTCTGCAGGAACAGACGCGGCGAACGTGGCTCACCTCATCCGGTTCCGGAGCTGGCGCGGCTGCACTTGCGGCGCTGCTTACGGACGACGGTCTGCTGCCTGCTGTGAATGCGGCCCAGCCGCGGTCACTGCCCCTGCAGGACGCATCAGCCGTCGCTTCCACCGTCGCCCAGCAGCTCACCCATTTCGCACCCAAAGCTAAAAGCTGCATTTTTCTTTTCCAGGCCGGAGCGCCGTCTCATCTGGACCTGTTTGATCCCAAGCCCCGACTCAATGATCTCGACGGCAAGCCCCTCCCAAAGGAAATGCTGGAGCAGGTGCGTTTCGCCTTCATTCAGAAGGACGCCGCCGTGCTGCTTGGCTCTCCCAGACGCTGGCGGAAATACGGCGAATGCGGCATGGACTTCAGCGACTTTCTGCCGCAGCTGTCACAGCACGCCGACGACATTCTTATGATCCGCTCGATGCATTCTGAACAGTTCAATCATCACCCCGGACAACTCCTGCTCAGCTGTGGTCGAGCAGCCTTTGGACTTCCCACCGTCGGCAGCTGGCTCAGCTACGGACTGGGCAGCGACAGCCGGAATCTGCCCGCCTATGTGGTGCTCACCAGCGGTCGCGGCTCCAGCGGCGGCGCGTCACTCTGGTCCAGCGGCTTTCTGCCGTCGCATCATGCCGGAGTTTTGTTTCGAAATCAGGGCGATCCAGTTCTTAACCTCTCCAGCCCCGAAGGCATCTCAGCAATTCAGCAGCGGCGATCGCTGGATACACTCAAAGCACTCAATACCGCTCGCTTCGAACAAATTCAGGACCCTGAAATCAATAGTCGCATCGCCAGCTATGAACTGGCTTTTCGCATGCAGTCCGCCGCACCGGAACTCATCGATCTAAGCGGCGAATCAAAGTCAACACTGGATGCCTACGGAATTGACCGTCAGCAACATCCACAGGCAACAGGGCGTGGCAACGTTGCGAATGCTCATCTCACCTACTCCCGCAACTGCCTGCTTGCCCGACGCATGGTGGAACGTGGCGTGCGGTTCGTGAACCTGATCTATGAGGCGTGGGATCAACACAGCGATCTGGACAAAGACCTGCTCTATAACTCATGGGTTGTGGATCAGCCCATCGCAGCACTGCTGGCAGACCTCAAACAACGCGGTCTGCTCGATACCACTCTCGTCATCTGGGGCGCGGAATTCGGCCGCACACCACTGGGCGAAAATCGCAAGGGTCGAGCCGCCAACACGGGGCGAGATCATCATCCGTTTTCCTTCAGCCTGTGGATGGCCGGTGGTGGCATCCGGGGTGGACAGACATGGGGAGCATCCGATGAGATCGGCTGGCATCCGGCCGACCGCCCGGTAAACATGAATGACCTCCAGGCCACCCTCCTGCACCTCTTCGGGCTCAATCATCTGCAGCTGACCCACCGCTTCCAGGGCCGCGACTTCCGACTCACTGATGTCGGTGGACGTGTGATGACGGAGTGGCTGGCGTAGAATCAGCCGGTCAACCGGATGCGCATTCCTCTTCTCGCAACACGTGTCACATCAGCATTCATCAGGAGAGACCGAGGTGGACCCCAAAAGTAATGAATTTGTCGTCGGCTGGGGTACGCTCATGCTCATCAATGCCGGCCTGGCGCAGAGCAAAGGGCGCGGTGGACTGAATTGGTTTATCCTTTCACTTGCTCTCGGACCCATTGCAACATTTTTTATCGTTTTCCTTGATCCTGTTGCTCAGCCCCGTTCAGGTAACAGAACCTGAAAATCCATTTTCGTGACATCTCCCGACGTGCCATTGCTTTGACGCAGGCCAGAACAGGGGCCAGACATTCAATCAGGTTACTCGGCCGTCCAGTCAGCCACAGTGACGCTGCGTGAAGACGCAGGAGCACTGCCGTAATCTCCCACGTGATCTTCGGGGCGGTTGAGTTTTTGGGAAGCCACACCGAGTCGCTTACGGCACAACGGTGCATGGCGGCACAAAAGGGCGGCACAAAAGTGCATGGCACCTGAATAGCCAACTTTTTCAGAAAATCTTCGTGCTCAACTGAATTCCGTGCAGCACCGTACGTCCTCTGACTGGTGGAACTGATGCGAACAGCTATTCGCATTTCGACTGGTCGAATCACTTTGTCAGAGGAAACGTGCAATGAATTATCCGAGCGTAATCCGGGCGTGCGTCGTCAGTTTTTGTCTTCTTGCATTGGTGAATGGCTGCGTTCGTGACGAGGACAGCAGCAGTGCCGCAGACAGCAACGACAGCAGCGGTGACAGTAATCTGGCTGCGGCAAGGTTGGAATGGGAGATGCGGGGCGCATTAGCGAGATTTGAAAATGCCGAAAACAAATTTGGGCCATCGACGACCCTGGAGCAACTGACAGCAAACGCTTACTGGCTGGACCTGATGGCAGAACTGTTGCAGAAAATGGACCTCATCCATGCGGAGGCAAGCAGCATGGGAATCGCGGTAACGCCGGGAATTCGTGAGTCCCTGCATTCACGTTACCAGCGTCACCGCACAACATTTCTTGATGACGTTCGACAGGTGCAGGCGAACGTGGACTATCAACTGGCTCTGGATGCCCTGCGGAGTATGTAAGGAACATCACTCAATTGCTCTAGGCAATTAAGGGAGTGTGACCGCACTTGCGGTGTGAGACCAGTGAAAACTGGTAGTGTGGGAGAGTGATCTTCATGCGATGCTATGCGGGTGCGACAAACCGTATGACGCAAGGCAAGGAAGCCGGTGGCGAGCATGACAACGGGCAATGAATTGAGCAAGTCAGATGTGTTTGTGAAATTGGCCGTGATACTCTCTCTCCCCTGATTGAGGAAGCCGTTCGGCAGGGTATGGTGATCAAAGAGCTTGAACGTGGACTGTTCAGGGATTTCCTTTCTGCCGGCAGACACGTAATCGACCAGTTCCTGGTTGCTCAAACCGAACCTCGATTGAAATCCCCCGCACCGGGGACACTCCCCGACCGGCCTTGCAAACTACGTGGCGGTGTGCTCTGGAGCGACTCACGAGTGCCATTTTCTGCCTGCTTAACTTGCCGATTTTGGAATGCAGAGATCGGACGCTGCAGCACACAGCCACAGCACGAAACTGGCCGCTTCCACCGCTACAAATACTGAAACCGCTTCAACCGGCAAAATCGAACCTCGGCCCAAATCCCCCGCAGCGGGGACACTCCCCGAAAGGCCCTGCAAACTACGCAGCGGTGTGTTCTGTAGCGACTCAGGGGTGCCATTTTCTGCCTGCTTACCTTGCTGATTGTGGAGTGCAGAGATCGGACTCTGCAGCAGACAGCCACAGCACGAAGCTGGCCGCTTCAACCGCTACAAAGACTGAAACCGCTTCAACCGGCAAAACCGAACCTCGACCAAAATCCCCCGCAGCGGGGACACTCCCCGACGGGCCCCGCAACCTGCGTGGTGGCGTGCTCTGGAGCGACTCACGAGTGCCATTTTCTGCCTGCTTACCTTGCCGATTTTGGTGTGCAGAAATCGGAATCTGCAGCAGACATCCACAGCACGAAGCTGGCCGCTTCCACCGCTACAAAGACTGAAACCGCTTCAACCGGCAAAACCGTCAAAATCGAACCTCGACCAAAATCCCCCGCAGCGGGGACACTCCCCGAATGGCCCTGCAAACTGCGTGGTGGCGTGCTCTGGAGCGACTCACGAGTGCCATTTTCTGCCTGCTTACCTTGCCGATTTTGGAGTGCAGAGATCGGACTCTGCAGCGGACAGCCACAGCACGAACCCGGCCGCTTCCACCGCTGCAAATACGGGAACCACTTCAACCGTCAAAACCGAACCTCAACGCCGATCCCCTGCCGCGGGGACACTCCCCGAAAGGCCCTGCAACCTACGTGGCGGTGTGCTCTGGAACTACTCGGGAGTGCCTTTTTCTGCCTGCTTAACTTGCTGATTTTGGAGTGCAGAAATCGGACTCTGCGGCAGACTGCCACAGCACGAAGCTGGCCGCTTCAACCGCTACAGGTAGTGGCACCGCTTCAACCATCAAAATCGAACCTCGACGCAAATCAACCGCAACGGGGACACTCCCCGACTGGCTCCTCAAACTATGCGGCGGTGTGCTCTGGAGCGACTCGGGAATGCCTTTTCATGCCTGCTTAACTTGCTGATTTTGGAGTGCAGAAATCGGACTCTGCTGCAGACTGCCACAGCACGAAGCTGGCCGCTTCAACCGCTACAAGTAGTGGCACCGCTTCA
>JBJTOP010000158.1:0-7541 GCA_046074645.1 Planctomycetaceae bacterium | reverse complement strand
CCCTCAGGTACCCTGTTTTCCCTCGGACAGACCGTCGCCACGCCCCGGGGCCAATTGTCCTTGACTCTCAGGCAGTCGGCATCCGCGGGAGGGCGAAGCTGGGATGATGAAACGGTGTGAATTCAGGCAAACTGGAATATTTTCAGTCCTGCCTGCCAGTTGACAGCACTCACCGCGATCCCTTGTGCAGGGACTGTTGGTCTCTCGCAAAGGCGCAAAGACGCAAAGGAAGAACAGAAGGTTCAAATTTCCAACAATTCCAGCTTTGCGCCCTGGCGCCTTTGCGTGAGGTAAGAGTTGCTGCAGCAAGATGCCAGTCGGCGCGTCTGCATGAAATCCGATAGACGATCTCAGGTGTCCTTAATACCGTTTCGTCATCCCAGTGCTGGGGTGTGCTGGGGTGTGCGAGGTGCATGGTCCGTTTGGGCAGGCATCGTTGTTGTGGGTCGCAGATACTGGGACGGCAGGTCGCGAAGTCACTGCTGGCAGATGGGGTGGCGTCTCCTCTGCATCAATTCGATGTTAATTTTCCAGCAATTCCGCTGTATTTTGATTGCACCTCAGCCATGCTCCATGACAAACAGGCGGAGCTCAAAATCGGTCTGGTGCAGGCAGCTCAGGAATGCTAGAACACAGTCGAAGTTTGAGCAGGCGAGCCGACACAGTTGGCTCAGAAGACTGGACAGGCCACGACGGCTTGTCTGCAGCTTTGGAGGAATGCTCCGAAGCGAATCGGAAAAGGGACTTGTCGAGTGTCATCAGCTTTGGAAAACGGCCCGCAGTCTGCGTTTGTCCGTGAATACAGCACCAGTTATCGGATTTGGCGACTGCTTGGGTTGGCTAATCGATACCGGCGCGAATGTGCTGGCGTACTGGCACTGCAGACCCTGCTTGTTCTGCTCACTTTGGGAACACTTGGCCTGACAGGTCTTGGAATTGACTACCTCAGCTGGTGCGTGAATCCAGGATCGCAGTCGCCAAAGTGGCCGCTGGGGATACGGCTGCCGAATCATTTGTCACCGCAACGGGTTATTGCATTCATAGCTGCCGGTGTGATTGTGTCTGCATTGCTGACCGCGGCGGTGAAGTATCTGTGTGCCTCCGCTTCAGCCGCGTTGTCTCAGAAAATTCTGATTCAGCTGCGAACCGATCTTTATACTCGCCTGCAACTGCTGAGTCTGCGTTTTCACGATGCCGGAGTCCGTAGTTCATTGATCAACCGTGCTGGCAGCGACGCCAACCAGGTACGTCAGTTTGTGGACGGTGTTGCTCTGCGGGTGCTCACGGTGCTATTGACGCTTGGCGTTTATCTTGTGTGGATGCTGCAGGTACATGCGGGACTGACGTTCGCATGCCTCGCATCGACACCGTTGTTGTGGCTTGGGGCCTGTGTGTTTTCCGGCATTGTGCAGCCAGCTTATCGCCGCGCCGGAGAACTCAGCGACGAGCTGATTCGTTTACTGGTGGAGAACATACAGGGTGTGCAGGTGGTGAAGGGGTTTGCAGGCGAGTCGCGGCAGGCAGCTCAGTTCGACGCGGCAGCGGAACGAATTCGAGATCAGCGGAATTCTATTTTTCGATCCCTTTCCATTTTTCAGCCGGCCATGGGGCTGTTGACTCAGTTGAACCTGCTGGTACTCATCGGTTACGGCGGGAGTCTGGCCATACGGGGTGAATTGTCTCCGGGAACGGGATTATTTGTTTTCGCGGGACTTTTGCAGGAATTCGCGGCCCAGGTAGCGCACATCACAAATATTGCAAACAGTGTTCAGGCGAGTCTTGCCAGTGCCGACCGGGTATTTGAAGTGCTCGATGCCCCGCTGGAAATCACGAGTCCACCGGATCCCAGACGTCTGACTTCAATCAAGCATCAGATCGAGCTTGATCGGGTTAGTTTTGAATACGAGCCTGGTCGATCGGTGTTGCATGGTATCAGTCTCCGTATCGAGGCGGGGGAGTGTATTGGAATCACCGGCCCTGTCGGCTCGGGAAAGAGTACTCTTCTGGCACTTCTGAAGCGGCTTTACGATCCGACTTCGGGACGCATTTTGTTCGATGGTATGGACCTCCGACAATTGCAGCTCGAAGATGTTCGCAAGGCATCCGGAATTGTCTATCAGGACAGTTTCCTGTTCACCAACTCGATTGCAGCGAATATTGCTTTCGGGCGTCCGGAGGCGACGAGCGAGGAAGTCATGGCAGCGGCACGTGGGGCAGCGGCCGAAGAATTCATCGCCTGTCTGCCGGAGGGCTTGAATACGGTCGTTGGGGAGCATGGCTGCGGCCTTTCGGGGGGCCAGAAGCAGCGGCTCACACTGGCCCGCGCCCTTTTGATCAGGCCCTCCCTGTTGCTGCTTGATGACGCCGCGTCGGCAGTTGATCCGGAAACCGAACAGGAGATTCGCAGTGCGATGGAGCAGGTCATGCATGGCTGTACCTCGATCGTGGTTTCCGGCCGTGTCAGCACGCTGCGGCGCGCCGATCGCATCGTTGTGCTTTCGGGAGGCCGGATTGAAGCCGTCGGTAATCACCAGGAACTACTCCAGCGCAGCCCATGGTACTGTCGGTTGAATGAACTTCAGAGCTCAGGGCCTGCTTCGGCATTCGTGCCGACATCATCAACAGTCCCTGAGCAGTTTGTGATTCCATTCCCTCAGAAGTCTGCCATCAGGCGAGCAGCCTGAACTGATTCAACAGCCATGTCTCACGCCGCCATCCTTCGAAATTCACTCACACGCCACATCGAGCGGGAAGAGGATCGCCAGCGACCGCTGGACTTCCGTCTGATCGCCAGGCTCTATGAATGCACGGCCGTCTGCGGTTCGAGGCGTCTGTGGCTGCTGGTTTTGGTGGTCATTCGAGCCATTCAGCTGCCAGCACTCACATGGTGTCTGGCAGCTGTGATTCGCGGCCCGGTGACACGCGGCGACACAGCGGGCGTGTTTCAGGGAGCGATCATCTTCGCATTCCTTGCTTTGTCAACTCAGGTCGTGCTGCATTTTCGGCAGCGTCTTGCCCTTGAACTTGGCGAAGCGGTGGTCTGTTATCTTCGTTCGAGGCTGTTTCGGCATATTCAAAGGATGCCGCTGCGTTGGTTTCAGCAGGCGCGGACGGGGCGAGTGATCAGTCGCATGACTTCAGACATGGAGGACATCCGGGCTGGTGTTCAGGATATTTTCTACGTGTCGATGGTACAGCTGATTCAAATGTTGATTGCGGCTGCGGCGATGATTTGGTTTGATCGACTGCTGTTCCTGATTCTGCTGGTGCTGGTGCCTGTGATCCGCTGGATCAACCGAAGCTTCCATATGAGACTGAGTGCAGCGCTGCGGAATATGAGGGAATCGTGGAGTCGTGTCACTGCGACACTGGTGGAGTCCATAGTCGGTATCCGCGTGACCCAGGCCTTCTGTCGTGAATCGGTGAACATTCAGGGGTTCTCCGAGCTGGCTGCCGACCATTCAGGATGGAATACAGGAGTGCTGAAAACTCAGGGTACGTTTCAGCCGCTGCTGGAACTCAACAGTCAGCTGGTTACTGGCCTGTTGCTGTTTGCGGGTGGCTGGCGAGTACTGTCACCGGGTTCAGGCGCCAACGTGGGAGACGTGGTTGGTTTTCTATTTATGTCAGGTTTGTTCTTTGCGCCCATTGCCATTCTTGGAACGCAGTATCATCAGGCGCTCACAGCGATGGCTGGTGCCGAGCGATTATTCCGACTCCTGGATACGGAGCCCGACTGGATTGTTCCGACGGCAAATTCCCAGCCAGTCCTGATTCGTGGGGACGTTGAGTTTCGGGATGTAAGTTTTTCGTGGGATGGCCGGAAAACCGTGTTGCACAATCTTTCGTTCGATGCCCGTCCGGGGCAGCTGATTGCTCTCGTGGGGCCGACAGGAAGCGGCAAGTCGTCGCTGATCAGTCTGGCCGCCAAGTTCTGTTTACCCAGCAGTGGCTCAGTGCTGATAGATGGCCACGACACCCGGCAGCTCGATGACGAGACACTGCATCGCAGCATGGGAATTGTTTCCCAGCAGAATTTTCTGTTCAGCGGCAGCGTGGCCGACAATATTCGCTTTGCTCGCCCTGAGGCTACTGCCGCAGAAATCCGCAACGTGCTCGATCAGCTCGGCTGTCTTGATTTGCTTGAATCGCTGCCTCGGGGTCTTGATACGGATACCGGAGAGTCGGGCTGCAGTCTCAGCAGTGGCCAGCGACAGCTCATCTGCTTTGCCCGCGCGATGCTGGCAAATCCGGCAATCCTGATTCTGGACGAAGCGACCAGCAGCATGGACAGCCAAACTGAATATCGCCTGCAGTCAGCCCTTGAAACGCTGCTTGCGGGCAGAACCGCCTTTGTCGTGGCTCACCGACTGAGTACGATTCGTCGCGCAGATCTGGTGCTGGTACTTGATCATGGGCGGATTGTTGAACGAGGTACGCACGAGAGTCTGCTGCGGTTTGACGGGCTGTACGCGGACCTGCATCGTCGCTTTACAGCGGAATGAGTTAACGGAACTTTGAGCAGCCCCCCCGGAGTATTACAGGAGCCCCCAATGTCCTCACCAGAGCAGCTCAGAATCATCATCGTCGGTGGCGTTGCGGGAGGCGCATCTGCGGCCACGCGAGCGCGCCGCTGCAACGAACATGCGCAGATCACGCTGCTTGAAAAAGATGACTACGTCTCTTTCGCCAACTGCGGCATGCCCTATCACATTGGTGGCGAGATTTCGGATCGCGGGCGGCTGCTTGTGGCGTCCGCGGCACTCCTTCGCGGACGCTTTAACATTGATGTACGCGAGCGTTGTGAAGCCATTTCAATCGATCGCGCTGCAAGAACGATCCGCGTCCGCAATCTTGTGGACGAAAGCGAAACAGAATTGCCGTGGGACCGCCTGATCCTCTCCCCGGGAGCATCTCCATTCGTGCCACCAGTGGATGGAGTTGACGCTGCGGGGGTCTTCACGCTGCGAAACATAGCAGATATGGACCGCATTACGGCCGCGGTGAGCTCGTCGCAGTCCACATCAAGTTCCCGAAGAGCTGTCGTGGTGGGAGCAGGTTTCATCGGCCTTGAGCTTGTGGAACAGCTGGTTCGCCGCGGATTTGAGACAGCACTTGTGGAGCAGCAGCCGCAGGTCCTGCCGCCGCTCGATGCCGAAATCGCAGCAGCACTGCACGAGGAACTTGTGCGGCACGGCGTGCGAGTACAAGTCGGACAGGGTCTGAAGAGAGTTGTCGTGGAAAATGGTGCTGCTGCGGGCGTTGAGGTGGGTGACGGCACGCAGATCCCGGGTTCGCTTGTCATTCTCGGTCTCGGCGTTCGCCCGAATGTGCGACTGGCTGTCGATGCCGGTTTACCGCTGGGACGCACCGGCGGCATTCTCACCAACCGTTTCCACCAGACCACGGATCCTCAGATCTATGCTGTGGGTGATGCAGCCGAATACTTTTGCGAACCTGCTTCACAGTGGGCTCGTGTCCCGCTGGCCGGTCCCGCCAATCGCGCCGGACGTCTTGCCGGACAGCACGCTGCGATGGGCTTTGCTGAGCCCTCCGCACCGGTTCCTGGAACTGCCATTCTTCGTGTATTCGATCTTGCTGCGGGAATGACCGGGTTGACCGTGAAAGCGGCCCGGCGGGCAGGTTTCAACTGTCGCTCTGCCACGGTCATAGCCGGGCAGCATGCCGGTTACTTTCCGGGTGCTTCACCGATCACTCTGAAACTGGTCTATGAAGCCGCCAGCGGCACTATCCTGGGAGCTCAGGCCACAGGGAAGGATGGTGTTGATAAACGGATTGACGTGGTGGCGACAGCCATTCGATTTCAGGCGACGGTCCGTGCTCTTGCAGGGCTGGATCTTGCCTACGCTCCACCGTACGGCGCGGCCAAAGATCCAATCCATCAGGCCGCCTTCGTGGCCTGCAATGAACTGGATGGACTCGGCAAGATGCTGGATGCTGATGCCAGTCTTGCAGGTTTCCAGGTTGTGGACGTTCGAAGTATGGCCGAGGTCGCCAAAGCACCGCTCACAGGATTGAAAGGCGCTCTCTCGGTCAGCAACATTCCCGTCGATGAGCTGCGAAGCAGGCTGCATGAACTTGATCACACTTTGGCAACTGTCGTGAGTTGCGGGGTTGGAGTTCGTGGACATGTAGCGCAGCGGATTCTGGTGCAGCACGGATTCCGTCAGGTGTTCAATCTGACAGGTGGTGCTGCTCTGCGGCGGCGAGCGGTGCCTGACAATCATGAATCTGCAGACACATGACTGTGTGCCGTCAAAAAACGCCGTGCAGTGAACTGCACGGCGTTCTGTTCTGGCAAAGCACTGAGGGCGACCGCAGGGATCAGCGATCTGTCAGCCTTTCTGCTGTTTGTTCCATGCGAAGCACATACGAATTAAATGTGCCACGCTGTCAGCTCGCATTTTGTCGTTAATTCGTGCGCGGTGCGCTTCGACGGTTTTGGTGCTGACATCGAGTTCCGTGGAGATTTCCCGACTGGAGAGGCCTTCGACCACGAGGTCGAGTACCTGTCTTTCGCGACCTGTCAGGCGACTGATACTTTCGTCGGTTTCTTCGAGTTCAGCTTCCAGCACCTCATGATCGACATCGTAGAAGGCGGCGTAAGCGCGTCCCACGGCCTGCAGCAGTTCCTCGGCGCGAACGGGCTTGCAGAGAAAATCGAATGCGCCATTTTTCATGGCTCGAACCGCCATCGGCACGTCCGCGTGACCCGAGATCATCACAACGGGAAGTTCAAAGTTTTCATCCCGCAATTTTTCCTGGAGTTCCATGCCGGTCATCCCTGGCAGACGCAGATCAAGGATGAGTACTCCGGGTTCTTTCTCACGAAAATCCCGGTAAAACTCCATCGCTGTCATGTAATCCCTGACTGGGACTTTTTGTTCGTTGAGGGCCGCAACCAGGGAGCTGCGGACGGCCTGATCGTCCTCGACCAAAAACACTGTGAAGGGCCGCCGCTTTTTCGGCTGGTCAAACTCCGTCACGAAGGTGGCACCTTTTTCCGGTTTTTTGAGCCCCCGTCGTTTGCGCTGCATGATTTTTTCTCCGTAGGTGGTAGGAGCGAAGGTAAAGGCTGTCAACCCACCTCCGCGGCCGAAAGTTTACTTGCCGCGACGGGCAAAACGCAAGTGGCCTGACAAGGCCACAGCAGTTGGAATCACACACACCATCCCGCCTGGATGCTTCCGAGTATGTGATGCGGAGTGGTGAGTGCGGTCCTCGCCTGCCCTTAAATAGAAAGCCCCATTCTCACGCCTGACCGGCCAGAATCCAACCACTGGCGAAGCCTTCCAGGGCAACCACATATACCCTGAAAGTGACGTTCGCGAACGGGTGTAGCTTGAGTAAGACGGTAAGCGTTACGCCGTCCTCAACCATGCTTGTAGATGCAGGGCCGAATGCCTCGGTCTGTCCCGGAGAAAAAGTCGTGATAGGCCCCTCGCCCGCTTCCGGTTTTACCTATAGCTGGACGCCTGCCACGGGGTTGAACAATGCCTCTACGGCGCAGCCCCAGGCCA
>JBJTOP010000157.1:0-11086 GCA_046074645.1 Planctomycetaceae bacterium | reverse complement strand
TGACATCAACTTTGACGTCAGCAGCACAACGGGCGCCATCGTTGTCACAGGCGATGTGATCACTCAGGATGCGAACATCTTCACAGGCGGCAGTGCCGCCGTGAATGTGACGGCGGATAACGGTGCGATCACGATGGCAGACGCCACGAGCACAACGTCCGACAGCGGCAACATCTCCTATTCCGCGCCGGGCGATGTTCTGCTGGCCCTCCTGACCAGCACCAGTGGCAACATCAACGTCACAGCGGGGGCTGCTCCGTCTGCCACCGGCGCAATTTCAGATAACCTCGGGGCCGAGACGCCAAATATCAGCACCTCCGGTACGGCCACTCTGACTGCCGATACTGGAATTGGCACCAGCACTGGTGATGGGGATATTGAGACATCTGTTGGGACCATTGTCGCCACTAATAACACGAGCAATGTCATCTTCATCACCGAAGCTGATGCGGTCACCGTTGGTGGCACCGGCCTGCGAACCCTCGCTGGAAATGGCGACATCACCCTGAACCTGACCACAGGGCTGCTGACTCTGGCTGGGAATGTCACAGCGCACGGAACTGGTATCGTCACACTCAATACACTTGTGGGCGGAGCAACTCAGTCCAGCGGCGCTATTACCGCCAATGGCCTGCGATTACTTGGAGCGGGCACCTTTACGCTCACGACAGCCACAAATGAAGTGACAACGCTTGCAGCCGATCTCAATACGGGCGTCGTTAATTATGCCGACGCAACCAGCCTCACCATCGGAACTGTTGTTACGGCCAGCGGCGACTCCACCAGCGGCATCAACACCGGAGCTCCAGGTACGGGCGGCGCTGTGACCATTAATGCTCCCAACGGCACAATCACGGTCTCTCAACCGATTTCTACAAAGCTCCCAGACTCCGGAGGGACTGCTACCATCAGCATTTCCGGCTCCGTGACGGTGAATCAGACGATTACCGCTGAAGGTGGCAATGTAATCCTCAATGGCAGCGTTGGTGTGACCTCAGACATCATCGTCAACTTCGCGCTCACCAGTGGCGGCACGATGACTCTGAGTGCCCCGGGCGACGTGCTGCTCAACGCCGTTGCATCCACAACCGGAGCCGGAAACATCTCCGTGACGGCTGACAATGACACGACTCCGAACGGCACGGGTGGTGTCCTGATTACCGGGGCCGGTGGTGTGACTTCGGCGGGTACTGTGCTGCTTCGCGGGACATCCGGAGTCAACACCAGTTTCCTCGATGCCACCGGTGCAAGTGTGACGGGATTTTCGCCATCTGGCTCTCTTGCGAATCTCGCGGTTCAGATCAATGTCGACAGCACTCCCGCTGCAGCTCAGGTATCTGCCGCTGGTGCAAGTATCACCATTGACTCCCATACTGGCACCTCCAATTCAGATATCGTGATCAATGGCGTTATCTCCACCACCACAAACGGTACGGTCGCTGTCACGGCGGATGACAGAGCATCCTTTAGCACTGCCGGGGACATCACTGCCGATGGCGCCGTCACAATCACAGCTGGTGGCGGCATTTACACCTCCGGTGATATCACGACAACGAACGACAACGTGACGTATGCCAGTGCGGTGATTCTGGAAGGTTCAGTGGTTGTGAATTCCAATTCCGGCGCCGGAGACGTTCTCTTCAGCAGCACGGTCAACGGATCAACGATCTACACTGAAGACCTCACCGTGACCGCCGGTACCGGGAGTGTCATCTTCAATGCAGCTGTCGGCAATGCTGTGAGACTCGGTGATATTGATGTGAACAGCACTTCTAGCAGCAGCCGGTTCAACAGTACCGTTTCTGCGGACACGCTTGAAACCGATCCGACCGCCCCCTATTCCACAAATACAGTTTTAAATATCACCACGCTCAATGGCACTGTCACCACGCGTGGCGACCAGCGGTACTACGACAATCTGCGTATCGATTCAAATCTCACCCTGCAGATTGACGACAGTACTGCCAGCGGTACGGGAATCATCCGCACAGACGGCACCATTGATGCCGTGAACGGCGACGAAACTCTTTCGCTGGATTCCGGGCGAATCGGGACTGTGAATGTTCAGAATACGATTGACGCCAACGGCATTATTGGCGGTCTTCAGCCCTTGTATGCTCTTGTGATTGTAGACAGTAACGGAGCCGACTTTGCGGCGGCTATCACGACTCAGACAACTGATGACAGTGTCACGCCTTCTGACACAGACACGATTAACGCGTCAACACGACGAGTCCAGATTCTTGCATCTGCCGGGAACGGCGGCGGCAGCAGCAATGGGGCCGACGCGAACGTGTACTTCCGAGGCCCGATTGTCACCAACGCACTACTCGCATCGACAGGAGCCAACGCGGGCTATAATCTTTACCTCTAGGGTGGTGATACACTCGTCCGTCTGGGGGACCTCGGCAATACCGGCATCCTCGAGTTCGGTGACAGTAATGCTGACAGCCTGATCTTCCGCCAGGGTATCACTGCCACTGGGCAGTACGAGATTTACCTGCTCGGCATTCCGAGTACCTATGGTTCACCCGTGATTCTGGGTGACTTAGATACCACGGTGTTCGTGTATCCGGGCAATTCTGTCATTGATACAACCCTCGGACTTTCGGGCACCAACAGCAGTCCCGCCGGAGCCAATATTACCATCGGCGGAAATCTCGAAGGCACCAGCGGAGTCGGCTCGAAAAACATCGAGTTCATAGCCGGGACTGCAGGAGATGTCAGGATCGTGGGCAATGCCGGTGGTCTGCAGAGACTCGGTATCGTTCTGGTGACCAACGCAAATGATGTGACCGTGAACAACGTGACTGCAGATCGCTTCCTGCAGAGAACCGGGACAGGCACGACAACGACCAACGGAACAATTGATACCAACGGCAGTGAGACGTTCAGTGTGACCAACTTCCAGCCAGACAACGTGGCCGCCACGGGTGGAACTCTCAACCGGACATTCGGGGTCAACATCGTCACGACCCAGATCGTGATTAACAGCGAAGTCATTACAGCAAGCGGCGGTGTTCATCTTTCGGCAACCGATGGTACCAACGTCGGCGTGGTAACTTTGAACAACAACGGTCGCATTCGATCCGATCTCGATGTCATTCTGCAGGGCGAGGCAACCATTGGCATCGTGATTAATGCACTTGGCACAGCGAGATTTGGTGCACCAGGATCCGGCGACGAGCTTACGGGTACTCAGCGCGATTTCGTTACCACGTCTGGTGCACCAGTAGAATTCCGCAGCAACATCAACATGGTGGCATCACCAACACGGTATGCAGACAGGTTCATCGTATCGACGTCAGGAGGTTTTGGGGTTCCTGCCGTTGTCACCTCGGCGACTGCTCCGATTCTCTTCGCCGGCACAGTTGACGCCAACTACAGCGATCTCGATCTGACTTCAGGCACCTCTAACATCAACTTCCGTGGCGCCGTGTCCGAAGTTCAGCGACTTTTCCTGCGACTGAATGATACTTCCACTTCTGCTCCGGCAGTGACCACCACAACGGTCACCTTTGCACAAAACCTTTCGGTCGAATGGCTGAAGCCCACCGCGGGGCACTACAACGTGGATATTCTTGGAACTACAACACTGCTCAGCGTCGGTGACATCGATTTCTACCTGCCGAATGATACCGTCTTCCTCAATACCGGTCGTACGACCCTTGGTAATGACACCGCAGATTCCGTTTCTGTCATGTACGGGCTCGATACTACGGCCAGCAGCCATACTGTGATGGCAGGCACGATCGTGTCTCGAGAGCGGATGGACCTGAGCCCGATTGTGCTCACGGCAGGTCAGACCACGACGATTTACACCAGTTCCTGGTTCGACGTGTCTGTTGAGGCAGTGACCGCTGGCCAAAACAACGCCGTGGTGGCGGTCGGGGCGAGCGTGACTACGGCCGCCGGAAGCAGCCTCGTGCTTGGACACGCAAATTCTTCGACAAACTTCACCTTCGCCGGCGACGTCACCGTCCCGCAGCTGAACACCACGCTTCCCGCCGGCGACACTCGCTGGAACCTGTTTATCCTCGGTTCGCTCGTTATCACAGGTGGTGGTATCACCACACTGAATAACCGAGGGCATTTCCAGATCGGTTCGTCCGGAGGCAACAACTCGCACGCGATCACAGGTGGCCTCAACACATCGACCTGTCTGAACACAACTGTTGCCGGCAATTTGTCTGCAACTGATGCTCTGACGCTTACCGGCGGGGTGCTGCGAATACTGGTCAACTCCCCGGCCCCGCGCCGTATTTCGACGACTACCGGAACCATCACGCTCCCGTATATGGTACTCGCGGACGGAGTCGATCTGACTGTTGGAAGCAGCGTTGCCGTGCCGATCGTTACAGGAGCCATCGAAGGAACCTGGGGAGGGGCTGATTCTGACATCCGCTTTGAGTCTACCGGGAATGTCACCGTCAATGGCCGGCTTGGGTATGATATTGGAGACGTTCAGGTGATCGGTGCTGCTACAGCATCATTTAACGGAGGACTTGGGTTGCCCTACTGGAACCCCGTCTCAACTGTCACCATCACTCAATCAACCACAACGACATTTCCGGGAGGGATTTTTGCAGAAAGCATCCAGGCAGCATCTACGGCCGGGAATCTGATCTTCACCTCGGGGGCCCGCCTGAATGGACCGGCAGTCTCAAACATTTCCACTTCAGGCACGGTAACATTCGGCGACGCTCCAGCCGCCGGATCAAGCCCTGATGAACTTGCCTTCGCTGGCGGTCTGACAACCAGCCTTTCTACCCCTGTGACGATCAATGGTGACCTTCGATCTTTCGGCGCGGACCTGACGATTAACGGTGCTTTAACTGTGTCGGGCAACAGCCGAATCATTTCCGGCGCTGGTACGATCACATTATCGACTGTGTCGATCGCCACCAACACGTCCCTTTCCGTGGGGACTGAGAGCAGCGGAGCGGTCTTGATAGAAGCGGTCGGGGCCACTGTATCAACCGGGACAGCACTGCGTTTAGGATCGACAGGCACGACCACTGTCGGTAGTGCCGTGAGTGGCATTGCCCAATTGCAGGTTGACGGTGGCTCCACCACGTTCAGCGGTGCTGTGGGCACGATAGCAACACCGATCCCCAGCGTAATCCTGGTGGCTGGCGCGGGAACGACCACCTTTGGCGACAACTTTTTCGCCACCACAGTCTCGGCTGCCGGCGGTCCGGGTGCCATCAGCTTCAACGGAACCACATCCACCATCACAAATGCTGCGACGTTCTCAAATTCTGGTACTCTGTCCCTCGGCAATGCAGCCGGTGACACCATCACGTTTACAGCCGGACTGACCGCCGGTACCACTGCAGTTAACGGCACGCTGCAGACCACCAGCGCCCCGATTGCTCTCGGAAGTCTGGTTTCAACGTCAGCCATCGTCACTACCGGTTTGAACTCAGCCTCCACCATTAATATCGGGGCCGTCTCGGGATCTGCTCCAACACTGACCGCTGGTACCATTACTCTCACCGGAAGTGTCTCTGCCACTGGCACAATTTCTCTCAATTCCGCAGGCAATGTCACACTCAGCGGAGGTCTGAGCAGTGCTGGAAGTCTTGTGGTCACCAGCTCAGGCACCACCACAATTGCCGGTGGATCCGCAACAGCAGTGACCGTCAGCTCCGCAAGTATTCAGCTCACTAAAACACCACTGTCAGTGACCAACGCTACTTCACTGGCCGGAACCAGTGCCGTGACGCTGCAGTCCGGGTCGGGTATCAACGACGCATCCACCAGCAACTCGGGAACGATTACGATCAGTGCCGGAGCTGGAGGGTTCAGCCAGGCAGCCAATGCTGCGATATACACCCGGAATACATCCGGCAGTGCGATCCAGATCACCACCAGCGGCGGCGGAAATGCCGCCATCGGAACCTTGTTTGCAGCCCCGGCAACCGGTAATCCCGTCTCAGCTACCACCGTGACTGTCACCGCCACAGGTGCTGTGACCGATTCAAACGATCCGGTCACTGGAAGTCCCGTGAACAACGTCCGGGCCGGCAGCTTTGTCGTGACGGGTTCCAGTGTCGGAACAGCAACGAATCCGATCGAGTACTACACAACGGCCGCCCCGGTCACGACTGGTAAGTTCCTTGTCAGCACGGCGCCAAATGGAGCTGCGGGCTGGTTGCGACGATATGACTTCAGCCGCTCGTCGTCACTTGTCATGGGGGGGACCACAGGTGTCTATTCCATTAGTATCTTCAACGCATCAACGGCCGCCTCCTCCAGCAACGGCACTCACTTTGGCTTCGCATCAGGACAGTCCATCGCGATTTATGATGCTGCTTCAACGTCCAGGTCGTCCTACCAGTTCTATATCGACTCGCTCATACACAACTCACGCGTCGTCACGTTCTATGTGGATACCAATACGGCAGCTGCAAATGTTGACTATTATGTGCGTGTCTACTTCGGCAGCGGGACCGTCGCTACCAACAGCATGGTGACGGCACCGGGATCGACCACCTCGCTTGCGTCCGCCACCGGGCTGGGCATCGGTGTGTTTTCCAGATCAGCCGTCTTTTCAAGGAAAACAGACGCCAACGGCACAATTTCAATGGAATTCAAGCGTCCGATCGGAGTTACGACCGGGAATTGGGGTGTCGTCGGAGTTGAAGTTGCCGCAGTAGAGGCAGAACTTACAAGTCTCACCGAACTGCCGCAGATGCTTGAAGGCGTCAGCTTTGATGCGAATGGTCTCACCGACGAGACCGCTGCCGCGATCGCCTCGAACGGTTTCCAGGGACGACTGCTTGACGAAGCCTCTGTCATGGCGGCTCGTGATCAGGCTATCGCCGACTGGGCTGCTGTCGGAATCTCTCCGGAACAACTGCAGATTCTTCAGAACACCCCAGTGATTATCGGCGATTTGTCCCAAACCGGACAGGTTGGCCTCGCACGCGCCGATCACATCGTGCTTGATGACGATGCGATGGGACTGGGGTGGTTCGTCGGCGGCACCGACAAAGAAGTCCCCGCTGGCATGATGGACCTGCTCACCGTCATGACGCACGAGCTCGGCCATCGACTTGGCTACGAAGACCTCGATGCCAGTGCGAACAATGGGCACATCATGGCCGGAGTTCTGCGTCCCGGCGAAAGGCGTCAGGCGATTACCGCTCGCACCATGGTGCCACAACAACCAGTCAGCGTTCCTTCCGCTGAAATCACCGCTGTCACCCCGGAAAAGACTGCAGACCTGTTCGCAGCGAACGACGCAGACGTCTCCGGAGTCGCCAGCCGGATTTCGCCACCCATTGAAACGTCAACTGCAGAACACTTCACCTCTGCAAAATCCATTGACGGACGTCCACAGCAGCCTGCCCCGGTCCGACTCCTGCTGGAAACTGAATCTGCATCTTCGGATTCATCCAGTCAGCTGTCACTGCTTGATGATCTCTTCGCCGATGTCATCACAACGCTGGATGCTTTGAACCAGGGTTCAGCAGGAAACTGATCCTGAAGTTGATCTGCACCGAGCGGTAACCCAGCACCGCCCTGCAGCCGCAGGGCGGTGTCATGGGACCAGAGTGGTGCATCATCGTCCAGAGACGTGCAGCGATTGTGCGGCACAACTCAGTGGTCACGACCCGCAGCCCAAACGCCATCAGGTAACGGACATCCCACCCGTTAAGCCGATTGTCACGGAACAACAGATTCATACTCTCCAGTGTCCGGACTGCGGGTATCGCTGTGGAGGACAGTTGCCACAACAAACCTGCACCCAAACTGATCCCGCAAAACTGATCGCTCAGTGCACGGTGACTACCGCAGAGAATTACACAGACACGGGACTGAAAAGCTCCCATCATCTGTCGAATCGGTGCAATCTGTGGTCCAAATTTGAATCGCTTGTTTTAACCACAGATCACGCAGATTGCACAGATGCGCGATCGAGCATGTGATCTGGATTCTGTTCCAAAACTGACTGATTCATGATTGAAATCGTCGCCGGTCCAGACGCATTCAGCGCGCCTCGCGAGCAGTAAACCTGTTGATGGACTCCCGGGAGTCTGCGGCCTGGCCCCGAGCATCCCTGCAAGCCGTCCCCACAATTCTCCAGTCTGCTTCTCGGGATCTCTGAACACGCAGAACTCTAAGTCCCGTGTGACCAGCACCTTCAGGATGCCTTCTCCAAAACCGACCTCGGAAAGTGCATCGATGTGTGAACGGTTACTATCAATTTCCTGCGGATTTGGTTCTTGCGGCGTTCTTTTCCTGTTCAATGGCGGTGAGAATTCCGCGGAGTTTTGTGCGGAGTGTGGGGCGGCTCAAACCCAGCAGATCGGCGGCGCGAGACTGCATGTTGCCTGCCAGAACCATGGCCTGAAGGATTACAAGGCGATCAAATCGCTGGATGATGGTGCGGTAGCCGTCACCATTTGCTTCCCTGAGCACCTGTTCGGCGAAGCGTCCCAATTCCTGCCAGGCATCAATTCCGGGGGCTGGAGCTGAGCCGGTGGGGAAGGGTTCGTCCGGGACGTCACCTCGCTGTTCAAGGGGCAAAAATTCCGGCAGCAGCGTTGGGCCTGTGGAAACGACGAGCGCTTCCCGAAGAACGCTCTGCAGTTCCCGGATGTTGCCGGGCCAGCGATGTGACTGGAGCTTTTCCAGAGCCTCGGGCGAGATCGAATGGACGCAGGTTCCCAACTGCTGGTTGAAGCGGAACATCAGATAGTGAGCCAGTTCAGGAATGTCTTCGCTGCGATCCCGGAGAGGCGGAACATGGATGGTGACGTCGCGCAATCTGTAGTAAAGATCGCTCCGAAACCGCTTCTCGTTCACGGCCGTTTCAAGCCCTGGCGACGCGGCAGCGATGATGCGGACATCGCAGGACAAGGTTTCTGTGCCACCCAGCCGCTGAAACTGGCCATCCTGAAGAAGCCGCAGGATTCGCGTCTGAGTGGCCGTGGGCAAGTCTTCAACACCATCGAGAACCAGTGTTCCATGGTGCGCCTGTTCCAGTTTTCCGGGACGGCGATGATCCGCCCCAGGAAACGCACCCTTTTCGTGGCCAAACAGTTCGCTCTCCAGCAGAGCCTCCGGGATTGCAGCGCAGTTGCAGCTGAGGAATGGACTTTGCGAACGGCGGCTGTGCTGGTAAATGGCTCTGGCAATGAGTTCCCGGCCCGTGCCACTTTCACCCAGCAGCAGCACATTCACGTCCTGCGGTGCGATTCGTCCGATCTGTTTACAAATCGACTGCATGGCAGCACCACTGCCGATGAGTCGGTCTGAGCCCGTGTTCGGTTCAGGAGGACTGTTGATCGCTGCAGGTGCGTACATCTGCCTGCAGATCTGACGAGCCTGTTCAACCGATGAAGAGAGCTGGTCGAGGTCGAGCGGCTTGACGAGGTAGTCAAGGGCACCGATTTTCATGGTTTCGATCGCCGTATCCGAGGTACCGTGGCCCGTGATGAAGATCACCAGCAGTCGCGGGTTCAGCCGCCGCAGGTCGGTGTAGAGATCGATTCCGGACTGTGTTCCGAGACGGATATCGAGGAGCACAATCTGCGGGGACTCACGGTCCATCAGCTGCAGCGCTTCCGCCGAGTTGGCTGCAGAAAACACCTGCAGCCCCGGCGATTCCAGCACCGACTGGATCGTGGTGCGAATATGGAGCTCATCGTCGATGATCAGGAGTTTTTCCATGAATTGCTTCCGTTTTGTGAAGGTAGCTCGACAACCACCACCGCACCACCCTCGGCACGGTTGCTCGCACGAATCTGTCCGTTGTGTTCAAGGACAATCCGGCGACAGATGGGCAGTCCAAGGCCGGTTCCCCGTTCCCGGGTCGTTACGAATGGCTCGAAGAGCCGATTAAGCACTTCTGCGTGAAAACCGCTGCCGGTATCCGTCACAGTCACTCGCACCTGCTGTGGTGAGTCTGAGGTGCTGGACACGACAGAAAGCTGCCCACCGGCGGGCATCGCTTCCAGCGCATTCAGGAACAAGTTTACGAAGACCTGGCTGAGCAGTTCAGCGTCGCCGATGATCCACATCGCCTGATTGCCCACTTCAGAATGCAGTCGCACCTGATTCTGCTGCACCCGGCCCTCGACAAGATTCAGGCTTCGCTGCAGAGTTTCGCGGAGGTCATGCCGCACACGCTTCAGTTGGGGGCGACGAGCGAAATCCAGGAGCCCCTGAATTGTGACTTCCATCCGGCGAATCTCATCGAGGATCAGCTGCAGCTTCTGTTCACCAATTCGATAGTCGGACGGCTGACGTGCCGCGTGCTGCAGCAGCAGCTTCACGGACGTCAGAGGATTTCGCAGTTCGTGAGCCACTCCGGCAGCGAGTTCGCCGACCGCCGCCAGACGCTCAGACTGAATCACTTCCCGCCTTGCCGCCTGCAGTTCACCCACGACGTTCCGCACCCGCTCCGCTACTCTCTCCGCCTGCCGATGCACATCCTCAAAACTACTTTCACGCGTGATCTGCACGGTCATCCCGGACGAGGCATCTTCGAGCGCTGTTTCATTGAGCGTCACCGCAATTCGGGCGGCTGTACTTTGCAGCCTTCGAGTCACGCGCCACCCCAGAAGAATGCCTATCGGAAGGCCCAGCAGCAGAATGAGCGATCGCAGCAGCACCACCCGGAAATGCAGCTCGGCAAGCCGCTGCCGACGTCCATCAATCCACTCGCCATGAGCGGTTCGCAGCAGAGCGGCCAGCTGAGAAACCGCCGTGGCCGAATTCAGCAGTCGCTGTTCGGGCTCGCGAAGCTCTGTTTTGCCGGGGCCTGCTTCTGTCCGTGCATCCTCCGCTGCCTCCAGAAACTTAGCCACAGCAGCATACACGGGACTGGCAGACAACGCACCGCCGGCTTCCGTCAGGACAACTGCCGGGGATGCCGGAAAGGAAGGCAGTGTGTGCAGACTTTCACGCAGGTCAGCAATTTCGCGACCGATGGTTGGCAGAGTTCCTTCCGGAGCTCTCAGACCTGTGTAGACACGCCAAACGAGCGCTTCCAGTTCAGCTGCCCGCCTGAGTGACCGCAGATTTTCTGCAAACAGACGCTCGTACTCGTTCTCCACCCAGGCGAGGTATG
>JBJTOP010000156.1:0-15591 GCA_046074645.1 Planctomycetaceae bacterium | reverse complement strand
GGTGCCACTGCAGGTGCCATGCACCTTGAGGTCGTGTGCACCTTGAGGTCGTGGCACCGTTAGCGGGGGATTGAAATCCCCCGCACTCCTTGTCACGGTGGAGCGGATCCAAAGAACGAAATCCGGTGTCCTTAACACCGTTTCACCATCCCAGGGCAAGGCTCCTGCCGAGCTACCGAACGCTGGCCTGCGCTGTGAGCGATTGCCAGCGATTTTGCGAAGCAGCGGGGATCGGCGCAGTCCTCGCGGCAGGGATGCGGCTCAGCAGGAGCTTCGCCCTCCCGGCACCCCCTCTTGCCAGAAAGTCAAGGCCATTGGGCTGCCGCCATGCGGCTGACCAGCGGCTGACCAGCGATTTGGCGCAGGCGTGATCAGTTTTTTGACTGAGTAGTTGGTAGTTCCTGCAACGCCTGTACCGAGGCATCTGTATGCGGGAAGCGATTGATAATGGTCATCATGGCCTGATCTCGCCTGAGTCCCGGAGACATTTGCGTGGCGCGTTCCAGAAGTTCGGATGCGTTCTGCTCTTCACGCTCCTGTAACCGCGAGAGTTGCGACAGCATCTGCACGCGATAGCCTTCGGCGATGGACGAGGGAACATAGAGAAACCGATGGACAGCAATCCGCCTGCTCTGGGAAACATTCTCGCTGATCACCTGCGTGTGCTCGCCAAGTTTTGCCACCAGTTGAAAGGGTTCATTAGTGTGCTGGCGGTTCCAGCGGTAGAGATGAATCAGGACGGTATATCGGCCGGCCGGAGCATTTCGATCGAGCCAGCGGACGTTTTCAACTGGCTCAGTGGAGACTGATTCATCTTCGGGATATTCAAGGGCTTTCGCATTCATATCGACATCCAGTTTGCCCCTGCACTGCGAAGTCCGTCTTTGATAAGAGATATGTTCTCCCGACGGTGCGATGACATGCAAATCGACATCGTTGAGACTCTGCCAGGCAAGTGAAAACTGCACGACACCACGACGTCCACCTGCCTGTTCAACGCGTTTCTGAATTCTGGAGGCGACCGCGGATTCAGCGTCCGAAGCCGCCTGTACATTGCTCTCCGGCGGCGAGTTTCCAGCCGGCACGATGCCGAAGGGGGAAAGGTCGATCTCTGGCAGCAACGGACCTGTCTCCGGCGACGGCAGAGACGGCGTGGCCGGTGAGCGAGGCATCTGGAAGCTGGCGAATGGCAGTACGAGGGCCGGGACGTCAGCAAAGTTGTCAGGCTCCCCCTCAGGCTCTGCAAAACGAACTTCGGGAGCCAGTATCACAGGGATCTCCCGCTGGGCCAGTGCGATCAGGCTGAGGCAGACGAGCACTGCTGCATGAATTGCAGTGCTGATACCCATGCTCCGGAAACCTCTTCGAAGCAACCGCCGTGGGAACCGGACAACGGCAGCATTCAGTGGCAGTGCCCCAGCATGGCGCTTATGCAACTTGTCGTTTCGATGCCCTGACACAGCGTTTTGTCCTTGAAAAGGAATAGCCCCACAAGAAATAACGTTGCACGGATAGCGGTTGTCGGCGTCGTCATGCTGATGAACGCACAACTGGGCAGGTACAACACTCGTTACCAATGGTCAATACAACCCACTGAACGCCAGTCACGCTGGCGTATCCCATAACGTGATTCGCCCACTTGCGTTCATCAGGCGGCTGACCGAGATACTTTGCCGCGAAGAACAAAAAAAGTGCTGCACAAAAGGAGCAGCGCGTCATCAGCCGGCGTTTCTCTGCCTTTCTGCCTGTATTCGAGCAGCACTTCGTCACAGTTCTCACCGTCGAGGCCCGGCGTTTGCAGTAATGACTGTATCAATGTCGATTTCATGTTTTGCTCGCTGACGGGAGTCTTCCCGTAGCAGGCGATCCTGGTTCGTTTCTGCTCCAACATTTCCGGGAGATCGTTCACTGGGATCAGACTCTTAGCATGGGAAGCCAGACATGCTGTGGGGTGGCGACTGCCGTCGATAAGAGTAATGTGAGCGATCCTGGTTGTTCAAGCGCGACGTTCTCGGGAAATCGCAAGTTCTGATCAAAGACAGTTTGCCCGCAGGCTGCCGCCATGCGGCTGAGGTTGCGTTTGGGATTGCGTTTGGGATTGCGGCTGACCAGCGGTTGGGCGGGAGCCCCCGGCGGTGTTTTGCACCGAAGGTGCGCGCGCTGGGGAGGGCGTTGGTGGGGTGTTGGCAGGGGCTTTTGCCCGCAGGCTGCCGCCATGCGGCTGCGATTACGTGCAGAGGTTGTGTGCAGATTTTATGTTTCAGCTGCGGGGTTCGTTAGAGACTCGAGTGCCGATTCGTTCGCCGGAGACTGCGCGGAGGATGTTGCCGACTTTTTTGTAGTTGAAGACCACGATATCGATATTGTGTTCCATGCAGTGGTGCATGGCTTGAGCGTCCATGACTTGAAGGTTTTGTGCGAGCACATCGCGGAAGGAGATTTCGGAGTAGCGGATGGCGTGTGGGTTTCTGAGTGGATCAGCGGAGTAGACGCCATCAACTTTGGTGGCTTTGAGGACGACTTCGGCATCAATTTCACGGGCGCGAAGGGCGGCGGCAGTATCGGTGGTGACGAAGGGGCTGCCGGTTCCGGCAGCGAGGATGACAACGCGGCCTTTTTCGAGGTGTCGCAGGCAGCGGCGGCGGATGAAAGGTTCGGCAACACCTTCCATGCGAATGGCGCTTTGGAGTCGAGTCTGTACGCCAGCACTTTCGAGAGCATCCTGCAGTGCGAGTCCGTTGATGATGGTAGCCAGCATTCCCATGTAGTGGGCCGTGGACGGGACGATACTTTGACTGATTTCGGCAAATTGTCTGCCGCGGAGAATATTGCCACCGCCACAAACGATAGCGAGTTGAACACCGCGTTGGACGACGTCGCGGATTTGGTCGCAGATCGAGGAGAGTTCGGCCATAGCGATCCCCGACTCGCCCTCGCGGCAGAAGCTTTCGCCGCTGAGTTTCAGGAGTACTCGGCGGTATGGAAGACGACTGGCTGGCGCGGTTGCCGTTGCTGGTGTTGAGCCGGGAGCAGCTGAGTGGGCGGACATGGCGAGCGGGTCTTCCGTGGGCGGGACGTGTAGCGAAACCCGACGGCCGTGGGACCGTCGGGCGGGGCGAAAGTGGGCAGGCCGTTTCAGGTGCTGGAGCCGACTTTCCAGCGGTGGAATGTGACGGCTTCGAGTCCTTGTTCGCTGAGAGCCTGAGCGACGGTTTTTTTGTCGTCTTTGGCGAACGGCTGAGCAGTGAGTACGCCTTGTTCGGCGTAGAACACTTTCATGCGTCCGTCGATCATTTTCTCGATGATGTTTTCAGGTTTGCCGGAGGCGCGGGCTTCGGCGCGGAGTCGTTCGCGTTCGGCTTCGACGAGTTCGGAGCTGAGTTGTTCGGGGAGTGTCACGGCGGGGTTGAGAGCGGCGATGTGCATGGCGACATCGCGGAGAACATCGCTGTTTTTGGATGTGCCGGAGGCGATGAAGAGCACACCGGTGCGGAAGTCGTGGTGGACGTAGCCGGCGACGGTGCCGGACACTCGAGCGATGCGGTTGACCACGATTTTTTCGCGGATTTTATTGACAATTTCTTCGTATTGTTCCTGGAATGTGTGAGTCGCTCCGGGGGGTTTTTGGGCCATGAGGGCAGCGGGGCTGTCGGCTCCGGGGCCATTGAGCAGCTGGTCGACCATGGACTGACCGAACTGCTGCAGGACTTCTCCGGTGGCAACTGGTGCTGACTCGCACTGGATTTCGATGAGCGCAGCTTCACTGCCATCGGGGTGTGCAGCGAGGAACATGCGGCCTTCTGCGGTGACGTTGTCGGCTCGTTTTTCCTGGACCTTGCGGAACATTGATTTGAGGATCTGGATGGCTTTGGCTTCGTCGCCACCGGCTTCGGTGAGCGCTTTTTTGCATTCCATCATGGGCAGGTCAGTTTTTTCACGAAGTGCCTTGACGGCGGCGGCAGTAATTTCGGCCATGGTGACTCCAGAGAGTAAAATTGGGAGCGGTGTGTAGAGAAGAGTGAGACCCGGGGAGTGAGGCGGAGGTTCGCAGAATCGCCGGGGTGAAACACGAATGCGACGGTCCTCAGGACCGCCGCATTCAGGTTATTGACGAAGAGCCGCGAGGGCGGCGGAGATTATCAGTCGCGGATGGAGGGAACTGCCTTGTAGATGTCTGCGGCGGACTCTTCCTTCCGGCGGGATTCATCAGGACGCAGGCTGCGGCCCTGTTTGACTGCGTCGGAGAGGTGCTGCATGACAAGTCGAATGGACCGCAGGCTGTCGTCGTTGCCTGGGATTGGCAGATCCACGAGATCCGGGTCGGAATCGGTGTCGATCAGAGCGACGACTTTGATGCCCAGCAATCGTGCTTCGCGGACAGCGTTGCGTTCTTTGGAGGGGTCAACGATGACGAGGCATTCCGGCAGGCGATCCATGTCCCGCATCCCATTCAGGTTGCGGTAGATTTTCTGGTATTCGCGGTTGAGTGTGGACTGCATCTTTTTGGAGTAGTTGCGAATTTCCTGTGATTCGCGGGTTTTCTCTAGTTCTTCCAGCCTTTTCAGGCGGGTGCGAATGGTGCGGAAGTTGGTGAGGGTGCCGCCGAGCCAGCGTTCGGTGCAGTAGGGCATGCGGCATTCCTGGGCGAGTTCTTCGATGGAGGCCGCCGCCTGACGCTTTGTGCCGACAAAGAGGATGAGTCCTCCCTGAGCGGCCACCTTGAGGAGGTACTTTTTCGCGCGGATCAGACCGCGGATGGTTTCCTTGATGTCGATGATGTGAATCTGGTTGCGACGACCGTAGATGTACGGTCGCATTTTGGGGTTCCAGCGACTGGAGCGGTGTCCGTAGTGGACGCCCGCATCCAGAATGTCTTTCACCACAATCTCAGCCATTGCCGATCTCCTGTTTCTGCGGAAAACCGCAGCGCCGGGGCTAAAAGCCCGGGCACAGAACAATTGTGTGAATGTCAACTTGCAGATGCAGAACTGACATGCAGCACGTCGCCAGTGACAGCCGGCGGCGACAAACCCGGAGCAGACAGGCACTTCCAGTCTGCAAAAAATCTCCCGTGCGATCATACCAGAATGCTAAAAACCCGTCAAACAGCAATTGCCCGGGCTTTGATGTTCCCTGGAAACTCGCCGGAAAACGCCGCTTTATCGGCTCAAAGAGCCCTGGAATTCAGTCATTTCTGTACAGTGTATCCGGCTCCCACTGTTCCTGAAAATTGATACCCGCGCGAATCGGGATGCGAGAGAGTCTTATGGAGGTTTCAGGATCTTCCACTTGGTAGATTTCCAGTGGAGTTTCTGCCATCGGCAGCAACTCAGGCTCAATCCAGGCGACCCACTTTTCACGGAAGCCCTGCTCAGAACTGGTGCGAGTGGTGGCAAGAATTCGACCACCAGCAGCAACGGCCAGCCAGACGGCATCTTTGGGAATTGCGCCGGTCAGCCTGCCCTGAATCAGGCACGGCTTGAATGGTTCGGAAGGTATGGCTTTGGGGGGATACAGAACCGGGGCCACCGCTGCCGGGATCACTCGCGATTCGTACGCCAGAACGTTGGAAGTCAGAACGAAATCAGACAGGGGTTTACCCACAAGATGTGGCAGCGTCTGCGGTGCGGCGATGTGACTTTCACCCGCTGACTCCCCCAATGCCTGGTACATTCGCCGCGTGTGGTCAAAACGAGCAGGGAAGTCTGGTTCAAGGACGGTGTCAAAGACGCCTCGGATCGTTTTTCTGGGCTTTGGAGACGCCGCGAGCAGTGAGCTCCCGGCCCAGAGCGGGTCGGATTGCATTCGCAGAACATCTGCGATCGTTGGCAGAATATCAATCGTTTCCGCATTGCGATCGCTGATTGTTCCCGTTGACTGTCCGGGCAGCTTGACAAACAGGGGAACCGGGAGCAGGTCTGCGAGCGTGTCCGGGGTTGGATCACGGAGGCTGTGCCCAGGGACGAAACACATTCCATGATCAGACGTGACGATCAGCAGAGTTTGTTTGAGCAGCGATGTTTCTTCGAGCACATCCAGAATCTGCCCGACGAGCTTGTCTGCGTACTGAATCTGCATCAGGTTGCGATGCCAGGCCTGTTTGACAGGCCACTCGTCGGCATCCCAGATTTCTCCATTCAAACCATAAATGGCGGAGCCCACCGTTCCTGCAGCCACGTATGGCTCACCGGAGGGAAGCAAAGACCAGGGATAATGTGGCAGTCCGATATGCAGAAAATGGAAAGCGGGCTGAGCAGCGGTTTTCAGACTGCTGATGAAATGTTCGCCCTGCATGCTGCGTTTTTCGTCCCAGCCGTAAATGATCTGTCCCTTCATTGGTTTTGGGCCGGCGTTTAACAGGGGCACCAGTCCGAACCATTCCCGTGGAATGGCTGGCTGTAACGGCAGCTCCTGGGGCAGCGCAACATGAATGCAGACGCGCAGCAGCGTACTGAGCAGTCGCATGACCTGTGCGGCCGAGTTTCGCTGGTGGAGCAGTTGCCTCAGCTCAGTCGGCGACATGCGCGTGAGCGGCTCAAAAACACTCATCTGGTACTGGCGGCTGTCAAAGATCAATCGGAACAGTCCGGTTGGGTAGTCGGCTTCAACGGGCTGCAGTCTTTCGTGGGGAATGGTGCTGGTGAGCATTGCAGGAACTGCGTGATCGGTGCGGGTATGTACAGTCGTGGTGTTCCGATAGAAAGTGCTCATGTCCGCGAGTCGGGCGAAGCCGGGAAACCATTTCCGATTGAGCTGCCGATCGGGCTGCAGCAGCGACATTCCGTTCAGGCCATCAAAAACAATCATCACGACCGGCACCGGGTTGCCGACGTGTCCTGGCGGAGCTTTCGCGGAGAGTTCCTGTCCGAGGAGCTGATAACGCACGGCGGGAACTGTCAGAAGACTCAGCGGAAACAGGAGTGTGCCCGCCGCGCACAGGGCCAGCAGCTGCTGAAAGGCGACGGATCGGCGGCACAGCGAGGGAACTACGATGGCAACCGGGACCGCCAGCAGAGCGAACAGAGACTGCGGGATACCGATCTCGGCCGCGTTGATGACAGAAGCGATCCAGCGTCCGAGGACCAGCCCAAACAAGGCACCCCCAGAGGCGAGCCAGAGATTCATCACGCGGTCTGCCAGCCTGCCGCGGCCGCATCGCTCAAGGAGAACCACGGCAGTCAGCTGCAGGCCGGGCAGACCTCCGGCAAGCAGCAGCACGACAATGATCACCTCTGTCAGCCTGAAGTTTTCGAGGATCAGGTACTGAGGGTTGCTGGACAGCTGATCGAGTGCGGGTTGCAGGATGGCGAACGCGTTGAGTGCGAGCAGGTACAGGAATCGACGCATCACGGCGTACCTTTGCGAAAAAATCCCAGGCACGATTCAGCTTTCGATGGGCTCCAGCCAGTACAGGCATCTGCCGGCATTCGAGAGTTGACGGCGCTGCAGAATTCGAAAACGCCCATTGAGTGATTGCAGAAAGACGTCGTGCCGGAGATCAGAAAACACGTCCCGGCGGTTCATCAGCAGTCGCTGCACGAGAGGATCTTCCCGATCCACCCACTCCAGAACCACGTGTGCCCTCCGCTCATACAACCAATCCAGAATGTCGTCCAGACGCAGGCCACTGCCAATCACGAGGTGATGCACAACAGCCAGTGCGAGAATCAGTCGGGGCTGCGATCGATCATCGAAACTCAGTCGCTCCCGACCGCGCCAGCCCTGGTTTGGAGCCGGATCCGCCACCTGATGGACCAGTGGCAGGATGCGTCCAGCCGCTGCTGTTGATTCGCTCTTCAGCTTCCTGAAAAATTCATCGATCGTCGGCTGGTCGGCATCCAGTGCCACCACCTGACCGTACTCGGCGGCGATCCGCGAATACAGGCCGCGGTTGCAGCCGATATCCCAGGTCACGCCGGGACGCAGTGCCTGACATACCATCTGTACAAATGCCAACTTTGCCGGCTGGTCGTGGACCACGTGGGGTGCTGAAGTGACGTAGTTTGTCCACGCGGATCGCGGGAAATTACAGCGAAGTCGTTCCACGATCCGCTTCAGTCCCCGCACGTTGTTCAGGATCATTTCTGAACTGAACCCCGCTGCTGCCAGTGAGTCGCGCATGGGCTGCCGCACAGGGCCTCGCGCGGTGAGCAGTCCATGCAGCCAGACGTGACTGAATGCCCCGCGTCTGAAAAAATCACGCAGCGACAACAGCCTTGACAACTGTTCCGCCGGAATTCCATCCAGCCGCCCTCGGAGCCATGGCTGGAAGTCCACGCCCTTCCATGCCTGCAGCATCAGCGGATACAGAAACTGCTGACAAAACTGGCGATAGCCTTCCCAGACGGCCCCTGGTGTCAGGGGTATGAATGAACCTGTGTCAATCATAACCGGCCTGGACCCGATGAACTGTACGTTGCAGGGACTGGCATCGCAGAGAATCCAGCCGGCCGTAAGAGCCCGCTGCATCAGATTCAGGTGCAGCAGTGCTGCATCGCGCAGCATCGAAAAGCTCCACTCCCACGCCCAGCTGATCACAGGAACTCGCACGTGCCGGACGGCAGACGCATATCCCGCTGACTGCACCAGTGGAATCAGATCAGGTGCCGGAACGGTGCCGATGATCTCACCGCGGTCCATAGCCTGAGTGAAGAATGAGTTTTTCTGAAGCAGGCTGTGATGCCCGGCAGAATCCCGGTCCAGTGCCCGGCAGACTTCACCCTGCCATTCAAAGATGCGACAGGAGCGATCGCGAAACGAACCCGGCTGAAATACCAGTGGCCGCGGGTTCAGTTGCACACCTGACTTCCATCGGCAGCCGACTGACTCTTGCGGCCCCAGCGCAAAAACCGGTAGAAATGGCGAGCGAGAACCAGCAAACCAGCAAAACCACCAACAAATGCCTGCAACAGCAGGCTGCTGGCTCCTGGATCCAGATATGCGAAAATGCGAAAAACAGACATTTTAGGGGACCTGCTAAGGCGCTTGGCAAGAATGCCCCTGCTGTTTCATTTGTTCACAGCGGGCAATTCATTCAGCAGGCATCCCCTCTAACAAAGAAACCAGGTGAAGGTTTCGGGCAAAGTCAGGATTTTGCCGTTGTCAGGATCCGTTTGGCTGCCGCCGGCGACTGCGGGCATGGCGCAGGGTTCGCGTTTTGAGCTTCAGGAACAGCGTCAGCATCTGCTGGGCGTCCCGGAACCGATGTTTCGGGTTCAACTCAATCGCACGCTTCAAAAAGTCAATAAAATCCAGATGAATGCGGCCACGAAGCCGAGGATACCCGGCTGGCGGCCACTCGAATGGCCACTCGGGCCAGTGCCCGGATAACATCCTCCACAAAATCAGCCCGATTGAAAACACATCCGACCGAAAGGATGGCTTGCCCATCGCCTGCTCTGGTGCCATGTACCCAATCGTTCCAGTGCCCCCGCCCTGGATGGTTCGCTGAGAAACCTTGGCGATACCAAAATCCGCAAGGCGTACGCGGTTTCCTGAAAAAAGTATCACATTTTCAGGTTTGATATCGCAGTGAATCACATTGTGCGAATGTGCCAGTGCCGCCGCCCGAAGTATCTGTTCGCCAATCTCGAAGGCCGTTTCCACACTGATTCGCCGGGTCATGCGTGTCGCCAGCGTTTCATCACCCAGCGGAAACACCACCACCAGCCGGTCTTCGATGATGCTGGCGTCTTTGATCGGCAGAATATTGTCGTGCTCCAGTGGAGCTGTGGTACGGATTTCCCGGCGAAAATCAGACAACACCGATTCTGTCGTGTACTGGGCGTGCGGAACCTTGATCGCAACTCGGATACCCTGAACGGTATCCATCGCCTGGTAAACACTGGCAAAACCCCCCGTTCCAAGCTTCCGCTCAATGCGGAACTTGCCCAGCTTCTGGCGGACTTTGAGTTCGCAGGTTGGTGCGGCCGTCTGTGGCATGTCTGACCGACAGTTTCTTCGCAGGAGGTTCAGGGGGTACTGAGCTGGAATATTCTGCTGCTGTATAGTGCAAGCATTTCAGGGCGACTTTTCCACAGGACTTTCTGAAGTGCGAAGATTTTGCGAAAACTTTTTGCGGCTGGACCGGATCAATCATAGATCCCCTGCAAAAACCATCGCCCCTCTGTCAGGTCACGGAACAGCCAGAAACGCGATCCCCGGTCCGAAACAGCCTGATAGTAATCCCGCTGGCAGGCGGATTCGGTCCACCACGCCGTCTGGATCCGCTCCGGCCCCGTCCACTCCACCAGGTTCCACTCCCGCCCCCAGATTCGCAGCAGGGCATTAGTGCCATGGCCCTCCGCAAATCGATCCGATACTGACTCCGCCGCACGCCACTCAAGGCTCACTTCCAGCGGTTCAGCCAGCAATTTCAGCGGTCGCGGCGGTCGGAGAGACGGCTGAATTGCTGGTACCCCCGCCAGAGGTTCCGCCCCGGGAGTACTGCGGCTTCCGCTGCGGTCACGGCGTGCACGACGTCCCCCGCGGCCATCAACTCTCCCCGAAACTCCCGAACCCGGCCGCGAATCTGTCCCCGCCAGCTGATCCACTGCGTCCTCAAAACCGCCACCAGCCACGCTGGAAAGTCCAATGCTGTGCTCAGGCCTTGCGTCGTCCCGCTCAGCAGCCACCAGCACCGATTCCGGCCCCAGCCGACCGGCAAGACGACTCAGCAGAATCCCCAGCTGCTCCGCAACCTCCTGCGATTCCTCACCCGCCTCCGCAAACAGCCGCCGCTGACGGCTCAACGGCACCGGTACACTCACCGCCGTCAATCGCACCGCCGCGATCGGCTGCTCCGCGATCGCCGCAAAATCAAACGCCGGCCGCGATTCCACGCCAGCCTCCTCCACTGCTGACGACGGCAATTCAACCCCGGCTGCACCGTGCAGAGATGGCCCTCCAACCCCGCCGTCGGACCCCTGTTCCACCAATCCAGGAGCTTGTGCAGATCGATCCGCATGGCCCGCAGGGTGCATGGCACCTTTGGCCTCGCGGTGCATGGCCCCTTTGGCCGGTTTGCGGGCGTCATCAGTGGTCCTTTTTATTGTCACATCTGGTTCTGGTTGGGAGGGATATGTCGATTTGAGTGATTGAGCGGATTGGTTGGATTGCAGGGATTTTTTCTGTCGTACCTGCTGCTGTCGGAGGGCGTTCAGGACGATATATTCAAGTCGGAGTGACAGGACGTCGGCGAGCAGTTTTGGGGATTTTTCCGGACGCACGAGCCCCGCGGGCATTTCGAGCGATTGTCCATCGACAGCAATGAATTCGCACTGCAGGCTGCCACAGGCCAGACGTCGCTGTTCAAGCTGAGCCGCAATGTCTTCAGCAAGTCGGGCGAGGATCCACTGCAGATCGCGGACTCCCACCGCCGGTTCTTCGCCAACCCATGCGGCCTGCACCGGCCGAAACTCGGGCAGAGGATCAATCGGTTCATGAACATCGCCGCGAAGCTGCCGGACTCGAATGACGCACTCTGCCGACAACCTCGCCGGCAGATCCTCCACCGGGAGCGCCAGCAGCTGTCCGATGCGGACGATTCCAAGATGCTGGAGGATCTCCAGATCGGGCACTGCCAGTCTCGCAGCCGAAGTGGGGAGGGTATCGAGCTGTTTGCGGGAAGTTCCGGTGGCGATCACCGCAATTGGCGGACTGCCGTGGGTATCCGTGTGAGCGACAGCCCAGGCGGCTGCGATATTGTCGGCGATCCCGATGCGTCCCGCCAGCCGGGACTCTCGCAGCATCAGCAAAAGCTCCTGTGCCAACTTTTCCTCACCGTCGAACAGTGGTCCGCAGCCGGTGATATTGAGCAGTAGTGAGTCCGGGAGTGGCAGGGAATCGAGCCCGACGATTGGCGCGAAGCGGCGGACAGGTTCGCTGAGGAGTCGCAGTTCTTCGCGGTCCGCGGCGGCATTCCACGGAACGAATTGCACCGGTTCGGCGGGGGCAATCACGGGTTGTTTTCCCGAATGTGCGGCCGCCGAATGACTCGTCCGCTTTTGTGGGGCTGCCGGTTTGCCTTTTGCCGCCTGCGGGGGCAGGAGCGGTGTGGCAAGGCTGCGAGCTTCCGCGAGTGGCAGTCCGGGCCGGACACCCTGCTTCCATGCGGGTCCGCTCACCGCCACAATTGTCGGGCCGGAACGAGCAGCCGGAAACAACTGCCTCAACAGTGCCAGATCGCGAAGGGAATTCGGGTCGGGTGAAACGTTTTGCGGAGCAGCGGAATCCATCAGTGGGGTATGCAGCGCGATGGCTGCGGGGCAGGCGTGTGCATCGCTGTAACGGCTGACGCGCAGTCGGTGGGCCTGGATCGGCCAGTTGGGGAATCTCAGGCAGAGTATTCGCGTGGGTTCCATGGGGCTGGATCCTGGTGGCGTCATCGCTTGCAGACTGCCAGTTCTTCCAGCCAGAGAACGAGCTCTTCGTGGCCGGCCTGCTGGAGACGCTGAAGGCTGGTTTTCCAGTCTGGAAGAGCCTGAAGGAGTACCTGCAGGCTCCGGGAGGTACCACTTCCGAGCACTTCCCGGGCCTGCCGCAGCACCTGAAACGTGAACTGCCGCAATTCCGGTTCTGCAAGGAAACGCGACTGCCGCTCCACCTCGCAACAGATGGGGTCCCACGAATTCCACGGCAGTCCATCACCGACTGCAGCCTGCTCGTAGTGCACAAAGCTGCTGCCCCACGCCTGCTGGCGGATGTAGGCCGAGAGCGCCGGGTGAATGAAGTACCACGGCGAATTGGGCAGGTCGGTCCCATCAATGCTGATCAGATCATCGGGCCTACGGAATCGCTGTATCGCCTGCTCCGTCTCTGACTGCACGACAACGATACCGAGCAACCCTGCCAGATACAGGTCCTGGAACGGGTGAAAGATCTCTACCGAGTCCTCTCCGAAGTCCCTGACCACAGCCTCGGTCACACCGTTGAAGCGGGCACAGAGCGTCACCGCGTCGCTGCGGCTGAGAATATTGGCGGTGAGACAACGAATGAAGCGGTCGCGATTATCGGGGTCCCCGAGACAATCCATGAACACCCGCATTTCCTCGAATACCCCCGTGACCAGATTGCTGGCACTCACCGTCCGCACCACCTCGCAGTACTTCGCTTCGGACAATCGTCCGCGGAGCCCCGACAGCTCGGCGGCAATCACCACCAGATCGCGAGGCCTGCCAAAGGTGTGCCGCCGCAGAAATCGGAAAGCGTCCTCGGGCGCGGAACGTCCAGGATGCTGCAACACTCGCAATCCCACAAAGTCCCGAAAATCTCGACTCGATTCATAACAGCTTGTCAAGCGGTTCATCATGTGTTCGAGCTCTGCGTCCGAATACCGCAGCCGCACAGTTGCTCCAAGCAAATTGGATTTCACATCCGAGTGATAATTGGAAAAGGCTTCCTGTCGAATCGAGGCGTAGACGCGAATGTGACTGTTGGAATTCATGATCTCCCAGGCAGCCTCGATCAAACCGGCCTGAATATGAATCCAGGCATCACGGCTGCGTTCGCGAACGGCCTGATCCACCTTGTCCACAAAAAAGCACGTTGGGCTGTGAATTGATCGCAGCTTCTCATCGAGGAAGGTTTCGGTGTTGTCCACGAGGCTGTTGGCGTGCCCCACAGAGAGATTTGTGAGTTCCTTGAAGACCACCGACGGTGCAACTTCGGCACCGCGCAGCCAGCGGCGAAATCGCTGCGGAAACATTTCCACCTCGAACTTCTCTTCGTCCGAAATACAGCCCGGATGATGCGAGATGGCGGAAATCCGCAACGCCACACTCCAGAACCGCTTCGTCACCGACAGCTCGGCCAGACTCGTCTCATAGTTCGTGCTCACCGTTCGCATTTCATGCATCAGGTCAAGCCGTGAACCGCTGTGGGGAATGAAACAGATGCTTCCCGCACCTCCATCACCTTCAGCGGCCCTGCGAGCGATCAGCTGACGCTTGAAACTCAGCAGCAGCGTTTTTCCAAGCCCCTTGGTGCCTGACAGAAAGTAACGGTTGCGGCGACTGAGAAATTCTTCAACGAGGTCATTCTGGAAAACCAGTTGCGGCAGATCATCGACATCGATCTGACTGGAGTCCGTGGCCCAGATCTGACTCTGGACAGCAGACAAGCCGGCCGTCCTCGGAGACTCTGTCGCAGCGGCACCACTGCGGCGATTCCACCTCCGCGGTGACTCCGGTTCCAGCCCCGCCTGCTCAAGTCTCTGCAGCACCCGCAGGAACCCTGCTGACTTCTCGATGCCGGTAACGTCGGTGAGTGCCGCGGGGCCAAGCAGTGCTCGCCAGCCTGGCTGCCGCAATTCGAACTCCTCTGCCGAAATTCCCTGCAGCAGGGGCAGGAGCGATCGACGACGCTCCGTCGCTGCTCGCACCTGCAGACCAAACTCGTCCGCTGCCAGCGAGGCCGGTGAAATCAGCAGCACCACTACGCGCGAACGTTCAATCGCATTCGTCGTCTGCCGCAGAAAAGAAACACCCGGGAGCGCGTCGCGCTGATAATACCATGTCTTCAGCCCGTGCTGCTGCAGCATTTCCGCAAGCTGCCTGACGTAGAGTGAATTCAGCGCCACGTGGCACAGAAACACATCCAGCTGCTCGGCCTCAGGAACCGCCACCAGTGTCCTTGAAGCGGCTGATATCGGCACCGCCGCACCGAACGCCGCCACCGCAAATTCTCGGCAGGTCGCAAAACGCGATGTCGGACTCTTTGCGAGAGCTTTGGCGATCGCATCGGATGTCACAGCAGGAACGTTCGCGCACACATCCCCCAGACGCGGTGGCAGATCCTCACGGTGACGCCGCAGCAGTTCCAGTTCAGACCCCGACTGAAAGACTCGCTGCCCCGAAAGCATCTCAAACGCCAGCAGCGCCAAAGCGTACTGATCCGCACGCCCATCCGTTGCCGAACACGCAGCCTGCTCCGGCGACGAATAGTTGGGCGTTCCAAAAAATCCTCGACGCTCCGCTTCACCACCCAGTTCCCGTGCCACCCCGAAGTCGAGTATCTTTGGCTGTCCGTCCAGCGTCGTGCAGATGTTCTCCGGCTTCAAATCCTGATGTACGACACCGGCTGCGTGAGCGGCATCCAGAGCATCTGCAAGTTCGAGTACGATGGATCGCACCACATCCCAGGACAGCTGTCGGCATTCATGAAGGACCGATCGAAGTGTGCGTCCACGGACGTATTCAAACACAGTAAAACACCGGCCACCGTGATGACCGAAATCGTGCACCATCGCGATGCCGCGGTGATTCAGCGATGCCGCCAGCCGCGCTTCCCGTTCGAGCGATTCCTGCGGCTGTCCGGCCCGCAGCGCGGGACGCCGCAACAGCACCTTAACCGCCACATCCCGGTGCAACAGCTGATCCCGTGCCAGCAGCACGCACCCCATGCCGCCGCGCCCCAGCAGATCCGTTACCAGATAACGCCCCTGCAGGAGCGTGCCCACTCCGAAGTCCCGCTCGATCTCCGCGTCCCAGCGACGATCGGCTGGCGCGATCACGCCGTCACCCGAGATCATGCACCACACCGCCGCAGGCTCAGACGCCTGCGGCAACTCCGCCGCTGGTGCTGGTGCTGGTG
>JBJTOP010000155.1:0-23404 GCA_046074645.1 Planctomycetaceae bacterium | reverse complement strand
CATCGAAACTGGGGGGACAGTCCCCGCAAGCGGGTCGCCAAGTGACGATTGTTGCCAATCTTTGGGTTCTAACGGTTCTGACGGTTGTGCCCACACCACTCACATCGCGGCCATCGAAACTGGGGGGACAGTCCCCGCAAGCGGGTCGCCAAGTGACGATTGTTGTCAATCTTCGGGTTCTGTCGGTTCTGACGGTTGTGCCCGCACCGCTCACATCGCGGCCATCGAAACTGCAGGGACTGTCCCCGCAAAGGGGGTCGCCAAGTGACGATTGTTGCCAATCTTCGAGTTCTCTCGGTTCTGACGGTTGTGCCCGCACTACTCACATCGTGGCCATCGAAACTGCGGGGACTGTCCCCGCGAGGGGGGCGGCGAGTGACGACTGTTACCAATCTTTGGGGGTTATCGATTCTGTCGGACATGCGCACCTTGCTTGTTCCAGCCGGACTTGAATTGCACCGCCACCGGTGGAGAGTGTCGGTTACCAGCACCAGTTCGTTTTGAGCTCTTTCTCTCTTTCTCTTTCTTTCGCGCGCAGCAGCAGTGTTGGGGTGAGGCATCAGCGGAGAATTGAACACGGGACGTTCCGGATGTCGATGATTTATCGGCTTCTGGCCATCAACCGACTGTGTTGGTTGAATTGGCTGTTGGTGCAGATCGCGGCGACTCGCGGCAAGATTATTTTGGACATCGTATTTCCGTGCAGCGTCTGGGGGGCCTGCAAACACGACGACAATGTACATGCCGGCCAGTTGCCAGCGGTACGCACCTTCGGTGCAGAATGAGACTGGGCGCTTCCGCCCGTCCACATGTTTCATTCGAGCTGTTGGTCGAAAGAACAACTACGCGCGGACTACACTCACAGCTGGCGAATCATAGATCCGTCCGGGACCGCCGAGTTTTGCGGCGACAAAGCAGCAGACGGCCGTTGGAAAGATAAAACTGATCGTGATCACGGCGGGATTGGCTGGCCCGAAGACTTCAATCGCCATCAGCGTGCAGGCCACCGGGGTTCGAGCAGCGCCGGAAAAGACGGCGACGAAACCCATGGCGGCGAGTATTCCGGGAGGCATCGACAGTGCGGTCCCGAGCACGTTTCCAAGAGCTGCACCCACAAAAAACAGTGGGGTGACTTCACCGCCTTTGAAGCCGCTGCCGACGGTCACTGCCGTGAAAAGCAGCTTCCAGAACCAGCTCAGCCAGCCCACTTCAGCAGCCTCCAGACACCCGCAGATGCTCACGTCTCCGGGACGCAGCGGGCTGGCCTCGACCCCGAGCCCGAGGTAGCTGGTTCCGCTGGTGCTCTTCACAAGCAGGATCAGCAGCGCAGCGCCAATCACAGGCCGCAGCCAGGCCGAAGTCACGTATCTCCTGAGAGCAGTGCGGATGGAATTCCTGAGCCACGTGAATAGTGCTGCTGCCAGGCCAAACAGAGCCCCTGCAAGGCCTGCCTTTGCCGCGAACAGCAACTGTGCGATGAATTCCTCCGCTGTGGTGTGATGATACCCATTGTCGGCGGTAAAACCTGCGACGCGATACTCTGTGTGTCCGACACTCAACAGCTCGACCGTCCTGTCTGCGACTACTGCTGCCACGAGACACAGCAGCAGCGGTGGAAAAGCGAGGGAAAGCTGCCGGAAACCGTGTATTGGTGGTTCTGTCTTCCGGACCAGACCGGAGACTTCGAGGGCAAACGCGGCGCCAGCCAGCGGCGTTCCAAACACCGCACCGAAGCCACCGGCCATCCCGCAGGCGAGCAGAAGTGGCGTATCCCGGGCGGGGATGTGCAGCCAGCGGGCCAGGAGTGCAGCGATACTGCCACCCATTTGCACCGCTGTGCCCTCGCGGCCAGAGGAACCACCGCAGAGGTGCGTAATGAGTGTTCCGATGAGCACCAGCGGAGCCATCCTGACGGGAACTCCCAGCTTCGGTTGCCGGATCTCAGCGAGTATCAGTTCGGTGCCCCCTTCGGCGCGACCGCCGAGGTATTGGCTGGCGAGGCCGGAGAGCAGTCCGGCGAGCGGCAGCAGATACAGCAGCCATGAGTGCTGCCAGTGCAGTTGCGTAACGCGATCCAGGGACCACAGGAACACAGCCGCAGCGAATCCGGCCACCACGCCGATAATGCTGGAGCAACCAGTGAGTCCTGCGTATTGGCGGCGAAGCATGTCAGTAGGGAACCCCGAGATCGCGTTCAAGCAGGGCAGCGGACATTTCTCCCATAAATACCAGAATCAGCACGGCGAAGAGCACTCCAGTGGCAGATTGAGTATTGCGATAACGGAGAATCTGGCGTACGAGCAGAGCTGCGGCGGCGGGAGCGAGGATACCGCCAAGAATTCTGAGAGCCAGCCAGATCATGCGGACGAGATCTGTCGGTGGCAGCCCACTGGTGGCGATGGCAAGACCAGTCGCAGCCAGTCTTGCTGTGGCGGCACTGGCGAGTAACGGGCAGAACCAGATGAGTGGTTTCAGCGACATTCCGGGAGTGGTAAGGTACCAGTGTCCGAGGAGCATTCCGGTGAGCACGCCTCCGAGGACCATGGCTGAGGAGCCATTGGCGAGCAGCTGCAGGGCGATGGGCGTGCCCCGCGCGAGCTGTATGGAGAGCAGTGCGAGGGACGCAGAGCTGAGCAGTCCGATGGCGAGGATGCAGAATGTGCCCGCGGGGCGTCGTCCGAGCTTCCACAGAATGTGGCCGGGATAGGCCAGAACAGCGATGGCGAATGCGAGTCCGCGAAGCCAGCGGACTGCTTTGGGGAGGCCTGAAAGTTCTTTCTGGCTGGCGATGGCCGATGCTGACTGTGGCGATGTCGCGGAGACGCTACTGGGAATCTGTGGTGGTCCTGCGAGCGTGACGGGGTCGAATGCCAGCACCAGCAGGACAGCCAGTCCAAGTACGACGAGCATTTGAATGCGGAAAAAGCCATCGGCCACATCGCGGCGTGGCATGAGCAGCCAGGAGGTGGTGATGCCGGCAAGCAGTTTGAGTACGAAGGAGGCGATCATGTTTATTTGCCGTTGATCAGGGCCATGGCTTCGGCGCGGCTGCCGAGATTGTTTCTGAGCTGTCCGCGAACGGCGCTGGTGACGGTCAGGGCTCCTGGCTTTTTGACACCGCGGATAGTCATACAAGTGTGCTCGGCTTCGATGACGACAATCACCCCGAGAGCCGACAGTTCGTTTTCGATCAGGTCTGCGATGGTGTGCGTCATGCGTTCCTGAACTTGTGGACGGCGGGCGACTTCATCGACGACGCGTGCGAGCTTGCTGAGCCCGGTCACGCGACCGCGGGGAATGTAGCCCACGTGAGCCTTGCCCATGAACGGCAGCAGATGATGTTCGCACATGCTGTTGAAGGAGATGTCCCGAACGAGCACCAGTTCGTCGTATTGTTCCTCGAAGACCTTCTGCAGGTGTCGTCCGGGCTCTACGTGCAGTCCGCCGAAGATTTCGGAATACATGCGGGCGACGCGAGCGGGAGTTTCCTGGAGCCCATCGCGATCGGGGTCTTCGCCGACGGCAAGCAGAATTTCGCGAACGGCCCGCTGAATGCGGAGCTGGTCCACATTTCGACATTCGGGAGGCAGCGCGCCCTCCGCGAGAATGGCATTGACGTCGGACATCAGAGGAAACTCCGGGGACCCCGCGAGCGGGCGTGTGGCGAGAAAGTTTGCTGGCCCTGCATTCTAAGGTCTCGGCGGCAGTGATACATGCGCGGACCGGGGGATTCCCGGGAGTTCCGGCGTTTTTGCCTGTGAAATTCCAGGACCCCGGGAATTTCGGCTTTCCCAGCGCCCGGGGTTGCTGGGATGTCACTGCATACCCGCTACACTATCAGCCAGACGCGACACCGGTCGTCGCTCTTCAAACCAACTCAAAGCTCGCGTTTCGATACCATATATATAGACCTGCCCGCGGCCGCCTGAAATCGACTCCGCCCGTGCAGTCAGGGAGATCACACAATGGCAGATCGGCTTCTGGAAGGTAAAGTGGCTCTGGTCACGGGGGCTGGTCGCGGACTGGGACGCGGTTTCGCCGAACATCTGGCGGCACTTGGCTGCCGGGTGGGCGTGCACGGCATGAGGGAAAACGGACCTGCTGAATACGGCGAAGGCACCACGCTCACCCAGACCGCCCTCGATATTGCTTCCGCCCACAACACCCGCACCTGTCGCCTGCTGGGTGATCTCACGAATCCTGCCGATGTTCAGCGCGTGGTTGAGGAAACCTGCAGCCAGCTGGGACCCATTGATATCCTCGTGCACAACGCGGGTGGAGATATCGCGGCTGCGGGCGGCAAACCCAATCCCAATGACTGTGTCCACATCAAGCTGGAAGACGTCCGCGCAGTACTCGACCGCAACCTGCTCAGCACGATCCTTGTCTGTCAGGAAACAGCAAAGGTCATGATGCCGCGCAAGACCGGGCGAATCCTCACGCTCAGTTCCATTTCGGCCTTTCGCGGCATTCCCTCCAGTTCCATCTATGCGACCGCCAAGGCCGGCGTTGTCGAATACACGCGGTGTCTTGCCGAACAACTCCGCAGTTTCAACATCAACGTCAACACGCTGGCCCCCGGAGATACTCGAACCGGCCGCTTCCTCGGCACTCGCAAGATCGAAGACGCACGGCTGGCCACTGACGGAACCCTCGACCGAATTGGCATGGTTGATGAAGTGACTCGAGTCGTCGAGTTTTTCGCGGGACCGCTCGGGGCGTTCGTCACAGGACAGGTCCTTCGCGTCGATGGTGGCTCACAAATCTGGCCTGCCTGATTTCTGTAACTGGCGTCTTCGGTCCTCGTTTTTCCCTCTCGCGCAGTCTGAACTGCACTGGTCGGCAGGCATGCACAGGGTGGTGGTGGATGAGCCATACAGGTTTGTGCCTCCGTACCGCAAACGCTGGTTTTCGTGGCTGTTTCGAATATGGCTCAGACCATTCCTTCGCCGTCGCTACGGCCTTGTGCAGTTCCATTACCACGGCCTTGAACACGTCCGCAGCAGTCTTGCATCCGGCCACGGCATACTCCTGTGCCCCAATCATTCCCGCGATGCCGATCCGATGCTCATCGGAATGCTCTGCCGCAAAGTGCCCTGTCACGTATTTTCGCTGGCCAGCTGGCATCTGTTTCGCCAGAGTCGGCTGGAAGCGATCGTGATTCGGCTGCTCGGCGGGTTCAGTATTTTCCGCGAAGGCCTCGATCGCGAAGCTCTGAATGCCGCCGTGGAAATCGTGGCCACCGCCGAACGCCCGCTGGTGATCTTCCCGGAAGGCGTCATTTCACGTTCCAACGATCGACTGCTGGGACTCATGGATGGCGTCTCCTTCATCGCCCGCACCGCTGCACGACGCCGCGCCGCTCTCGATCCCGCCGGCCAGGTCGTGATCCATCCGGTTGCCATCCGCTACACGCTGACTGGCGACATTCAGCAGTCCGTCGGCCCAGTGCTCAGCCGGCTTGAACAGCGAACGTTCTGGAAAACGAACGAGCACCTGCCGGTGCTGCAACGAATTCGTCTGCTGGCCCGCGCGCTGCTGGCCAGTCGTGAAGTTGAGGTGCTCGGCGATTCTCAAAGCGGCCCGTTGCGGCCCCGAATCCAGCGACTTATGGATGCAGTGCTGCACCCCTGTGAAGTTCGCTGGCTGGGAGGTCCAAAACAGGGTGATCCCGTGGGCCGAGTCAAGGACCTGCGAACCACTATCCTCGCTGAACTCCTTCAGAAGAAACTGTCTTCCGCCGAGGTCGCAGAACGCTGGCGGGCTCTGACAGACTGCTACTACGTCCAAACCCTTTCGCTCTATCCAGAACACTATCTCGACGACGATCAGGCACACGGCAAGGTAACTCCCGAACGACTTGCAGAGACCGTGCACCGACTGGAAGAAGATCTCACGGACCGCATCACGCTGCGGCCGGAATGGAAAGTGGAGTTTCGAATTGGCCCCGCAATTCCCGTTGAGGTCAGCCGTCGCTCACGCGGAACTGATCCGCTCATGCAGCAGCTGAGAACTGACATGCTGCAGCTGCTGGGCGTGGAAGACTGGTGGCCACCAGAACCACAGTCAGCTGCGCCGCAGTGCATGGAGACGCACACCGGAATCACGCCTCAATCAAACCCTCCCGAATAGCCCAGCGACAAAGGTCCACCCGATCTGCAGCTCCCACAACGCGCATGATCCGATGCTTGTGACTTTCGACCGCCTTTTCTGAAATCGACAGCGCCCGGGCAACTTCGGCGACTCGCCTCCCTTCAGCGATTCGAAGCAGCACATCCCACTGGCGGTCCGTCAGCTTCTCCATGTGGGCACTGGCAAGGCAGCGAAAACGACCATCAACGGCCGTTTCCACGCGGCCGGCAAGATGCTCAGACAGCACAGCCTGACCGGCTGCCACCTGCGTCAGCTGTTCGCTCAGACGACGCATGGTTTCGTCCCTCGAAAGCAGTCCTGTGAATCGGTTGTGAACGACGAGATCAAGCTGACGATCGGTGAGGCCGTCCGCGAAGACTGCGATGCGCGTCTCCCCCAGCCTGACCGCCAGCTCCGTGAAGATCTCTCGCAACGCCCCCACAACGATTCGCTCGCCAGCCAGCACCACGGCCGGACGCTGCGAGCGCATGGATGACAGCAGATCCTGAGCAGATGAAACCGACACGATATTGCGAAAGCCGCCGTAGGATTTGCGGCACCACGCGAGTGATTCTGCGGTGAGCCGGTTGCTGTCGGCAATCACTGCGTCGATACATTCACGGCCGGAGGATTGGAGATTAAGTTCAAAAGCTGCCTGCATCGCTGAACTCCTTCTGAGTCTTTAAGGGACAACCTCGACGACTGCGGGGTGACCTGCGTCACTCTTCAGCACAGTCGATCGCTCGTCAATGAGCGAGGCGGCTTGTAGACGGAGATTGCGGTTGTTCTTCACTGGGATATCCCGCACAGCAGTCTGCCTCGTGGCGGTTTTCTTGTGCCTCTGCGCGTCCGCAGCCTGCAGAAATGCAGGGAGCCACCTTGCCGTGCAGGTATTCACACGGGCAATGAGCGTGTCACTTCACAGTGCATCCTGACTGTCTAATAAACGTCCATCGGGACCTCGTTCAGTCCCGGAATGGCAGAGCCCTGTTCAATTGCTGACCAGAGCTTTTTGATGAAGGGATGCGAATCTTCACGGACATAGGGATACAGCAGCTGAGTTGCCTGTTCAGGATTCTGCTGCTCAGCGAGATGCCACGCCTGAAAGACTTGTCCCCAGAGCGAATCGGGGCTGGTGAAGATCACTTGTTCCATCTGAATCCGAGCGTCTTCTTCGCGTTTGAGCTGGTTGATCCGGTCCTTCCAGACGATCGCCTTTTCGGGTTGCTTCAGCAGAGCGTGCGTGCGTTGCAGGAGAAAGGCGGTGGAACTGCGGAGGTTGGGACTGTTTTCAAGGGGTGCGAGCAGTTCGAGGGCGTCGGGGAAGCGGGCCTGCTGGAGAGCAAGTTCTGCAAGTCCTTCGCGGGCGATTCGACTTTCCGGATTGAGCTGCACAGCGGTTTTCCAGGCGGACTCGGCTTCTGGCTGCCGGCCGCTTGCCGCGAATGCCTTGCCAAGAAATGCGGCTGAGTCCGCTGAAGGCTGCAGAGACTGACTTTTCTGCAGGGCGCGGACGGCGTCATCGCCACGCCCCAGCTGCAGCAGCGCCTTGCCGTACTCCAGAAACAGCTCTGCCGGAGTCACCTGCAGTCCAGTGGCGTCGGGCTGAATGTTCAGAAGTGCGTCCCAGGCGTCTACGCATTTCTGATAGTTCGCTCGGTCACGTTCCAGCATTCCGATCAGCGCCTGTCCGCGGGCTGCGCATTCCGGCAGAGCGGCAAAGAGGCGTGCGGCTGCGACCGCTTCGTCGTAGCGTCCAAGTTTCGCGCGGCAGGCCGAAAGCTGGTGGAGCACGTCCGGGTTATCCGGCTGCAGATCCTTGAGATACTCAAGAACGGGCAGAGCGGATGTCCAGCGTTCAAGCAGCAGACAGGCTTCCGTCCACGCCTGCATCTCTTCAACTTTGTCTGCTCCAACCTGCTGCAGCAGTCGCAGCGCTTCGGCTGGTTCCCCGAGGCGTACCATGATGCGCGCTCGAAGTGCCTTTCCGGCGCCGCTGTCCCCGTTGCTCTTCAACCACTCGTCAAGGATTTTCAAAGCCTCAGCCGGGCCTTCAGCTGATCCGGAAAGGAGCAGCGATTCAGCCTGCCGCAGTGGGCGCTCCTGCCACCAGAACACACCGAAAATTCCAGCCGCTGCACCACAGGGCAGGAGCAGCAGCAGGCTGATTCTCTGCAGCCACGAACGGCCGCCGCGGCGGCGACGGCCTGGAGTGGATGCGGGTGCAGTTTTCGGAGCAGTGGCAGACATACGGAGCGTTCAGCGAAACGGATTCAGCCAGGAACAGGGAGAGCATCCAGCAGCGTGCGGAGAATGCGGGCGGCCCGCTGACGACGACTTTCCGTGACCACGCCGCGACAGACCAGCCGATGGGCAAGCACCGGGATGGCTGTCTGTTTGATGTCATCGGGAATTACAAAGTCGCGGCCATCGACCCACGCATGAGCCTGCGCGGCGCGGTACAGCGTGAGCACTCCGCGGGTCGAAATGCCAAGTGTCAGTTCTGAGTGGTTGCGGGTGCGATCGGCGATTTCGAGCATGTAGTCAGCAAGCGACTCCTCCACCTTCACCTGCTGAACCTGTTTCTGGATCGCGAGCAATTCTTCCGGAGAGGCCACGGACCGCAGTTCATCGACAGGCTGACCGGTGCGGTGACGCCGCAAAATCTCACGCTCTGATTCACGCCGCGGATATCCCGGACTCAGACACATCATGAATCGGTCAAGCTGGTTTTCAGGGAGCGGATAGGTGCCTTCGAATTCCCACGGATTTTGAGTGGCAATGACGAGAAAGGGTTGTGGGAGCGGATGCGTGATGCCCTCGATGGAAACCTGACGTTCACTCATGGCTTCCAGCAATGCACTCTGGTTGCGCGGGGTCGTCCGGTTGATCTCATCAGCCAGCAGCACATTTGTGAAGATCGGTCCCGGACGAAACTCAAAGTCGCCGGTTCCCGGACGGTAGACGCTGGACCCGAGGATGTCGCTGGGGAGCAGGTCCGGAGTGAATTGCATTCGAACAAATCCACATCCCAGCGTCTTTGCAATGGCGCGGGCCAGCGATGTCTTGCCGAGTCCCGGAGCGTCTTCGAGCAGGATGTGGCCGCCGGCAAGCAGAGCCACTACTGACAGTCGGACGGTCGAGGACTGGCCGAGCACAGCGGATTCGACGTTGGATAAGATGCGGCGGACGACTTCAAGGCTCACAGACAACTCCAGACGGCTGGCAAAATCTGATGGGCAGCGTGCTGAATTCTATCCGGTTACTCGGGGAACTCCACCGTTGATTGCCTCGTTCACGTGGATTGCGGCAGCTATGGCACCGCAAAGACCGGCTGCGATCCAGTTCCGCTGTACTCCGTCTCTGCAATAAATAAACACCCCGCATTCGGATGACGCTCCTGCTGCTCCACCGGCATGTGCTCCACCGCCGTTGTCAGCACCAGCCAGACCTGGCCGTCCCGCTCCACCAGCTGCGGACAGGTCACCCGCGGGGAACCGGGACATCGCCAGATACGTTCCAGCTGTCCAGTCGCAAGACTGTACTGGCGGGCCTGCCCCGCCTCAGGATCGCCGGGATCATACAGAGCCACGATCAGACTCTGGTCGTCCGGTGTCAGAATCATGCCATCCGGAAAAACGGCTTCGGCTGTCAGGTCCACCACGGTACGCTCATCACTGACAGTTCCCGAAGTCAAGTCAAATCGGCAGGAAATGATGCGTTTTGTGCAGGAATCAATGTCGAACAGCGTCAACTGGCCACCGGTTGGATGAATCATGGCCTTGCCATTTGAGCAGATCTGGTCGTTTCTGAGCTGCAGCAACTTTCCGTCGCTGCGTCGCCACAGGTACAGCCCGGCCTTCGGAGTCTGAAACTCCAGTTCCTTGCAGCCGAAGATGAGATTGCCGTCGAATACCACGGCATCGTTGATAATCGTGTTGCTGACTTGTGAATCCACGTCGTTCACAATCGGCGTCCATGAGGCTGTGTGGGTGTTGAACAGTCCCACAGTGCGTTCCACACCAGCGACAAAAACGCCGGGGCGGTCTGTGGGAAACGCAAAACCAGGGCGACCGGGAAGTGGCCACGATTCGTTTCGGCCGGACTGCATGTCAAAGACGTTGATCGAACCGGTCGTTGAGTCCGCGCCGTGCTGAATGGCTACCCAGCTGAAGCGGCCTGGCCCAAGCGAATAGGGGCCTTCAGGCAGGAATCGCAGCTGGGGTGAATCGGGGCGAAAGAGCACCTGAGCATCAACGATGGGGACAGTTGGCACGGAGCAGGATTCCTCGGGGCTGGCAGAAGGGACTGGCGGTACAGGTGTCAGGGAGCCATCAGAGTCTCTGGCAGGCGAAGCGTTGTCGGGCATACCGAGGAGCAGTTCAAGGGCATACCGGGCCGCCTGCTGTTCGGCTTCCTTCTTGCTGCGCCCCCGTCCGGCAGGAAACTGTTGCGATCCGACACGGGCGGCAATCTGGAATTCGCGGGCATGATCCGGTCCGGATTCATCGACGACGGAGTATTCGGGGGTGCAGCTGAGTTCTCGCTGGGTGAACTCCTGAAGCTGACTTTTGAAGTTTTCTACATCGAGTGGTCGACAGATCCGGAGCTCAAGAGCAAACGCCCGGAGGATGAACTGGCGGGCTGCTTCCATGCCTCCATCGAAATAAATGCCCGCTGTGAGCGCTTCTACGGAGGCGGAGAGAATTGACTCGGGAATCTGCTGCAAACCGCGCCCGACGAGAATCACGGATTCCAGATCGAGCACTTTGGCGACCCTGGCACACGTCTGACGACTCACCAGCCAGCTTTTCATCTGGGTGAGCTGTCCTTCGCGCTGTTCGGGGAAGAGCTGAAACAGGTATTCGCAGATGACCAGCCCCAGCACGGCATCACCAAGAAACTCGAGCCGTTCGTTGGAATCGAGTCGGGTTTCGGCGAACGAGCTGTGCGTGAGACAGCGGCGCAGGAGTTGTCGGTCGCTGAAGACATATTGAATGCGTGCTTCACAGCGTGTCAGCAGGTCGTTGATTTCATCCACAGAACTCATGCGGCATGGTTTTCAGAAGCGGTGTCCGACCTGAGGACCCAGGCGGGTGAGTGTCAGAATTTCCGGACCGGTCTCGGTCATCAGGAGCGTGTGTTCGAACTGAGCCGACAGAGCGTTGTCGCGCGTTCGCACGGTCCACTTGTCACGCTTGTCGAGCACTGTTTCCCAGCAGCCGATGTTCAGCATCGGTTCAATGGTAAAGCAGGTTCCCGGATGCAGGAAGTCACGCGTCGAGGTCAGCTGCGGAACATGCGGAATTCCGGGTTCCTGATGAAAGTCACGGCCAATCCCGTGCCCCTGATATTCGCGGACCACGGAGTAGCCGGCGTGGGTCGCGAAGGCCTGAATGGCACGACCGATGTCAATCACCGCACACCCGGGCCGGGCCGCCTGAATGCCGATGTAAAGCGACTCAAAGGTGGTCTGAACAAGTCGCTTCGCTGCTTCCGAAACTTCGCCGATCAGAAACGTCTCTGACTGGTCTCCGTACCAACCATCGACGATCGTGGTGAGATCGATGTTCACGATGTCGCCGGATTTGAGCGGCCGTGTGTTGGGAATGCCGTGGCAGACGACTTCGTTGACGCTGGCACAAATTGTTCGGGGATAACCTTTGTAATTCAGACACGCGGGAGTGTGTCCGTGGTCACGCGTATAGGTGAACGCCATGCGGTCCAGCTTGTCCGTCGATGTTCCCTCGATCACGTGCGGACGAAGAAAATCGAGCAGCTCGGCGTTGAACCGCCCCGCCGCGCGCAGTCCCTCTCGCTCCTCCTGAGTCATGTACAGAGGGATCTTTTTTTTCAACACTGAAAGAGCTTTCGATACGAGTTGCAGAGGACTGCTGTTGAGCAATTGCGGGGCCGAAATTATCCTGCTCTGTGGAATGAAGTCAACCTCAGAGCCTTTCTCAGTTTCTGCCGAAGCCCATCCCTGGCATCGATTCCGGAAAACTTTCTTGCCACAAGGGCAGTAAACAGGCAGAATCAGGCAACCCGCAAACGTTGGGCATCCACCACCACCGCCCCTCCCAGGAATCAGCTCGATGGCACCCATTCGAAAACGAGCAGTGGTTTTCGCAGCGGAAAGCCGTCCGGAATCACTCAGCGATCACACTCCGCCCGAAATCCCTGCGGCCGGAGAAGTCACAGAAATGGTGCACGGTCGCCACGCCACACTCCCCGATCCCCACGCCGACTGGCTCGTCGTCGATAATTCTTCCCCCCAGTGTCTCGCCGATGCCTCCATGGGCGCGCTCGGACTCTTCCAGCTGCTCCCGGATGGCGTCGCACTCCTCGATGAACAGCTCTGCATTCGCTGGCATAACAATCCCTTCGCGAAACTGACTCCTAATCTCGACGATTACTCCGGTCAGCCGCTCCAGCAGGCTCTCGCACCCGCTGATGGCACCGACCTCAGCCGAGTCGGGCTGCCGGAACCCGGTGCTCCACCCATCCAGATCACTATCCGCCGCGAAGACAAAACCGTTCTCGCACTGCACATCGCCCGCACTCCGCCACTGGCCGCCCCCGCCCCCGCCTTTCTGCTCACAGTCCGCGATATCACCCGACCTACTCAGGAAAAGCAGAAACAGGAAGCCATCTACCGCGCCGGACTCGAACTCGGCAATCTCTCGCCCGACGAAGTCACCCAGATGACGCCCGAGGAACGCGTCGCACTCCTCAAGGAACATATCCTCACAGCCACCCACGAAGTTCTCGGCTACGACACCTTCGAAATCCGCCTCCTCAACAACGACACGCTCGAACTCATTCCTCTCCTCGAATACGGCATGGCCCCCGAGGCCGCTGCCCGCCGACTTTTCGCCGCGGAATCCGAAAATGGTGTCACCGGCTATGTCGCCTTCAGCAAACGCAGCTACCTCTGCGCCGATACTCAAAACGACAAACTCTACCTCTCCGGTGCCGCCGACGCCCGCAGCTCACTCACCGTCCCCCTGATGATCCGCGATACCGTTCTGGGTACCTTCAACGTCGAAAGCCCCGGAACACTCGCATTCAACCAGCGCGATCTCGACTTCCTCGTCCTCTTTGGTCGCGTCGTGGCCGGTTCCCTCAACCAACTCCAGCTCCTCGAAGCCGAAAAAGCCACCGCCGCCAGCGAAAACACCAATCGACTCCGCCGCGAAGTCGCACAACCCTCCGACGATATCCTCAATGCCGTCACCTGGATTCTCGAACGCTACATCGGGCATGACCCCGACGTCTGCGAACGACTCCATCTCATCGCTGATCGCATCCGACAAATTCGCACAGATATCGGTACCGTCGCCGTCGATCCCCATCAGGCCGCGCTCAGTAACCCCATCCCACAACGCCCCCCAAGACCAGCACTCGTGGGCAAACGCATCCTCGTCGTTGATGCTGATCCCCTTGCCCGAGAAGATGCTCATAATCTGCTCGGACAAATGCAGTGCATCGTCGAAGCTGTCCAAAGTGCCGGTGAAGCCTGCCGCGCTCTGCGAAACTTCCACTATGACGCCGTCCTGACCGATATCCGACTCGGTGACGCCAACGGCTACGAATGCTTCCGACAGCTCCGACAAATCAATTCACTTGTCCCCATCATCATGATGACCAGCTTCGGCTACGACTCCACTCACTCCATCGTCAAAGCCCGCCAGGAAGGTCTCAAAGCCGTTCTCTACAAACCCTTCCGCCGCGCCCAGCTTCTGGATGAAGTTGAAAAAGCTGTGACAACCCCGCCACCCGCAACCTGATCCAAACCGCAATCCACTCCTCGCCACGGAAGGCCCAATCACCATGTCCCGCAGCGGCCCACACTCCAGACTCTGCGGACCCGCAATTCTGCTCCTGCTTGCCTGCTTAATCAGCCTCTCCGGCTGCCGCTCCGCATCCTACTCTCGCGGCACCACGGAACAGTACTTCTCCAGCCCACGCCTCGCCAACCGGCCCGCAATCGAACGTGGCCGCCCCAATAAATTTCTCGATGGCTTCGGCTGGGTCTGGGGCATCCCCGCAAAAATTATTCTCTTCGATCGACGCGTCGAAAATCACCGCGTCAGTCCCTCCACAGAACAAGCACTCGCTGAATATCTCAACCACAACGAACTCCACTCCGTCAAAGTTCGCGTCAACCAGTACAACCCCCGCGATGACTGGAAACGTCTCACCCAAAACACGGCCGTGGGCGGAGGCTGGAGATACACCCTGGGCGTCCTGAGCGTCGCAGGTGAAACCCTCTTCCCCGGACGACTCTTCGGCGGTGATCACTACAACCCCTTCACCAACACCATCCACATCTATTCCGATATTCCTTCCATCGCCATTCACGAAGGTGGACACGCAAAAGACTTCGCCCAACGCGAATGGAAAGGTACCTGGGCCGCCGTTTACCTCATACCCGGTGCTCCCCTCTGGCACGAATCCATCGCCACCAGTGACGCACTCACATGGATCGCCGAACACGATGACCCCGATGCGCTCCGCGAAGGCTACCGCATCCTCTACCCCGCCTATGGCACCTATGCCGGCTCCGTCATCTCCGATCCCTCCGGTATCACTTACCTCGCCGGTGTTCTCGCTGGACATGCAGCCGGTCGCTGGCAGGCGTCACGAGTTCCTGACGCAACCCCACGAAGTCAACGCCACGAAGAACCACCCGAAGACGTCTCGGAAGTCACCGCTGAACAGCAAAGCAAAGAAGAGTGATCACGCAGACAGACCAGGCGCAGCACTTCATCCTTCATCCTTCCCCAAAGCCTTCTCCCATGGATTCAATCGCTGTCATAGCCGCTCTCCGCGATGCTCTTCCTCCGGTGATGCGCTGGGGCGGGGCGATTGCGGCGAGGATGCGTCATTACAACATCGCGGTGGATGGAAAGACTTCCGGCAACGCCAACACAGATGCGCTCACACTCGCGGATCTTACAGTTCAGGAACTGCTGGTCGCTGCCCTCCGTGACGCGGACCCGATTCTCCGCACCTGCCGCATCGAAGGTGAAGAAACCACCGGTGACATGCAGCGGTTCTCTGCCGACAGCTCGCTGTCCATCGCCATCGATCCGATCGACGGTACCAAACAGTACCGCGACCGCACTGGCAACGGCTATTCGATCATCTGCCACCTGCACTCCGACTCCACGCCACTCTACTCACTCGTCTTCGCTCCTGAAATGGGAAGCACGGGGACGTGGGTCGAAGTGCTGGCCGACCGGATTGCGAGCGGTCCGGATGACCCTTCCCGCCCCGCTCGCACGGTACTCGATCAACTGCCGGACCTCACTGCACCACGCGCCCAGCCCGGACCAGGCGTCTATCTGATTGGCTTCCAGCAGAAAGACTTCCAGCGAGCGAGGGAAGTCGATCGGTTGCTGTGGCCAGCCCGCGGCAGCCATCTTGCCGGTTCGACATCCGATGAGATGCAGGGCAGCATCTATCCGCTCATGGCATCCGGTGAATACATCGGCTCGCTGATTCATTCACCCAATATCTACGACTTCCCGGTCTCGATGCATATCGCCCGAGTTCGCGGTGGTGATGCTCTCTGGGTCCACAACCGAGAACCCGTTCACTATCGATCGCTCTGGCTGGATGAACGCGCCGGGATGCTGCGTTACCCCGGCATCGTTGCCTGCAGCGAAGATCCGGACGTCCTCGAGATGCTCTGCCAGCTGGCTCAGGACTGGAATCCGGTTCGCTATGTCCTTTAAGACTTCGGACCGCCATCCTGCAGCACCGCAACATCAGCAGGGCGAGCTGCGATGTGTCGGTGAATGGCCTCCACCTCACTTCTTTCCGGTTTTCTTTTTGGCTGCAGGTTTTGGTTCATTGTCAAAAGGCTGATTACCGTAGGCAGTCCGCGGAGCGGGCTGGTCGTCGCCGACCTCCGCCCGCATTCGCTCCAGTTCCTGCTTCAGATCGGCTGCGATTTGCTGGTAGGCAGGGTCGTTGAAGTAGCTGCGTGTTTCGAGCGGATCAGCCTGTCGATCAAGGAGTTCCCATTCATCGATATCGGGTTTGTAGTAGTGCACCAGCTTGTAGCGGTCGGTGATGACTCCCACATGCGGGCGAACGCGATGCGGCACCGGGTACTCATAGTAGTGATAGTACAGGCTCTTGCGCCAGTCATCCGGAGCGGCACCTTTCAGGAGTGGCAGGATGCTGCGGCCCTGCATGTCGGCAGGAGCCGGAACATTCGCGATGTCCAGAAAAGTCTGGGCGAAATCGACAAGCGAGACAATTTCGCCACGCACAGCGCCCGCCTCGGCGACTTTGGGCCAGCGAACCATCAGCGGCGCCCGCAGTGACTCTTCAAAAATCCAGCGTTTGTCGAACCAGCCGTGTTCGCCAAGGAAGAATCCCTGATCACTCGAGAATACGACGACTGTGTTATCGGTTTCTCCGGCTTCATCCAGTGCCTGCAGCATCCGGCCGACGCTGTCGTCAACGGCTATTACACAGGCAAGATAATCATGCATGTAGCGATTGTAACGCCAGCGAACAAGGTCCCGGCCCTCGGGTTTTGCCGCGAGGAATGCGGCGTTGCGGGGCTCGTAGTAAGCGTTCCAATCCACAAGCTGCTCTGCCGTCATGTTCGGGGACGGTCGCAGCTTGGCGTCCAGTTCGGTGAACGTGCGATCCAGTCCCATGTCGTGATCCGCCACCGCTCGACTGCGACCGGCAAAATCATCGAACAACGTTGGCGGCTCAGGATATTTGCGGTCCCCGTCCCAGCCAAGGTGACGCAGCGGCGGCGCCCACTCACGATGCGGTGCCTTGTGCTGGCTCATCAGCAGGAATGGTTTTGAGCGATCGCGATTTTTGAGCCATTCCACAGAAAGGTCGGTGATGATGTCCGTCACATAGCCCGACTGCGAAACCTTCTCGCCGTTGCGGATCATCGGCAGGTTGTAGTACAGCCCCTGACCGGGAAGGATGTGCCAGAAATCAAACCCAACCGGATCAGAGATCAGATGCCACTTGCCGACAATCCCTGTCTGATAGCCCGACTGCTGCAGCAGCCTGACAAAAGTCTGCTGAGACGAATCAAACGACGAATTGCTGTTGTTGTAAAACCCGTTGCGATGCGAGTACTTGCCGGTGAGGATTGTGGCACGGCTGGGACCACAGATCGAATTGGTGACAAGACAACGATCAAATCGCACGCCTTCCTTAGCCAGACGATCCATGTTCGGCGTCTGCAGCAGCTGACGACTTTCGCCGTATGCACTGATGGCCTGACAGGTCAGGTCGTCACAGAAAATAAACAGGATATTCGGTCGCCGGGTCTCCTGTGCGCACAGATCATGCAAACCCGACTGCGGAAAAACTGTGACGACAGCGAAGAAGGACAACAGCAGTATCAACGGACGCATGAGTGCTCCTGTGGTGGAAGTATTCAGTTGCGACAGACGGTTTCGTCAAGGTTCAGCACCAGATTGCAGAGCATGGTCCATGCCGCAAGCTCGGTCGGGTCAAGCGACTCGGAAGGTCTGGATTCCCCGTTGCGAATGAGCAGTCGGGCATCGGCCGGATGATTTGCATAGTGTTCTCGCTGCCGTTCCAGTGCCTGCTGAAGCAGCGGCAGTTCTGCATCGGCCGGCTGTCGCGAAAGGACAATCTGAAAAAGCTGCTGCAGACGCTGTAAGTCACTGAAGTTGGCAGGCAGCAGAACTCGCTGCGCAAGTGCCCTTGCCGCTTCAAAGTGCTGGACGTCGTTCATCAGCTGCAGAGCCTGAAGCGGCGTGTTGCTGCGTTCGCGGCGAGTACAGAACTGTTCGCGATTCGGAGCATCGAAGTTGGTCATGAACGGCGGAGGTGCTGTCCTCTTGATGAACGTGTACACACTCCGCCGATACAACGCCGAACCATGGTCCTGCAGATAAAAACGCGTGTTGCTGTTTTCGTAGCCGACCGGTTCCCAGATATCGGGCGGCTGGTACGGACGGACTCCGCGTCCACCCATCGACAGATCCATCAGGCCGCTGACGTACAGAGCGTTGTCGCGCAGCTGTTCAGCATCGAGACGGAACCGCGGGCCACGGGCCAGCAACCGATTGGTCGGGTCGATCTGCAATAATTGTTCCGTCGCTGCGGAATCCTGACGGAATGTGGCAGATGTCAGGAGCAGTCGATACAGGGCACGCACGTCCCAGCCGCTGCGACGGAATTCGACCGACAGCCAGTCGAGCAGCTCAGGGTGGGATGGCAGGTCGCCGCGAGTCCCGAAGTCATCGCTGGTGGCCACGAGGCCCGTGCCAAAGACCTGCTGCCAGATCCGATTCACAGTCACTCGGGCCGTCAGCGGGTTCTCGTCGGAAACAAGCCAGCGAGCAAGGTCCAGTCGAGTCGCGCGGCGGCCGCTGAGCAGTTCGCCGGACGCCTCGCGCAGTCCAGGGAAAATGGCCGGAATGGCAGGTTCCACTGTGTCACCCGGTCGATCGTACTGGCCGCGAACCATCACATGCGCCTGACGCGGCTGCGGCATGTCGGCGAACGTAAACGTCCCAGGCAGCTCGTCCTGAAGAACATCGCGACGCTGCCGCGCTGCGTCGGCGGCCATGCGAGCGGCTGCGGAGGGGAATTCGGCAGCCCGCTGCACGTGCGTCATCCAGTATTGCTGGAGACGCTTGAGCAATGTTGGATCGGCATCCGCTTTGGGGCCGCCGGTGAGCAATGTCTGCAGGTCACCGGGGATCGTGCCCGGATTGGTGCCCTTGCTGAGCGACCACCACGCATTGAAGGAAGAAAGCGGATCGGTCGCCGGAACCTGCTGACCGCTGATGCGGACCTCGTCAATCCAGACACGGCCCCCTTCAAGTGCCAGCTTCAGGCTGCGAAGACGATCACCGGATCCGGACGCTGGATGTTCCAGTGAAATTGTCAGCTGAGTCCATGCGCCGGGAGTGGGAACGGGGCCCTGGCGATCGCCGCCCGCACTGGAACCTTCAGGGCTCCAGACCAGCTTTCGAGAACGACCGGAGTCGAGCTGGACGGAGAACGACTGCGGCGGCTGGAATGGATCAACATAGATCCAGAGCGTGAGTTGTGCCTGTGCGGGAATCACCACGGGGATCAGTGGAAGTTCAAGCGTCAGGTCGTAGGGGCCACCGAACGCCAGTTCGAGCGCGCGATCGCCGGATTTGGCACCGAATTCCGGACGCACCCACACCGCTTTGTCGCGGGATGTGTTTCGAGACCGATGACCAAACGGGAAAAGCTCATCGAAAACGGTGTCACTGATGGAGCGGGCGGGCGCGTCTCCAGCGGGCTCGGGCGGACGTGCCGCTTCAAGATCCGCTGCGAGTGCCGTGCTGGCTTCACTGGCGGCTTTCACGGCTTCGTCAACCGCCTGCTGCTGTTCGGCGGTGGGGACGAGCGTGAACGGATTCGTGTTGCGAATATTGCCATCCATTCCTGGGTCCGCCGCGGAATAGAAGAAGGAATACATTGAGTAAAAGTCGCGTGTGGTGATGGGATCGTACTTGTGATCGTGGCAAACCGCGCAGCCGGCTGTGAGTCCCATCCAGGTCTGCATGGTGGTGCTGGTGCGGTCCACTGCATACCGATAGAGCCACTCTTCGTTGATCGCTCCGCCTTCACTGGTGGTCACGTTGCAGCGATTAAATCCAGTGGCCACGCGCTGTTCGAGTGTAGGGGTGGGCAGGAGATCGCCTGCCAGCTGCCAGGTTGTGAACTGGTCAAAGGGCAGGTTGCGATTGAACGCATCAATCACCCAGTCCCGGTAGGCCCACATTTCACGCTCGTTGTCCAGGTGCAGTCCGTGGGTATCGGCGTAGCGGGCCGTATCCAGCCAGTAGCGAGCCTGTTCTTCGCCGTAACGCGGGGACTGCAGGAAGCCGTCCAGCATTTTTTCGTAGGCGTCGGAGGAAGAATCGGCGAGGAATCGCTGGACTTCGTCGATGGTCGGCGGAAGCCCGGTCAGGGTCAGTGAGACGCGGCGAATGATGGTTTGGCGATCGGCCTCACGCTGCGGCTGCAGACTCGACTGTTCCAGCTTCTGAAGAATAAATACATCCAGAGGATTGCGGACCCACGAAGTCTCGCGAACGGATGGCAGCGGGCTTTGCTGAGGCGTTTCGAAGGCCCAGTGCTGCTGGTAGGGGGCACCTTCCGCAATCCAGCGGCGGAGGATTTCCTGTTGAGCCGGTGTGATGGACTTTTTGCTTTCCGGAGGCGGCATGACGACTTCAGGGTCAGTGCTGGTGATCCGCCGCAGCAGCTCGCTGGCTTCCGGCTTACCCGGTCGAATTGCTGTACGGCCGTCGTGTTCGGCGAGTGCTCCTTCGCGAGTATCCAGTCGCAGTCCGGCCTCGCGAGTTTTCTGGTCGAAGCCGTGGCACTGGAAACACAGCGCTGAGAGAATCGGGCGAACGTCGCGGTTGAACTGCAGCGGCTCTTCTGCACGCGCGGCACAGCGATCGCTGCTGCCGACGGCCGTGATGATGCCAAACGCAAAGGCCGTGATCAGACAGCCACGAAGTGACAAGGAACGCTGGCGTGGATGGAATTTCATGAGCGGTCTTCCTTTCACCAGTCAGTAATACTGCCGTCCGAACCAAAGCACCTCTGCAGCAGCTCCTGCTGGAAGGGGTGCCGGAGGACTTCGTCTTCGTTGATTTCAATGCCAAGCCCGGGGCGCGTGTTGGGGCGAACAAGACGTCCCTCCCGTTCGACCGTGAAACCCTCCCGCACAACATCCTGTCGCCACGGCACATCCTCGTGCACGGTTTCGCAGATAATATAGGAGGGCTGCGAAAAACCGAACTCCAGCGAGGCGGCCGTACTGACCGGGCCCTGAGGATTATGAGGCGCCAGTGACAGTCGCCATGCCTCAGCAAGCGCGGCGATGCGGCGGGCCTCGCTGAGACCACCACAGTGCGTGATGTCGAGCTGACAGACGGCACATGCACGAGCAGCAAACAGGTCTCGGAAGGCGGACAAGTGAGTCACGCGTTCACCCGTGGCGATTGGTGTGGAGACGGCGTTTGCGATGGCGGCAAGTCCGTCCACGCTCTCCGACCAGCAGGGCTCTTCCAGAAAATACAGGCCGTAAGGCTCCAGTGCTTTTGCGAACTGGAGCCCCATCGCGGGAGATGGTCGAGCGTGGCAGTCAACCATGATGTCGATGGACTCACCAACCGCCTCACGCATGGCCGCAACAGCCTGCTCGGCAACGCGAATCGGGCGACGACCTTCCAGCGGCATCGTCGAAGGTACTGCCATGCACTTGAATGCCGTGAACCCACTGGCGACAGCAGCAGCAGCCAGGTCCGCAAAGCGAGCCGCATCTTCGGCGGCGGTTTCATAGAAATCTTCCATCCGGCCACCGCCCAGATGGCAGTACGTGCGGATGTGATCGCGGACCGGGCCACCCCAGAGCTTTGAGCAGGGCTGACCGGTGACTTTGCCGAGAATATCCCACAGCGCAAGGTCGATGCCTGCCAGTGCCGTGGCACGCACAATCCCGTTGCCATGCCAGAAATGCTGGCGATGCATCATCTGCCAGAGATATTCGATCCGCGTGGGGTCTTCGCCAATGAGCAGCTGCGAGAGGTCCTCGATGGCCCCGACGACACTCCGCGTATGCCACTCAAGCGTGGCCTCGCCCCAGCCGAAAAGACCTGGCTGATCCGTGATCACCTTCACGAAAATCCAGTTCCGCATGCGGGCGTTGCAGACAAGCGTTTGAATCGATTGGATTTTCATCGGAGCACTACTTACCGATCGCGTACAGGCTTTGAAATGTTCTGAGGAACAGACGGCCGTCTGCGGCGGCCGGTGAGGCACGCTGGCCTTCGGTCAGAGTTCCGCGGGCGACAATTTCAAAAGTATCAGAGGCCTTGATGACATACGTGGTGCCCTCTTCGTTGCAGAAATACACATGCTCGCTGGTGGCGATCGGTGATGCTGTGAACGTGCCGTCAATTCGTCCCTTCCAGACTTCTTCACCAGTGTCCGCGTTCACACTGGTCACAACACCGTTGTTCGCCGTGCTGTAAATGCGGTTGCCCACAAGCACAGGGGCGCTGAGGTCTGAGTTGCCTTTGTCGCGGTTCCAGACAACGTGGGAACTGCTCACATCTCCGCGAGTGGACGCTTCAAGCTTCACGGACAGCAGATTGCTGCTGCGGGAACCGGTGTTGAGGATCGCGTGACCATTGTGAAAGAGAGGTGGTGAGGATGCGTTGAAGTCGTCGTGGCGAATGGTCCAGAGCTCCCGTCCGGTCTCCGCGTCATAGGAAAAAGCTGCACGAGAACCGATGGAAACCACCTGCCAGCGACCATTGACCTCGACCAGCGAAGGGGTGCCGTAGGCTTTCCGGATGTCACCGTCGAGCTTGGGCTTGCCGTTTTCGTCCAGATCCCCGTAGTCCGTCGTGCGATCCGTTCGCCAGACAGTTTTGCCCGTGGACTTGTCCAGCGCTGTAACGAATTGAGCATCCACACCGTCGAATGTGAGGATCAGCAGATTCTTCCATACGATTGGTGAAGATCCTGGACCGCGGAAGTGCCGGCAGCGAATATCGCGACGCTCCCAGACCGCTTCGAAGGTGACAGGATTGAGCCGTGTGGTGCCGTAGGTCCCGAAGTGCACGTAAACGGCGTCGTCTTCCAGCGCGCACGAGGGGGAGGCGTAGGTGTTGACCTCGTTCTTCAACGCCTCCGGTTCGGGGTTCTCAAAGAGCAGACGGTGGTGCAGAATCTTTCCAGTCTGCTGGTCTATACAGTATACAAACTGCTGCCTGCCATCCTTCGTGGCGGCCGTAAGCCAGATGCGCCCATGGCCAATGACCGGGGTGGAATGCCCAAAACCTTCCAGCGAAATCTTCCATGCTATGTTTTCGCCGTTCTGTTCGGACCACGTGACCGGCAGACCGACAGCGTCCGCAGGAGCGATCAGGCTGTTGAGCGTTGGTCCAGCGCGACCAGTCCAGTTCAGTCGATCCGAGCCGGACGCACTGGACAACATCGGGCCGGTCAGGGCAAACACAGACAACAACCATGCCGCCGCGAAAGCACGGGAATGCACAGATTCGGCATCGCCGACAGATTCGGCAGCGGCAGCACGCAGAGCGGTGGATGGCATCGGGAGTGACTCCGACAGAACACGAAACGGTTGGGCGAAAATTCACTTCGGATCAGGATCCTAGCGAAAAAACGGTCGCATGTCTCCTGAGTACCGAGAAACAGCCCAGAGTCGCGTTTCGCTCCGTCG
>JBJTOP010000154.1:0-6828 GCA_046074645.1 Planctomycetaceae bacterium | reverse complement strand
CGAATGTTTCCCCGCGGATCGGACTTTCGTGGTTGAACAGGATGCCGTTGACGGCGAACATGTCATAAGACTTGCGGTAGTTGACCGTCTGATGGAAGGCAAAAACCTTCGCACATGCGTATGGACTTTGGGGACGAAACGGAGTGGTTTCGGTCTGAGGCGTTTCGAGCACTTCACCGTACATTTCGCTGGAAGATGCCTGGTAAACGCGGACGGACTTTTTCTTGTTCAGCTGACGGGCGGCTTCGAGCACATTCAGTGCACCGCCACCAGTTGCCTGAAATGTGTAGGCTGGCTGATCAAATGACACGCGAACGTGGCTTTGAGCTCCGAGGTTATAGATTTCGTCGGGCTCCAGATCGAGTACGAGATTTGTGAGGCTCTGACCGTCAGTCAGGTCACCGTAGTGCAGAAAGAGCCTTGCGCCCGCATTGTGGGGGTCGGTGTAAATATGGTTGATTCGCCCAGTGGTGAAAGTGGAGGCACGACGTACCAGACCGTGAACCGTGTAGCCCTTTTCGAGCAGAAGTTCAGCGAGGTAGGAGCCATCCTGGCCGGTGATGCCGGTGATCAATGCGGATTTTGTCATGGAGAAGCTGCGGGTGAAGATTGAAAGTAGAGCCAGTCAGGGGGGAGTCTGAGGTGGTTTTCGGTCAAACCTGTCGGGGCGGAGGCTGGCTAAGCTACTTCGGGAGGAAAAGTGGCGGAATTTGAAAATCAATCCAACGGGTGCAGGAGCGGGTAAAAATCTGATAGTTGGTGGTATCGCAGCGACTGCACCGGATAAAGCGGTCAGGGGATTCAGATGTTTCGCAGGCTGCTGTCGCTGGAGGCATTCAGAAAATCCTGCCAGGCGTCACGGATACCGTCTTCGAGGGCGATGCGGGGTTGCCATCCGGTTGACTGGATTCGACGAATATCACAGAGCTTTCTGGGGGTGCCGTCCGGCTTCGAGGGATCCGTTGTGATGCGACCTGTGTAGCCAACCACCCGAGCGACCAGTTGTGCCAGTTCCAGAATACTGATTTCCTGACCACTGCCGACATTCACGAGGTCCGGTGGGTCGGGCAGTTGGAGCAGATGGAGAATGGCGGCAGCGAGATCGTTGACGTGGAGGAATTCTCTGAGCGGCGTTCCGGTTCCCCAGATGCGAACTTCCTGAGCACCGGTAACGGTTGCTTCGTGAAATCTGCGAATCATCGCGGGCAGCACGTGGCTGTTCTGCGGATGGTAGTTATCGCCGGGACCATAGAGGTTGGTGGGCATAGCCGAATGAAACAGGACACCATGTTGACGGCGGTGGAATTCGCAGAGTTTCAGGCCGGCAATTTTCGCAATAGCGTAGGCCTCATTTGTGGGTTCGAGGGGCAGTGTGAGGAGGCTGTCTTCGGGAATTGGCTGGGGTGCAAGTCGCGGGTAGATGCAGGTGCTTCCGAGAAACAGGAAGCGCTGTGTGCCAGCTTTCCATGCGGCATTGACTGCATTGCCGGCCATGATGAGATTTTCGTAGAGGAAATCTGCCGGGTATGTGCTGTTTGCCATGATACCGCCTACCCGGGCGGCTGCGAACACAACAGCTTCAGGGCGATGTTCGTTAAAGAACGACTGCACGGCGGACTGATTTGTCAGATCCAGCTCGGTGCGAGAACGCAGCAGCAGTCGGCTGAAACCCTGCTGTTGCAGGGAACGCACGACGGCCGAACCCACCATACCACGATGTCCGGCGACGTAGATGGAAGTGTCTGGGGCGAGCATAGGGACACCGAGAACAGACTGTTGTGTGAGACGGGCGGTCAGGGCTGCAGTGGGGATGCAGATCAGGTTGGAGTGGTGCTGCGACTGTGTGTGTGCGGGCCGGCGGGGCAGCACTGCCGTGGCTGACTGAGCACATCCAGCAGCAGGCTGCGAAACTGATCGATACAAAGTGGGCGGCTGAAGTGCGTTTCGGCCAGTTGCCGGGCATTGAGATTCATAGTTTGCAGCAGTTCAGGGCTGGAGGCCGCCCTGCGAATGGCATTGGCAATTTCCTGAATACTGCCGGATGGCACTGCGAATCCAGCCTGATTGTCAGCGATGAGGCGGTGGAGTTCGGAGCCGGCAGGCGCGTTGGTGAGGCAGGCACGGCCGGCGGCGAATATCCCATAGAGTTTGCTGGGCATCAGATACCTGACAAGTTCGGCAGCGAGTGGCACGAGGTGCAGATCGGCAGCGGACAAACTGTCGGCAAGCTGCTCGCGAGGCTGATAGTCGAAGAAGCTGATATTAGGCAGGCGTCGTTTGGACACTTCAGAACGCAGTTCCGATTCGAGTGAACCGCGACCGACAAATGCGAAGTGAATTCGAGCGTCGTCCACGAGCAGTTCGGCGGCCGCGACAAAGTCACTGAGTCGCTGGGTGAGGCCAAGATTTCCGGAGTACATGACGAGAAACTTGTCCACGAGTCCGTGTTCGACTCGAAACCGGCTTGTGGTTGTGGAGGGGACAATTTTCTCTGTGTCTGCCCAATTGGGAATTACTGAAATCCGGTCTGGGCAGACGCCGTTTGCAGCAAGAAGTTGTCGCATGTCTTCGCTGAGCACCACGACTCTGTCACAGCTGCGATAAACGTCGAAGAGTGAATTGCGCAGCCTTCGCACGGCGAAGCTGTTGCGAATCTTTCCGATTGCGATTCCAACGTCCGGATGAATATCCTGGAGGTAGCCTACGAGTCTGCAGCCGGTGCGTTGCTGCAGGCGTTGTGCTTCGAAGGCAAGCAGAAAGGGGTCTGTTTCGAAGACGACAACGTCGGGGGTTGGCCAGCGTTGCAGAGTGCGGCAGACGGACAGAGAAAATGTGAAGTAATTTACCAGCCTCGCCCAGATACGTCGTTTGGGAAACCTTGTGTGTTTCAGACGACGGATCAGGACACCGCGGTGTTGGGCGAGTCGCTGCCAGTCTGCTGGGGCGAGGGGGTTAACGCTGTTGGGCTGACCTGCGAGCACCTCGATGAGGAAATCATGTGCGAGTCCCTCGCAGAGTTCTGTGAGGAGTTGCCCTGTCGCCTCCATATCGGGCCAGTAGGATCTGTTGAGGAACAGAACCCGAGGCTGCGAGATTCGGGCGACTGGAGAGCGGGGCATGCAGGTTGAGTTCCGCAGCGGGACGAGTTGATGCGGGGCTGAGGTGGAGTTGAGCTTCAGTCGGGGTTCTTTTCGGAAACCGGAGCATCCTCTTCCGGGGCAGGCTCCACGACGATGGGCAGTGACGGCTGTCGGGCCTGGCTTGCTTTGTCATCCGAGTAGTATTCGGAGCCTTCGGTTTCGGAATAGGAGTTGTAGGAGCCGTACCTGCCGTAGCCGTATTTGTAGTTGTAGTTTTTGTAGTAGTAGCGGTAGTCGGAGTAGCGGTAGTTGCCGTAGCCGTAGGCGTCTCGTTCTTCGACACCATTGATGACGATGCCTGCAACGGTGGCACCGATGTCTCTGAGTGACTCGATGGTGCGTTTACCGAGTTCGCGCGTGTGTCGACTGAGCCTCATGCAGACGATCACACCGTCAACACGGGCAGCAACACCCGCTGGGTCTGTCACAGCGAGGACTGGGGGGGTATCGACGATAACGTAATCGAATCGAGCTCTGAGGTCATCGAGGAGTCGTTCGTATTCCGGTCGGGCGAGCAATTCGGCGGGGTCTTTTGGGCGTGGGCCGCAGGGGATCACACTGAGATCGGGAACCTGCGTCGGCTGAATCACGGTGTCGAGTGGCATGGAACCGCGGAGTACGTCCACGACTCCGGACTTGTTGTCGGCACCGGTGAGCTTGTGTACTTTGGGTCGTCGCAGGTCGCTTTCGATGATGACGGTTTTCTTTCCGGACTGTGCAAGCGAGATGGCGAGGTTGAGTGCGAGGGTGGATTTTCCGTCACCGGCAGCGGGGCTGGTGACAGAGATGACGCGATGTTCGCCCCCCAGAGCACTGAAGCAGACTGCTGTGCGAATTGCGCGGAAGGCTTCTGCGGGTCGGGATCGGGGGAGGTGTACAGAGATGGCGGAGCGATCGAACTTGCTGTCTTCCGGGGCGGCTTTGAGCCGTTGTTCGGTGATGAAGGGGATGTGCCCCATGATTGGCACTCCGAATTCCCGGATGATGTCTTCTGGCTTGCGGAAGGATCGGTCAGCCATTTCGATGAGGTAGCCGATACCGAGTCCGAAGAGTGCGCCGAGCAGAGCCCCCATGCCGAGAAAACGCTCCATGATGGGGGAAATCTTGACGCCGGTTCTGGCCTTGGAGAGCACCTGCGCGGTGACTCCGCCCATTCCGGCGTTGACCTGCACTTCGCTGATGGACAGGGTGGTTTCGTTGAAGAGGCTTGAGAGGCGGTCGATTTCGGCTTTTTTGTTTTTGTCTTCGATTTCTTCCATCATGAGTTTTCGAGCGAGCAGGTCTTCGCTGTCAGCGAGTGACTTTACTGATTCCTGTTGTCTCTGGATGATGCTGAGCTGCTGTTCGAGTGACTTGAGGTAGACGGTGAGGAAGTCTTCGGCCGGGGCTTCTTCGGGGAGTTCTGCGGTTCCCTCTGTGTTGCCTCTGGCGGCTGCAGCATCTTTGCTGGCGGCAGCGAGTCCCGCGATATCCTGGAGGTGCTGGCGGGTCATTAGAATTTTTCGCTGCAGTTCTTTCAGCCGCGGGTGACCTGGTCCGAGTTCTGCGCTGAGTCGAGCTTCTTCGAGGTAGAGCGGGAAGAGTTGTTCGCTCATGCCGTCCGTTGAGCTGGTGGAGATTCCCTGACGTTCGGAATTGGGGCGGTTGTTGGTGACGAGGAGGAAAATGGCTTCGCGTGAGCCACCTTTTGAGAGTGCATCACGGAGTTGTTCGAGTTCGGCTTGGAGTTCGGCCTTCTGGAGTTCGTATTCAGCGACCTTGGCTTCAGCTGACCGGGCACGAATGCGATAGGGGTTGTCGCCGTCGGTTGACAGATTGGATGTTTCGCGGAACTGAGCGTACTCCTGTTCGGCGTTTCGGAGCATTTCGAGGAATTCGTCGCGGGCTCGGCTGAGGATGAGTTTGAGTTCTTCGGAGGCGTCTTTGTAGTTTTCCTTTTGGGCGAGCACATATTCTTCAGATGCTGCGTTGGCGATGTCCCGGATGTCCTCGGGGTTGGTACCTGTAACCGAGATTGAGATTACACTGGGGGAGAGAGAGCGGGCGGAGAGCATTCCACCCATGGTGGCCATTGCCTCTTCCTCGGGCATACCGGACAGAGTTGACTTGCTGGAGAGGCCGTGATTTTTGTAGGCGGCGGAGAGGGTGCGCGGGCTTTTGAGCACAAAGACGGCGTCAGTGAGGTCTTTTTCTGCCATCATGTCCCGCAGTCGCGGGTCTGACTGGCGGTGGATGACCTGCACCATGGCTTCGGCGCGGTACTGAGGGATTTCGCGGTTGAGCATCATGTAGCCGACGCCGGTACCGAGAAGTCCGAAGAGAATCACGAACGACTTGCGGCGGCGAATGAAACCGACGAGATCCAGGCCTGGGGTGGAGTCGTCGGCGAGCTTCTGTGCCAGTTGCGAGTCGATTTGGGCCGTTGACACTGATAGTGCTCCGCTTGTGATTCAGATATTCCGACGTGCATTTTTGGGGTGGAAAATCGGAAGATCCAGCACGGATTTGAGTTTTTTGCGAATGAAAGCGGGGAATATTCGGAATCGCCGGAATTATTGGGTCCGCGTGTGAGTCGCCATCGTCAAAAGTTGCGGGCCGTCTTTGCGGATTATTCGTGCGTGCTGATTCCCGTGGAAATGTGCTTCTGATCATCCAGCAGAGGCCCACCAATCGCGGAGTGTCTTCCAGCTGTTCTGATCGATTTAATCGGTAAAATCGGTAAGAGCTGACAGCGCGAGCTGAGAATCCACGTTGCGGACGGTTTCCACGTGGCCGATGCGGTCGGGAAGAACGAATCGCAGCTGCCGACTTTCAGTTTTCTTGTCCAGCAGCATGCACTGCAATATCTCAGCCTGCCGCTGCCGCAATTCGGAGGGTACGGTGATCGGCAGCCCGAGGGCCTGCAGAAGCTGACGCTGCCTGAGGGTTTCAGCGCGGGAAATTCGACCCAGGTGTTCGGCAAGACGGCTGGCGCAGAGCATTCCGATGGAGACGGCCTCTCCGTGGAGCAGTTGCCCGTAGCCTGAAAGTGCTTCGAAGGCGTGGCCGAACGTGTGGCCGTAATTCAGGACTGCGCGGAGGCCTGTGGTTTCGAATTCGTCGGCCTGAACGACGTCTGCCTTGAGCTGGCAGCTGTGGGCGATGACGGTGTTGAGCACTTCCGGGTCACGGGCGTTGAGCTGCGAGGTGTGTTGTTCGAGGTAACTGAAAAAGTCGGCGTCGAGAATGACACCGTATTTTACCACTTCGGCCAAACCGGAGCGGTAGTCGCGGTCGGGAAGTGTTGCGAGTGTGGATTCGTCGATGAGCACTCCTGCGGGCTGGTGGAAGGCGCCGATCAGGTTCTTGCCCTTTGGGTGATTGATTCCGGTTTTTCCACCCACGGAACTATCGACCATGGACAGGAGCGTTGTGGGGACCTGAATGAATCTCAGTCCCCTCGCGTAGGTGGCTGCTGCAAATCCTGCCAGATCTCCCGTGACGCCACCGCCGACGGCGGCCACGATTGTGCGGCGATCGGCGGACATATCGACCAGAGCGTCATAGAGCCGCTGCGTCTGCTGCAACGATTTTGAGCTTTCCCCGGAGGGGACGTGGATGCAGTGGACTTCGGCATGGGCGGCTTTCAGGGCCGCAGAGAATTCAGCAGCGTGGGAATTGGCCAGCACGGCGTCGGCGACGACGAGGA
>JBJTOP010000153.1:0-3624 GCA_046074645.1 Planctomycetaceae bacterium | reverse complement strand
CAGTTGGTACGCCATCAGGCACCGTCCATCGCTATATTCTGTCACTGAAGATTCCGCCGGGGCGTCCGGTGGTACAGAAGACGGATACCAATCCCGGCAGAATTCGACTCAGCACCAACCATCCATCCGGGGACGGCCTTTCACTGGGGCTGCTGCTGTATTCCAACTGATTTTCATGTATCAGGTCGCCTCAAGTATTCCCGCAGGATGCCCCAATGAAACGTGCCGCAGTCTTCGTTTTCCTCGGATCTCTGGGGCTCGTGTTTCTTGCCGCATCAATGTTCTGGCTGCCCCCACCAAAGAAACCGTTATCCGCGGAGCGGCAGGGAATGGCTGATGCCGCGGTGGCTGGCACGAGGCAGCCTGAGCCACAGGGGGCCGAGGGGGCACCGGGGGCACAGAAGGCGGCAAAAGCGGTGCCGTCTGCGCCGCTTCGTTTTCCAGACTGGCCGAGGCCCACGGTGGTGCTTGTGGCGACGGGGGAGCAGCAGGGCTATTTTGAACCGTGTGGCTGCACTGCCAACCAGCTGGGGGGTATGACTCGCAGGGCAGGGCTGTTCCGAAAACTCAAAGAGCTCAGCTGGGACGTTCGCGGCGTTGATCTCGGCAGCCTCTCATCCCGCACCGGCACCCAGGCTCAGCTCAAATTTGAAACCACTCTGCAGGCACTTCGCGATTTGAATTACGTGGCTGTCGGGCTTGGCCCGGAAGAACTTCGACTGGACCCGGGATATCTGCTGTCACAGCACTCAGCCGAGGGAGAAGACTTTCTGGGCTTTGTGAGTGCCAATCTGACATTCTTTGGTTCCCGCGAACTGGGAACGCCTCTCAGCAAACGCATCATTACGGTGGGTGGGGTGCGTATTGGAATTACAAGCGTGCTCAGCGAGACGCTTAGAAACGAAGTGCTGCCGGCTGGCAGCCCCCCCGGCGACGCAGAGTGGACAGACGCCAATGAATCGCTGAAGGGCGTGCTGGAGGAGTTTGAAGCAGAGCAGGTGCAGTTCCGCGTGTTGCTGTCCCAGGCCACTCTGGGTGAGTCCCGGGAGTTTGCGAAAGCGTTTCCGCAGTTCAATCTGATCATCAGTGCTCAGGGGTTTGGTGACGGCGAGGCGGAGCCTGAGCTGATTGGTCCTGTGCGGCTCATTCAGGCAGGAGAAAAGGGTAAGACAGCTGGGGTAGTCGGCATTTATCCTGAAGATACCGAGCAGCCCGTGAGGTTTGAGCTGGTAACGCTCAGTGGTGATCGCTTTGGTGACGATCCGGGCATGGTGCAGATCCTTCAGCAGTACCAGCAGCGACTTGGGGAGCAGCGACTTGTGTCGTCTGAGCCATCTGTCCGCCACCCTTCGGGCCATCGCTTTGTGGGAGCACAGAAATGCGGCGAATGTCACACTCAGGCATTTTCAGTGTGGGAGAAAACTGCGCACGCATACGCGTTTGAAAGTCTCGATCCGGCCCATGGCCGTCGGGGGTTTGAGCGGCTGCATGGGATCGAGCGGTTTCGTGACCCGGAATGTCTGGCGTGTCATGTCACGGGCTGGAACGCCCGCGACTATGTCCGTTTTGAAAGCGGATTTCTGAACGAAGAATTTGCAGCCAGTTCCTCCGAACGTGGCCTTGAGAAACTGCTGGCGGGAAACCAGTGCGAAAACTGTCACGGACCTGGAAGTCGGCATGTTGAACTGATTGAAGGCGGCGGAGATGCGGCCGAAGCGGCAAAGTCCGTCCGCGTCACCCTGCAGCAGGCTCGCGAGTCAGCCTGTTACCAGTGTCACGATGGTGAAAACAGTCCCGAATTTGACTTCGACAAGTACTGGGAACAGGTGCAGCATCCTGGTAAGGACTGAATCGTTTTACTGGCGTCCTGCACCGGCAGGGTCATCCAGCCGACGCATTTCTTCCGCAAGCAGTTTTTGCATTTCCTGAAGTTTTGGGAAGTGTTCGGGCAGTCCTGCCAGGTTTGTCCGGCCTGGCAGAGTCGACTGATGTTCGGGCAGCATTTCCTGCGGATTGACTGCCAGATCAAAGAGCTGCACTTCATCGATCCCGAGGGCAGGGGCCTTGTAGGTGATCAGCTTCCAGTTGTCCTTTCGTACACAGCGGATTCCTGGTTTTTCACCGCCTGAGTAGGCACCGTAGAGCACATCGCGAACGGTTTGTTTCCGGCCTTCAAGAACCGGTCGCAGGCTGAGTCCTTCATTGGAATCGGGTGGGGCTATGGTCGCAAAGTCGCAGACGGTGGCAAGCAGATCGAGCAGGTAGCCGTTTCCTGGAGCGCGGCGGCCGGCCGGAATGCCGGGCCCAGCCACTATAAATGGGACCTGCCACGTGTGCTGGTAGAGGTTCTGTTTGCCCATCAGTCCATGGCGTCCAATGGATATGCCATGATCGGCGGTGTAGATCACGATGGTGTTTTCGAGTTCTCCGATTTCATCGAGTCGTTGAAGGACACGACCGATCTGCTCGTCGATGTATTCGCTGCAGGCCATTTCACGGCCCAGTTCGTTGCGAATACTGGCTTCATCGCGATTCTTCCAGACACCGCTCACGGCGACCTCATCGCGAACATCAGCGTGGGAGTTGTTGAATGGATGTCTGGAAAGATAGTTGGGGGGCAGGGCGGGCTGAAGCGGATTGAGGGGGGGAAGGGAGTCGGGGTCGTCGTGATTCACAGCTCCGTATTTCCTGAGCAGTTCCGGGACACCGTCGCGTGTGTCATGGGGGTGTGAAAACCCAAAGTGAATATAGAATGGCCGAGTATCGCCAGAACTGCTGCGTTTGCTGAGATAATTCAACACCTGGCTGGCGTGCCATGCACTGCCGGTGTCGGGGGTGTCGCCACGTTTTGTTGCATCCGAACGAACAGCGAACTGGTTGTTGGCCGCTTCATAGCTGTTGCCGACTTTACAGGTACGCATGGTGGCGTAGCCGGCCCGATTGAAGACCGCCGGGATTGTATTCTGTTCGAGCCGTGGCGGGCACAGAGAGCCTTTGTGCGGACCAATAGGCAGATGCCACAGCGTCCGACCGCTCATGATCATGTGCCGCGACGGTGTGCACACAGCGCCGCTGAAGGAACCCATGTGGCAGACGTTGTCGAGCACCATACCGCGGCGGGCGAGGGCCGCCAGGTTCGGAGCGTGCAGGGGTGACGATGGGTTATAGATCGGCAGATCTTCAGGTGACTGATCATCAACGAGGATGAATAGAAAGTTGAGTCGACGATCGGTCTCTGCAGGCGGCTCTGCGGCGATGCCGGTGGAGCAGGGCAGGGCGGACAGGACCAGAAAAGAAAGCAGGATGCGGTACGACGCCACGTGGGAGCTCCGACGGATACAGGATGCGCAAAGGGATCTTCCAGAGTCGATAGTCTGGCAGATGTTGAGTAGCGATGCCAGAACAGACAGCAACCGGGGGACACGCGTTTCAGCCACCGGGCGGCAACCCGCGGGCATTGACTTTCTGGCAGGAGGCGGTGCCGGGAGGGCGAAGCTGGGATGGTGAAACGGCGTTAAGACGGGAGTTCAGGGGTGTTTTTGGCTTGAGCGAGGAAAGGTCGTGGTTTGAGCTTTTCAGCAGTGAAAAAGCTGGGTGTCCGTTTCGACGGAGCGAAACGCGACT
>JBJTOP010000152.1:0-2451 GCA_046074645.1 Planctomycetaceae bacterium | reverse complement strand
CTCTGCGCCCTGCTGCACCTCGCCTTCTTTGCCTGCCTGCGATTCTGGTGCCGGCGCGACCTCGAAAAACTCACGCAAGCACTCAAAGACTTCACACTCCCCCTCCGCCACCGCAGCGTCCTCGACCGCGCCGATTCACTCCCCGCCCAAATCGATGCCTTCGTTCTGGACATCCACGAAGTCCTCTCCAACCCCGCCCTCCAAACTGAACGCGCCGTCCTGCTCGGACGAATCAAAATCCTTGACGAAAAACGCCGCTACCTCGATTCACTCCGCTTCGACACCGTCTGGAATGCTGCCCGCAGCATGATTGAAGCCTACCCGCTCAGCGGCATCCTCGGAACTATCCTCGCCATCGGCTCGGCACTCCACTCTGAATCCCTCACGACCGCTGCCACAGCCACCGGCTCAGCCACAACACCCGCTGCGGCTTCCATCCCGGCGAATTCGGACTCCACCGCCCTGAATACACCGCCTGCGCCCGCCCCCCCAACCGCAGCGGCCTCTGTTTCGCTGGTGATGGACCGCTTCGGTGACTCCATCTGGTCCAGCTTCGCCGGGCTGCTCGCCGCCATCATCCTGATGTTCATCAGCAGCCTCAGCGAAGTTCGCTTCGGCCGACTGTCAGAATGCCGCACCAGCGTTCGCCAGGTCGTCGCCACCGCCCGCCGGGAACTCCTGCTGTCCACCATGCCCGCCGCCACCTCCCCGGAGCCGCTCGCATGATTACCCGACGACGCCTCACACTGCAGCTCACTCCGCTGCTCGACCTGATGCTCATCGTCATGTTCTCACAGCACCTTGCCTACAAACAGCAAAACGCCAGCGAACAACAGGCCCTGCAGCAACGCCAGCAAACACTCACTTCCCAGCTTCAGTCCCGCGAAACCGAACTCGCCCAGCAGCAGGCTTCTCTCTCCCGACAGTACCTCGATACCGCCCGACTGCTCCAGTCCCTGCTCTCCCCAACACAAAACTCAGAGCTGGCCAAACAGCTCGAAAACTTCCCCGCAGTCCGCCAGACGCTGCAACAGCAAATCAGCACATCCCCCGACGGAGCCGCTCGATTTCTCACTCAGGTCAACGAGATGCAGAAACGTGTCACCTTCTGGGAAATCCACGTGCTCGACAGCGGCCGCGCAGAACTCCGTGCTGATCAGCTCACAGAATCCACCGATTTCGACTCACCCAAAGAATTCGCCGAACGACTCTTCCTTGCCTCGAAACGCATCGATCCCGCACCTTCCACCCTTACAATCGTTCTGCTTTCCTGGGGCGACACACAACTGCGGCACCGCAAAATCGCCGCTGATGACGGCATCAAACAACTCGTCCAGGAACTCCGCAAAGACGCGGGCTTCCTTCGCTGGTATGATTTCTCTGTCACCGGATACCGCCCCGGTGGCTCAATCACGGATTCCAGGCCACAGAACCCCAAACCCTGATCAACGCCCGCCACCGCCCCCACTTTCAGGGAACACCCTCCGATGCCCGAATCGCCTCTCACCAGCATCTCCCGGCTCCGACAAGTCCTCCGCATCGTCACCGCTGCCCCCCGCGCCGGACTTGTCGGCGGGGTGCTCCTTATCTGCTGCGCCCTCATGCTCCTCCTCCAGAGCCTCGGCCTCAACCTCGGACTCGGAACCGCCACGTCTTCCTCAGTTGCTGATTCGTCTGAAAGTGACACACTCCCGGAATCGTCCCCAGCCAGCCCTCGATCCCTTGACACCACCTCAGGCACAGACATCAGCTCGCTCCCCCCACAACCTGTGCTCACGATTCTGATCGACGAACGCACCTATAAAATCCGCATGTCCGCCGATTCTGAACCCATCTACCGCGAATGCTCTCTCCCTGAAGTCCTCTCTCTCGCTGAAAAAACCACCGGTGACGTCAACGGCTATCGCATCAAAATCGTTCTCCGCGAAACCGCCCGCCAGTCCACCGAAACAGCCCTCCTCGAATCACTGGCAGCAAACGGCATCGACCGCCAGGTGATCCTCATCCAGGAAGACACCGTTCCATAAGAGTCACACGCTGCAGCGATGGATCAGATTACGCACCGAAGGTGCGCGGCACTGGTGGGAAAGCTGGAATCGCGCTGGCAGGGGCCGTTTGCCCGCAGGCTGCCGCCATGCGGCTAAGCTTGCGTTTGGAACCAGCGGCTGGGCGGGAGCCCCCGGCGATGTTTCGCACCGAAGGTGCGCGCGCTGGCGAGGGCGGTGGCAGGACGTTTGCAGGGACCTTTGCCCGCAGGCTGCCGCCATGCGGCTGAGATTGCGTTTGGGATTGCGTTTGAAACCAGCGGCTGGGCGGAAGCCCCCGGCGATGTTTCGCACCGAAGGTGCGCGCGCTGGCGAGGGCGTTGGTGGGGGCGTTTGCAGGGGCCTTTTGCCCGCAGGCTGCCGCCATGCGGCTGGGATTGCGTTGGGGATTGCGTTTGGAATTGCG
>JBJTOP010000151.1:0-2951 GCA_046074645.1 Planctomycetaceae bacterium | reverse complement strand
GCCAGGAAATGTCTAAGCTGCCCAGCAGTCAAACGCGACCGAGTGCGTAGCTCAGTTGGTAGAGCAACGGACTTTTAATCCGTAGGTCCAGGGTTCAAGTCCCGGCGCACTCAGTTTCGCTCCGACAGTGTCCGTGAATCGCTTCCGTCAGTTGACGCCAAGTGGGCTCAACTTCGGTCACTTGTGGTATCTTTCTGATGCGGTCGCCCGCATTCTGCGACTCATCCTGCGGGATGCAGCGTCGATCTGGCACGGCAGCGAAAGCGAAGTGTATTCTGTTGTTGGCGGTGTAGCGCGTCGATGCTGCGCGCCCCGCGCGGTGGCCCCCCGTGACGGAAGCGATGATCTCGCCGGTGTTCTGCTGATTTTCGTCTCACGCAGAGGTGCAAAGGCAGGAGGGAAGGTCTTGATCGCCAAAATTTCAGCTTTGCGCCTTCAACGGACCCCAACGACGCACCGGCCGACGTGTGCCATACGGAAAACTGGGTTGAGATGGCACTTCATGCGAGGCTGATGGAACTGACCTTACAGGCCGGAAATGCAGCGGCAATCAATGGGGCAGCAAAAGCAACGCCGCCATATTCGATTGTGTTACGGTTGGGTGAGGCTATTCCGGACACAACACTTCATGGTCGGTGAACACCGTTTCACCATCTCAGCCTTGCCCACTGAAGGTCGTGGTGTGTTTTCGGTGAGACTTCCAGAGGACCAAAGCCAATGGGCGACCATTTTGGCGGCTGAGGACAAGCGGGCCGTAAAAAGCCCCGCACGCTGCGGGGAACCATGCGATTCCGAGCAGCGTGCGGTATGCAGGAGCGACAGGGTCAGGCGTGATTACATGCCTGCCTCATCGTCTGCCTTTGCCGCTTTGGTCGTTTTGGTTTTGACGGAGGGCTTTGCCTCTGTCTTTTCGCCGCCGCTGCTGCTTTTTGTGCTTTTGCCGGTTTTGGCCGTGCTGCTTTTGGCCGTGCTGCTTTTGGGAGCCGCTTTGTCTGCGGTTTTGGCGGAGCTTTTTGTGGCGGCAGTTTTTGCAGTGGATTTGTTGGTTGAGGATTTAGCGTCGGAGCGGGGCTTTGGAGTGGATTTCGACTTTTCGGTCTTTTTGGCGGCCGAGGTTTTGGTTGTGGGTTTGGTGGCTGTTTTGGAACGGGAGTTCTTTGCAGCGTCGGTCGATCGGCTTTCGGTCTTTTCAGGAGCGGCCTTTTCAGGAGCGGTCAGCGGGGGCGACTTAATTGCGGCGGCCTTTGTGGCAGCAGCAGCCTTTGTGGCAGCCGGAGCGGCGGGTTGCGCCTTGGCACTGACCGGGCCGGACATGGTGATGACGGCGGTGGTGATGGTGACGACCAGAGCAATGGAGAGCAGGACGACGCGTTTCATGGGAGTGTTCTTTCTGGAACAGGCGGACACGACAGGTAGATTGTTCAGGAACCCCTTAAATGCGGTATAGCGAAGGGCACCAACAACTGTCATGTGGGCATTGAACGCGTGGTTCGCGTTGAAGTCAACAAGGGCTTCAATAAAACATTATGTAGGGTGGCACAACAGATTCCTTTTTTCTGATTGTAGTGGTTGTAACTGCGATCTGGTGTCGCTCCGTGCGTTTCACTGACGAAAACTTTTCCGGAAGTACGCTTGACAACCCGCCCCGAAAACCCGATAATTAAAACACGACACATATGGTGATTGATTTGCGAACAGACGTTCTCGCGGGTAATTCGGGGTCAGCCATCCGCTATTTCCGGTGTTGCTGCCGACTGGCGTAACCAGCGGTGCACACGCAGACAGAAGGGGTTTTCCATGTCTGCATGTTGTTGTTGTCAGTATTGAGCTGTGGTTTTTGGGCCGAAGTCGGCCTGGCACGGTTCCTGACGTTCCGACCATTTTCCGGCAATCGCCGAGCTGGCTGCGCGTGGACGAGCCAGCGGCGTTTTTCGTGGTGAATTGGGTCTGTGTGTGTGGTTGCGCGAAGCGGCCGCATCGTTTTCTGGAGGGATTTCAATGTTGTGTCTGTTGTCTGCTGAAAATCAGGAGAATTGGGAAGACGTTGTGGTACCAGCGGTTTCGCGGCCGGTGGTGTCGCGCCCGGTGGTGATGCGTCGTCGTCCTGCCGGGTTTACTCTGATCGAGTTGCTGGTGGTGATTGCAATTATCGCAATTCTGGTGGCATTGCTGCTGCCGGCTGTGCAGCAGGCGCGCGAAGCCGCGCGGCGAACTCAGTGCAAAAACAAACTGAAGCAGATTGGTCTGGCCCTGCACAACTATCACGACATTTACAACACGCTGCCGCCGGGTGTGGTGCATAAGTTCGGGAATCAGAATATCGCGGCGATGGGTTCGTATGGCTGGGGAACATTCATTCTGCCACAGCTGGAGCAGCAGAATCTGTTTCAGACGATCCAGACAAACGGTGTGGATCTGGATTCATTGCTGCGAAACACCGCCAACGCGACGGTACGGGACTACGCCGTCTTCACAAAGCTGTCCTTTTACCGGTGTCCATCGGATACGGCACCTGACCAGAACACGCGTCGGGAGTGGGACGCGCCATATTCTCAGTTTTTCGGGGGTCGTCCGGTACATCTTTCGACGTCGAACTACGTGGGAGTATCGGGTTCGCGCTGGTCCGAATGGTCGTCCGCTGCGACAGCGGGCGTGACAAAAATGGAATCGGCTGCAGGCTGAATACACAGCGATGACGGATCCGGCTGCGATGGGTGAAGTGGCGCTGGGTGTGCGTGAGCTGTCGCAGCCAGTCGATACAGAACTGCGTTATCGCAGCGAGGCGGAAGCTTTGGGCGAGAAAATTCCGCGGGGTGTGCTGTCGCTTGTCGGGGGGCCGGCCATTCCCGCGATTCCTCAGCAATCCAGTGGCCGTCTGGAGCTTGCTCGATGGCTGAGCGACCCGGCCAATCCACTGGCATCAAGGGTGGCAGTCAACCGTGTCTGGCATC
>JBJTOP010000150.1:0-4157 GCA_046074645.1 Planctomycetaceae bacterium | reverse complement strand
GCTTGAGCTGGTCCAGGAAGTAACTCAGCTGCTCGACCAGAAATGTGTCCGTCGCGGTGAGACGGCGAAGCTGCTCGGGGTCACCGTTATGATGGCTCAGGCCGTGCCGCGTCTGCAGGATGCCGATCTCGGGGATGCCGCTGGCGTGTCCTTCACCGCCGATGCCGCAGGTAATGACGCGCGTCGAATCGGTGCGGAGGGCCATGACCATCAGATCATAGAAGAGCCGGTAATACTCGCCCGCCTCGGACATGCTGAGCTTGCGCTGGAGACGCGCGGCCTGGTCGGCGGGTACGGCCGGTTTCGGCACATTGAGCCATTCATCGGCGCGGCGGGTCCGCTCTTCGACCTGACGCACGGCCGTCAGATATTCCTCAAGCTTGCTGCGATCTTCGCTGCTCAGGTTCTTCGTCACGCGATTCGCATCCTCGGCCACGCCATCAAGAATGCTGCCACGGCGGCTGAGTCGGCGGCGAATCGTCTCCCTGCTGTCCTTCTCGACGCCAAACAAGGCGTTGAAAATCTGCTGCGTGTTGCGCTCGGCGGGAAGCTGGATGCCGTCCCGCGACCACGCCAGCGACGAGCCTTCGATGGCCAGCTCCAGCGACGGAAAGCGAGTCGACACGCCCTGCACTTCGGCTATGATCTGATCGGCGGAAACCGTGTTACGGAAGGCCCCGCCATCGCCCGGCACGTTCGCGCCGGTCAGCCAGACACGCTCGCAGTTGTGATGTTTGCCGAGGACCAGCGGATGATGCAGGCCGCTGATCGGCGTGATATCCGCGCGATGCTTTTCAAGTGACTTGAGCGGCGTGGTGAATTCGTAATCCGAACCCGCCTTTTCAATCTGCCACGTGAGCGTGTTGACGCCGTTGGGGATGTAGAGAAACACGCTGCGCTTCGGCCGCGACGGAGTCGGAATCGCCGCCATGCAGTCGAGCCACGGTAAAGCGATGGTCGCTCCGAGCCCGCGCAGCATTGTGCGGCGGGAGATCTGCCATTTGTGAAGATGAAGATTGGCCATGATCGGTGCTTTCTTAACAAGTCCCTGGTCGATTGTTGTGGGATTGTTTATGTTTTTACTCGGTCAGTCGTGAGGCTGCTTCGGTATGTTCACGGTTGCAGCGCATATACATGCGGCCATCGGGTGTTTGTATGACGCAAGGATACGAGACGTTGAGCTGCTCGTCCAGCGGCAGGGCGGCAGATTAAGCCGGGCCACCGGCGCAGCCAGTGGTGTGCGTACGGCTTACGTATGATTCCTTTGTCACGAACCATCACTTCTGCCTGCTCTTCCTGCGAACCCGCTTTTCGGGGCTGGTCGAAGAGGGCTTGTCTGCTGCCGGGGAGTCTTCAAGCTCTGCAGGTCGAGCAGATTTGTACTGATCCAGTGCCGTTTGCAGCCGCCGCACGGCAGCAGTCGCTTCAGCGGACAGCGATTCCGGCCTGAGCGGATGCTTTTCGTCAGCATCGTTGATCAGGTCGAAGAACTCTCCCGAGCGATACAGTTTGTAGTGCTGATCGAAAGCAAATTCACGAACCTTGCGGTCATCCCCCTGCCGCGGCGAGTACCAGGAGTAGATCCACTCACGCGGCGACGCACTGCCGTCTCGCAGCTGCGGCAGAAGACTGTGGCCGTCGAGCGTCAGATCGACGGGCGGCTGTACGCCGGCTGCGTCCAGCAATGTCGGCAGGAAATCGGTGCTGTCGACCAGCTCATGACTGACCTTCGTTGACAATTTCCCCGGCCAGTTCACGATCAGTGGCACATGCATCCCTGCTGCGGTCGTGGTCCCCTTGCCACCAATCACAACTCGATTACCCATCTGCGATCGGGTTCCTTTGCCAGTTCCATTGTCGCCGAGAAACACAATCAGAGTCTTCTCGCGCAAGCCGAGCGAATCGAGCTGTCCGATGAGTTTTCCGATCAGCTTGTCCATGTACTCGACCATCTCACCGAAGTGCTTCTCGTTCTGGTTCGCTTTTTCACCCATGAGCTTTGGATCCCACGACCCGCTGTCGGGAGTTGGCTGATAGGGCGCATGAGTAAGCATCATCGGGTAGTACAGGAAGAACGGCTCACGCTGCTTCCGCGTCACGAAGTCGATCGCATAATCATTCACCAGATCCGGACCATACTCACCACTGGTGTAATCCTTCTCGACGCCATTGATTTCAAGCCCGGGGTTGGCGTAGCGCGGCCGTTTTGGTGTGCGCGTGTGCTGCCAGAGGCACGCTTCGTCAAACCCGAACTTCTGCGGCAAATTCACGTCCTGGCCAAGCTGCCATTTGCCAGCGATGCAGGTTGAATATCCCGCCTGCTTCAGCAGGTTGCCGAACGTCACCGCACGCCGGTCGAGCACTCCGAATCGAACATAATTCCGCACGTTATACTGGCCAGTCATTAATTGCGCACGGGTCGGGGTGCAGAGCGGCTGGACATAACAGTGAGTGAATCGGGCCCCGGTCGCTGCGAGCTGGTCGAGCACCGGCGTCCGATAGCTCGTGCCGCCGTTCGCCCCGATCGTCTCGTAGCCAAGATCGTCAGCCATGATCAGAATCACGTTCGGTTTCTCAACAGCCCCCGGCGCATCCGCCGCGGGGGAGGTCGGTACCACGAACAGCATTAACAGTGCGACCCAGGCGCTTCTCGTATCACTCATCGCTTTCTCCGTTGGAAAAGGTGACTGGTCAGATCTGTGAGATGAAGCAGGGCGGGAGCCATCACAGCGCTGGGAATCCGCTTCTGCATGTCAGCGGCGGGCGTTCGTCCCACACGTCGCGTCTGCCACCGCGGACATCAGCGTTCACCTTCAAGCCAGCATTGATGGCCGCTGTCTGAGCCAGTCGCTCGATTTCCGGCTTGCAGACGCCGGCGCCGGTGCCGGCAAAAATCACGAGCGTGTTCTGTGTGGCGATGCCGGGCTTGCCTCTTTCGGAAGCGTGCAGCACAGCAAGCGGCCTGAACGGCACGGCGAAAAGGATGCGTTTCATTGTCCGGTTTCTTTTGTGAGATTCGGTGAAAGATTTGAAACAGCCGTGGCTTTGCGGGAAACAGAGTTTACAGGTCAACGGCGCTGATTGCATGTCCTTTGGCAGAGAACGCAGAAAATACGTAGTCGCTCGGAATCATTTTGGGACCGCAAGTGACTGGCAGCGACACGTTGTTTCTCGATAGCATGAGCCAGACAGCCTGCTTTTCCTTTGCAAGCCAACCTTCACCGCTCACGAAATCCACTTATGGCCGAACTCACTATGCGGTTAAAGAAACTGCCTCTGACGATGCTGACTTTGATTGCCGCAGTCTGCTGCCTGTCGGCACCGACCGTCTCGGCGCAGGGAAAGCCGCTCAAGGTGTTTATTCTCGCTGGCCAGTCGAACATGGAGGGCCATGCCGCAATCAGCACTTTCGACTACATCGGCAAGGATCCTTCTACGACACCCATTCTCTGGGAGATGCGCAATCCGGATGGAACGCCGCGGGTGTGTGAAAATGTCTGGATGTCCTATTTGACCGGCCCTTATGATGGGAGTGCCAATGGTGAGGGTCTGGGAAAACTCACCGCCGGCTTTGGCGCACGCGGAGATCAGCCCACGAGAAATGGTGGCAAAATCGGTCCCGAGTTCACGTTTGGGATTTATATGGAGAAGGGGCTCGAGCAGCCAATCCTGATAATCAAGACTGCCTGGGGCGGCAGATCACTCAACACCGAATTTCGTCCACCTGGTGCCGGTCAATACAAACTTCCCAGGGAAACACAGGAAGCGTGGGATCGGCATCCCAGGGGTGCTCACGGAATCCCCAAACTTGAAGATCGGAAAAAATGGCAGGACGAGAAGGATGCTGCCTCGGGCGTGTTTTATCGGATGATGGTCGAACACGTGAAGAAAGTTCTGGCAGATCCCGGACGGGTCTGTCCGGAATACGATGAGCAGGCGGGCTATGAGCTGGCCGGATTTGTCTGGCTTCAGGGTTTTAACGATCTGGTCGATGGCCAGACCTACCCGCGTGGAAATTATGACGAATATTCGCGACTGCTGACTCACTTTATTCGCGACGTCCGCAAAGACCTGTCAGCCCCGAAAATGCCCTTCGTGATCGGCGTCCTCGGAGTCGGCGGTGAGGGTGAAAACGAGGCATTCCGCAAGGCCATGGC
>JBJTOP010000149.1:0-13430 GCA_046074645.1 Planctomycetaceae bacterium | reverse complement strand
CGCTGCAGGGGGGTGCCACTGCAGGTGCCATGCACCTGAGCGCCGTAACAGGCCCTTTTTGCCATCGACCGCCCGACCAACCGCCGCTGTTGCACGCCTGCCGCCGTGGCCGCGGGGACTGTCCCCGGTGCCGCACCAAATGATGCGGATACCAATAAAATCTCTGAGTTTTTTTCGAACAGGTGCCATGCACCTCAGCGTCTGCACCATGCACCTCAGCGTCTGCACCTCAGCGTCGTATTCCTGTATTTGCGACTTTGAAAGCAGCCCAAGGGTGCTGAGGGTGATTCAATGCGTGGTCTGTGTGCAACCACAACGCGTTGCAGCCAGTCCCTTCGGGCTGGAACCGTTCAATTGTCTTCGACAGGATGCAAAACCCTGCGACAACCGCTAAAACTGCGTCCCAGCGAAATTCATTTCATCTGCAGTCGCTCAACGAAGCTGCTGCTTCACCCCACGGCCTATCCTGATGAACCTCACAGCTTTTCTGATCTGTCTGTTCAGTACCTTTGCCATGACGGGTTTGATCTGGCTGATTCAGGTCGTACAGTATCCGTTGATGAGCGAGGTTGGGGAGTCTGCGTTTGTGAGTTACGAACAGGCGCACTGCCAGCGGATTACTCCGGTGGTGCTGCCGCTGATGACTGCCGAATTGTTTTCAGCTGCGTGGCTGGTGTGGCGCCCGCTTCCGGCCTGCTCCGGGTTGCTGACAGTCGCATTTGCTGCCCTTCTGGTGGTCTGGGCTTCCACATTTTTCATTCAGGTGCCGGTCCACAATCAGCTGTGCGTGGCGTTCAATCCTGACCAGCATCGATGGCTGGTGCAGAGCAACTGGATTCGGACGGCCATGTGGTCGCTGCGGTCCGGTCTGATGATCTGGGTGCTCGCCCGGCAGCTGCTGGAGCGGCGATAGTGCACTACCTGATCGGGTAGCCATTTTTTGCCAGCTTTTCAATCAGTCGCAGTTCATTTTCAGCGGCCGCTTTGCCGCGTGGTTCCAGCATCCAGTTGCGGGCTGTGATTCCATCGGGAGTTGGGTGGCAGTAGAGACTGATCTGGCGTGGCAGATGTTTTTTGAAAACAATCGAGACGCGCAGCAGGTGCCATGCGGAGGAGACGAGGGCAAGTGAGCGAGCGGTCTGCAGCCGGGGGTCTGACTTCAGCATTCGCTGGGTGTGTTTGGCGGCTTCCGCCAGATCAGCAACAGGTTCTGTGAGAATCAGAGCCGAGTCCGGGATTCCCGTACTGAGTGCTGCATCGCGCATGCGGGAGGCTTCAGAAAGCTGATTGGTCTGTGCTGGTCGGCCACCGAACAGCAGCAGCAGGGGTGTGCGTTGGGCTTTGACCAGCGCGATGGCGGCGGCAATTCGCTGCTGCAGGTCGGTGGGATCCGGTGCACCAATCACAACGGCAGCATCAGCCTGCTGGAAAATGTCTTCGCGAAACACATCCTTCGAAGTGAAGCTCATCGTCTGTTCCGGGAGAAACGGTTGTGATTATCCGGGCTGACGAGGTGTTGCCGGCTGTTGTTTAACGGGGGCGGGAAAAAGGGACTGATTAATGCGACGGATATCACTTTCCGGGCTGGCCGTTTTGAAGCGGGTACTGAGCCGCAATTTGTCGGGCGGCAGACAGGTTTCTCCGCTGCAGGCCTGATACCGGAGTTCAAAGTTCAGCTCCGCCTCCGGGGTTGTTTCGTCCGGGTCAATTTCCAGAAGCACGAAGATGGTGACTTTGCCCTCATAAACATGCAGCACGTCGTCCGTACCTGACTGGCGAAACTCGTGGTGCTCGGGGTACTTCACGCGTGTCATTCGCACCTTGTGGGGGCTGGTGAGTTTGATTTCGGTGGGAATGAGGTTTTTGGGGGAGGAGGGGTTGGCATTGATATGCCAGTCATTGGCAATGTTCAGCTGGATGGCGACAGGACATTTGCCTCCGCGAGGCAGCTTGTCGAACAGTGGAAAAAGTACGGCGCGGACGGGCTTATCGGCACCATCGAGATTCTGCAGGTCCTCCGGCGGAGTCTGAGTGGAGGCCGGCTTGAGTTCGTCTTTTGCGGGAGTTGCGGCAGGGGACTGAGTGGCGGGGTTGGCGGTCGTGGCGGGTTCCTGGCGCGGGGGCAGCAGGAGTGTGGTGAGCAGCATTCGCCCATTGCTGTCCCCCGATCGACCACGGACGGAATCCCACTGATCAGCATCACTCCCAAACCCAGGTCTCTGTGTCCTCTGTGTCCTCTGTATTGAAAAACCCCTCGCCCCCGCGTCGCGGGCAAGGAACACACCCGCCCGTGGCAGTGCGGCGTTGTTTTGCGGAGTCGCAGTCAGCAGGTCCTGAATGCCCAGTGCAAGTCCCGCGCAGGAGGCTGGTGAATCTGCAACCGTGCCGCTGAAGCGAGTCAGCAGATCTTTGGCGATGGCGATGTATTCCGGATGTTCATTCCCGAGACGAATCAGGTTTCGAACGGTGAGACTGTTACCGGAGGGGGAAACGGAGTCATAGGGCGAGCAGGTTCGGGCGATGAGTTTTTCGTGGTCGTGTGCAGTGAAAAAAAAGGTCTTCTGTTCGGCATCATGAAAGAGTCTGATTTGTTCTGTCATCAGGGTTTTCGCGGCGGTCAGCCATTCATCGCCGGACGTGGACGCGTGGAGCTCAAGCAGGGCCGAGACGAGGCAGGCGTAGTCATCCAGCACAGCGCGGGGGCCGGGCTTGCCGTTGCGCCAGGAACGGAGCAGAAGTCCGGAATCATCGCGGAGATTTTTGAGCAGAAAGCGGGCGGCGTTCTCCGCCAGCTTCAGATCTTCCACGCGCCCTGGCAAACGACCGCTGACGGCCAGAGCCTGTACCATCAGGGCGTTCCATTCGGTGAGAACTTTGTCATCGAGGAAGGGACGCGGACGTTGGCTGCGGGCTTTCAGCAGCAGCTGGCGGCAATTGGCCAGTTTCTCAGCAGTGGCGTCGTCCGGCTGGGGCTGCTGTGGGGGGCGATAAAGAATCCGTCCGTGTTCGAAGTCCTGAGGTTCGCTGAAGCCGTAAGCGTTCAGAAAGAGTTCTTCAGCGTCATCCGGCAGCAGCTCTCGAATTTCCTCTTCCCTCCAGACGTAAAACTCGCCTTCGATGGCATTGGTTTCAGCGTCGAGTGCGGAGCAGAAGACGCCATCGGGGAGCAGGAGTTCGCGGCGGAGGAACTGCACGAGTTCGTCAATCACCTGCAGATCGAGCGCGTTTGGATGGAGGAGTGCGGCGCGGGAATGAATTTCGAGCAGCTGAGCCTGGTCGTAGAGCATCTTTTCGAAGTGCGGCACGGTCCATGTGCGTTCGGTGCTGTAGCGATGATAACCACCTCCAAGATGATCGCGGATGCCGCCGCGGGCGAGGCTGTCGAGGGAGTGGCGGACGATAGCGAGGAGTTCGGCGTCGTCGCGGCGGGATGCGTACTCCAGAAGAAAGGTCAGTCGCGGCACATTGGGAAACCGCGAACCCTCGGGACGCCGCGGATTAAAGTCCACGCCCCCCCATACCGGGTCGTATTGAGCCCGAATGCCGTCGGCGACCGTCTTCAGCAGCTCTTCGTTCAGCTCCCGCGGCTCCGCCAGCATCGAGATGCCGGAGAGACGACGAACTTCCCGTGCGAGCATGGAGGAGGTGCGGTCGAAGGCTTCGCGATTGTTGGTCCACAGATCATGAATTCGCTGCGCGGCCGTGAGGAAGCCCACGCGCCCCTCCGGAGTATCCTCGGGGGGCAGATAAGTCGCGCCCGCCACCGGATTGCCTGCTGCATCCAGGAACATGGAGAGGGGCCAGCCACCACCACCGCCAATGCCCGCGGCCTGCTGATAGACGATCAGGCTGGTCATGTAGATTTCATCAACATCCGGACGTTCCTCCCGATCGACCTTGATGCAGATGTAGTTTTCATTCATGTAGTCGGCAATTTTTTTGCTGCTGAAGACTTCACGTTCCATGACGTGGCACCAGTAGCAGCTGCTGTAGCCGATCGAGAGAAACACGGGTTTGTTTTGTTCACGGGCTGTTTCGAAGGCTTCGGGACCCCACGGATACCACTGGATGGGGTTGTGAGCGTGCATCAGCAGGTAGGGACTGGATTCGCGGGCGAGTCGATTTGCGGGCTGCTCGGATGCGGGAGCTGTTGCGGCGGGAGCTGGGGCGGGTTTATCGCCCGGGGGAGCCGGAACCGGCTTTTCGTCAGCCCTGAGCACATTCAGGAGCAGTCCGGCGGCAAACAGCAGCAAGCCGGTGGCGAAGCAGCGATGGAGCAGGCTTCGAGTGACATTCTGGTACATGAAAACCTCGACACGAAAACGGCCGATTGGAGGGAGCAGTCCACTGGGAACTGTATCCTAGCAACCGCGGCTGGAGAGGGCACGACCAGAGCGATGAGATTGGAAAAGGTCAAGGTAAACGTCGAAAATTCGGAAGAGCCAGCGGTGGTCCGCCTGAGAGTCTGCGAAGGCAGGGCGAAAGCCGGTTGCTTTTCGATATGGCTCCACTAGGATTTCCGCATTCTTCGACCGCTTTCAGCAGGGACCGTCAATGAATCACGTTCAGCGTGTTGCAGCCTACCTTCCGCAAATTGAAGCCGCTGACCCCAGCAGTGTGCACGCCGGGACAACGCCGGGAAGTTTCGCGCGAGCTCCACGAATCGCCGCTGGTAAAGCCGGTGCTTTGACCTTCGCCTCACCCGATACTCCGGGAATGCCCCAGCCATCAGAAAAAACAGCGTGGGACTTTATGCCCCTCGACTGGGTGCTCCGACCCGGCTTTCAGGATCGCCACGAATCAGCTGAAGCGTGGCAGCCACCGGCCGGCTTCCAGCCGCACACACAACTGGAATACGCGCGTCTGGGAGTCATCACACCGGAGATGCACCGAGTCGCTGAGCGGGAACAGCATCTCACTGCCGAACAGATTCGTGACGAAGTGGCTGCCGGGAGAATGGTCATTCCGGCCAACCGCCAGCATCTCGCATATCAGCTGGAACCGATGTGCATCGGTCGCGCGTCACGCACCAAAATCAACGCCAACATGGGCGCCTCACCGGTTTCCTCCGGCACCCAGGAAGAAGTTGAAAAGCTCCGCTGGGCCGAACGCTGGGGCGCCGACACCGTGATGGACCTGTCCACCGGGGGCGATCTCGACGCCTGCCGCGATGCGATCATCCGCGCCAGCACCGTTCCCATCGGAACTGTTCCAATCTATTCCATGATCATCGGCAGACGCATCGAAAGCCTGACGATCGAGATCGTGCTGGAGAGTCTGCGACATCAGGCTCAGCAGGGAGTGGACTACTTCACCATTCACGCCGGCGTTCTTCAGGAACATCTGCCGTATGTTCGTGATCGCCTGATTGGCATCGTCAGCCGCGGCGGTTCGCTCCTTGCCAAATGGATGATCCATCACGACCGCCAGAACCTGATGTACGAATACTGGGAGTCGATCTGTGATGTTCTGCGGGAACACGATGTGACGTTCAGCATTGGCGACGGTCTGCGTCCCGGCGGACTTGCCGACGCCACCGACCTCGCCCAGCTCGCTGAACTTTCCACGCTCGGCGAACTCACCGAACGCGCGTGGCGAAAAGGTGTGCAGGTGATGATCGAAGGGCCGGGCCACGTGCCGCTGGACCAGATCGAATTCAACATGAAGCTCCAGCGAAGACTCTGCCACGGCGCCCCCTTTTACGTGCTCGGACCACTCGTAACCGACATCTTTCCCGGCTACGACCACATCACCAGCTGTATCGGCGCCACCAATGCCGCATGGCACGGTGCCAGCATGCTCTGCTATGTCACTCCCAAAGAACACCTCGGACTTCCCAAAAAGGACGACGTCAAACAAGGCTGCATCGCCTACCGCATCGCTGCTCACGCCGCCGACATCGCACTCGGTATCCCCGGCACCAGAGACCGCGATGACGAACTCACCAAAGCCCGCGCCGCTCTCAACTGGCAAAAACACTTCGAACTCAGTTTCGACCCCGATACCGCACGCGCCTACCACGACGAAGACCTCGATGTGGACACCGATTTCTGTGCCATGTGCGGACACGACTGGTGCAGCGTCCGCATCAGCCGCGAAATCCAGCAGTTCGCCAGCGGAAAGACTCAGGAATACCAGTGGGACCGCGCCAAAGTCAGCGCCGCTCTCACCGATGAACAACGAGAAATCCTCGAACGCCGCGGAGTCCTCTCACCAGAAGAAATTCATCGCCTCGCCGGTAAAACCAGAAAATCTCTCGGCGCTGAAACCGGAAAGGCCAGCTGCCACAGCGATCTGGCAAACGCCGTCGAAGCACAGCAGATACAAATCGTCCAGCTGGGCGGCAGCTAGTGCGCTGACCAGCATCAACGCCGTTCGCCCGCAAATGGCCAATCGATGACATTGACTTTCTCGCGCGCCGTCTGCCGGGAGGGCGAAGCTGGGATGGCGAAACGATGTGAAGCCAGGCAATTTAGGGCGTTTTCAGTGCTGTCTGCCAGTTGACATGCCGCGGCTGGAACAAGTCGCAAAAACACAGTGTGGCGTGCGGTCGATGTCAATCGGCCGGTCAGACTTTGGTGCGATCCTGCTGCGGTTCTGGCTGCGTTGGCACGTACCGTTAACGGGGGATTAACATCCCCCGAGCCGCTTCACGGTGGAGCGGATCCATGCGGCTGAGCGGTTGGGCGGAAGCCCCCGGCTGCGTTTCGCACCGAAGGTGCGCGCGCTGGCGAGGACGTTTGCAGTTTCCGTTTGCCCGCAGGCTGCCGCCATGCGGCTGAGCATCTGGTGGATAAAAACACCCGGACGTGATTCGCAGGATTGAAATGTGATGTTCGTGTGAGAAATCGAGACGGTTTTCACTTGACTTCGCCATTTCCCCACAAACCAGATCCAGCGGATTTTCTACCGAACTCACTCGCTGTATCATTCACACAGAACTTCCGTCTTTTCTTCTTCATATCGGAGACGCTCACGTGAATCGCGTTTCTGCTCTTTCCCTGCTGCTCCATGCCATTGCCGGCTCCGCCGTCGCCCTCGCCCAGGGGCCTCCCAATCAGGCTTTGGCAATCGATTTCCAGAAATCCGTCCGCCCCATCCTCGCTGAACACTGCTGGCAATGCCATGGTGTCGATGAAGCCCAGCGACAGGGTGGCCTGCGGCTGGATTCCCGCGAAGCCGCCTTAGCCGGTGGCGAATCTCAGCTTTCTGCCATCGTTCCTGGTCAACCCGATTCCAGTGAACTGCTCAAACGCATCCTCAGCCACGATCCCGAAGTCGTAATGCCCCCACCGGATCAGCCGAAGCGCCCGTCCGCTGCCGACGTCGCCGTGCTTCGTCAGTGGATCAGTGAAGGTGCTCCTTACGAACAACACTGGGCCTTTACACCCCCCAAAAAAGCTCCGCTTCCAAACCCTGCCATCACCAACCCCATCGATTCCTTTGTCTCCGACCGCCTGCAGCGCGAACGTCTGCGATTCTCACCCTCAGCTCCACCCGAACAACTCATTCGCCGCCTGTTCCTCGACCTGATCGGACTCCCGCCAGGCCCTGCCCAGCTTCAGCAGTACGTCAGCGAAGGCCCTGAGGCCGCCGCCAATATGCTTCTGAACAGTCCCCGCTACGGTGAAAAATGGGCTCGCCACTGGCTGGATCTGGCTCGCTACTCAGACACCAACGGCTACGAAAAAGACCTCCAGCGCGAACAGTGGATCTGGCGCGACTGGGTCGTTAATGCCATCAACAGTGACATGCCCTACGACCAGTTCATCATTGAACAAATCGCCGGAGATCTGCTTCCCAACGCCACTCAGCAACAACGGATCGCTACCGGTTTTCTTCGCAACAGCATGATCAACGAAGAAGGCGCGATTGTCGCTGAACAGTTCCGCATGGTTGAAATGTTCGACCGCATGGACTGCATCGGCAAAGCGGTGCTCGGGCTCACCACCCAGTGCGCCCAGTGCCATTCCCACAAATTCGATCCGCTCACACACAACGAATACTATGGTCTCTTCGCGTTCCTGAACGACACGTATGAATCGCAGTCATGGGTTTATTCGCCTGAGCAACTGCAGCAGCTCACCAGTATCTCCTCGCAGGCCACCGCCATTCGTGACCGCATCAAAGCAGCTCGCCCGCAGTGGAAAGAAGAACTCGAAACATTCACTACCGAAACCGTATCGCGCCTGCCCGCATGGACTCCGCTCCGATTTATCGAAATGGGCAGCAACAGCGGACTCAACCATCCCACACAGGAAGCTGACAGCTCCATCCTGATGAAGGGCCATACCAGCGGCGACGTGTTCGTCATCGCCGCCCCACCAGCCGCTCCTGCCACAGCCCCCATCACCGGACTGCAGATTGAAGTGCTCAATCATCGCGACCTGCCGCACAATGGCCCAGGCCGCAGCCGACTGGGCACATGGATCATTCATGAGCTCGAAGTTTTTCTCCGCAAACCCGGCTCCGATGCCTGGGAAAAACAGCAGCTCAGCGATGCCACAGCCGACTTCTCCAGCCCGGAAACCAAATCGGGTGATGGCAAAAAAATCACCGGCCCCGTGCACTTGCTGATCGATGGCAGCGATGACTCATCCTGGCTGGCCGATCGCGGCCCGGGGTTCCGCAATCAGCCGTCCATCGCCGTCGTCCGCTTCTCCACTCCAATCGAGCTTGCCGAGGGCAGTCAGGTGAAAATTGCCTGGCGAATGGGCGACATGCCCGGCTGCATGCGGTTCAGTCTCACCAGCACTTCAGCACCGTCTGCTGCTCCAGTTAACCACGCCGCTGTGCTCGCACTGCAACAGCCTGCCGACCAGCGAACTCCCGAAGAACAATTGGCGATCTTCGATGCATGGCAGCGATCCATCCCCGAACTTAAGCCTCTCAGCGATGAACTTGATCAACTGCTCCGCTCAACGCCCGACGGCATTACCACCGTTCTGCACGTCAACGCCCGCAGTCCCCGCGATCCGCGTCGCACGTTTCGGCTGGACCGAGGCGAATGGGATCAGCCGCGGGATCCTGTCCAGCCGCACGTTCCCGCCGCCTTCCACTCCTTCCCCGAAAACACTCCTCCTGACCGGCTCGGCTTCGCCCGCTGGCTCGTCGATCCCCGTTCACCGCTGGCCGCCCGCGTCGCCGTGAACAATATCTGGCAGGCAGTCTTCGGGCAGGGACTGCTGGAGACTTCTGAAGACTTCGGCACACGAGCCCCTGTTCCGGAGTATCGTGAACTGCTGGACTGGCTCGCAGAAGACTTTATGGAACATGGCTGGAGCCGTCGTCGACTGCTGCAGATTATCGTCAGCAGCCGCACCTACGCTCAGTCTTCAGCAGCTTCCCCGGAACTGCTCGAACGTGACCCCAGGAATCAGCTGCTGGCTCGTGGTGCCCGCTACCGTGCCGATGCCGAAGTCATCCGCGATATCGCACTCAGCGCCGCGGGACTGCTCAGTACCAAAGTCGGTGGTCCCAGTGTTATCCCGCCCGTTCCGCAAAACGTGCTTGACTATAACTACACTTATCCAGGCTACTGGACAGCTGCCACCGGAGAAGATCGTTACCGCCGGGCTGTGTATTTGTTCCGCAAGCGTTCCATGCCCGACCCGGTGCTCGCTTCGTTTGATGCTCCCAACGCCGACTTCTCCTGCCCGCGACGCATGCGTTCCAATACACCCATGGCAGCACTCGCGGGGCTGAATGAAACCATCTTCATCGAAGCTGCTCGCGGCCTCGCTCAACGAATTCTCCGCGAAGCCCCAGCGGATGACTCCGCGCGGGCTCGATACGGGTTTCTGCTGTGTACCTCCCGACAGCCCACCGATACTGAACTCGCAGAAGTGCTCAATGCGCTCAAGTCCCGCCGTCAGCGGATTGCGGATGGATGGCTGAACCCTCGAGAGCTCACTACCGGTGACCCCGCAAAACTGCCTGATCTGCCCCCGAATACCACGCCCCAGGATGTCGCCGCATGGACACTCCTTGCCCGCGTTCTGCTCAATCTTGACGAAACCATCACTCGCAACTGAGCCCCTCACTCGTGCCCACAGGGATGACTTCATGATATTCATCATTGCCGCGCTGCTGCTGCTGTCCGCGACAACTCTGCCCGCCCGTGCGGACGAGCCTGCAGCACGACAGAGCGAAGCCTCGGCCGTACAGCGACTGGCATCGATAAACTGCAAATCCAGTCCACTCTGCGGCGATGGCTCAGCAGGGGCTTCGCCCTGCCGGCCGGACGCTTCACCCTCCCGCCCACGTCCCAACATCCTCCTGATGCTCACCGATGACCAGCGCTGGGATGCCGTCGGAGTTGCTGGCCATCCGTCACTGAAGACTCCGCATATCGACAGGCTCGCAAACGAGGGTGTGCACTTTCGGAACGCCTTCTGTACAACGTCGTTGTGCTCCCCCAGCCGTGCCAGCATCCTCAGTGGTCTCTACGCGCACGCTCACGGTGTCGTGAATAACTTCACAGAATACCCGAAGGATTTGAAGAGCTTTCCGCGGGTGCTGCAGCAGCTGGGGTATGACACCGCATACATCGGCAAATGGCACATGGGCGAAAACAACGACGATCCGCGACCAGGCTTCAACTGGTTTGTGTCGCATCGGGGCCAGGGAAAATACTTTGACACCGAATTCAACATCAACGGTCAGGAACGAAAAGTTGTTCCGGGGTATTACACGCAAGTGGTCACAGACATGGCCGAATCGTGGCTGAAGCGTGACCATGAAGGGCGTCCGTGGTGTCTCATGCTGGGCCATAAGGCTCCGCACAGTTTTTATCAGCCGGAACCCAAATATCAGCAGGCCTTTGACAACGTGCAGGTGCTCTATCCCGAAACAGCTTCGATGCTGCGGGACAAACCGGACTGGATTCGCCAGCGACTGCCGACGTGGCACGGGATTCACGGCCCACTGTTCGATTGGCGTAAACAGTTCCCGGATTCTTCACCGGCCGCGGTTAAAGACTTTGCTGCGATGACCCGCGCCTACTGGGCCACACTTCTGTCTGTCGATGACAGCGTTGGTCGCCTCTACCAGCTGCTGCAGGAACGGCAGGAGCTGGACAATACCATTATTGTGATAATGAGCGACAACGGGATACTCAATGGCGAACATGGAATGGTGGACAAACGCACAGCGCACGAACCGAGTATGCGGATTCTGCAGATCATCCGATTCCCCGGGCTGACTCCGGTGGACAAGCCACGACAGATTGATAAACAGGTGCTGACCGTGGACATGGCCCCCGGACTGCTGGAACTCTGCGGGGCGCCGCCGCTGGAACAGATCCATGGCCGTTCCTGGGTGCGGCTTGTGCAGCAGGATGACCCGGACTGGCGAACCTCCTTCCTTTACCACTACAACTACGAAAAACAATTCCCCTACACACCCAATGTTCGCTGCGTACGAACAGAGACGTGGAAGTACAGCCATTCGCCCCACGGCGACGGCAGTCCGGATCGGCATCAAGCTGAACTCTACAACATCGAGTTTGATCCGGAGGAGCGGTACAATCTGATTGATCGTCCGAAATATCAGTCGGTGGTGCAGCAGATGCAACAGGAGCTGGAGCGGGTGATGGCTGAGGTGGGATTGACGCCGGCTTCGGACCGCATGCCTCTCGATGAAGGCATTCGACAGGAGCTGCCGGATCAGAAGATCCGTTGAGTAACTCCTTTGTTCCTGATGCTCCTGTGCAGGTGGTGAATCTGAATGAGTTCTGACAATCCGCAGTGGTCGCCCGGCAACGGTCTGCATTTTCGGCTCCTCGCCTCCAGCGGCCGTGCGCGGCGGGGGCGATTTGTGACGGCACACGGCACGGTCGAAACACCAACGTTTATGCCTGTGGGAACCCAGGCAGCTGTGAAATGTGTGCTCCCCGATCAGGTCGCCGCCACTGGAGCGCAGGTGGTGCTGGCCAATACCTACCACCTCGGCATTCTCGACCGCACCCAGGTCGTGGAGCGGCTGGGCGGGCTGCATTCCATGATGCGCTGGAATCAGACCATTCTGACGGATTCGGGTGGCTTTCAGGTGTTCAGTCTGCCGGAGCGGACGATCACGGAAGAGGGTGTGAGCTTCCGTTTCCGGTCGGGAAAAAAGGACACCGAAGGCACTCCCATGATGCTGAGTCCTGAATCGGCAATGGACATCCAGCGGCGTCTCGGGGCCGATATAGTGATGGCCTTTGATGAATGTGTGGATCATCGGATGCCGGCAGGCTATGTCGCTCAGTCCCTCGAACGCACCCAGCGCTGGCTCAAACGCTGTGCCGCTGCGCCACTCCAGCCGCATCAGCATTTGTTTGGTATCATTCAGGGCGGAATGGAGCTTGAACTGCGTTCGCGAGCCGTGCGTCTGGTCACATCACTGAATCTGCCCGGCTACGCTATTGGCGGCGTCTCGGTCGGGGAAGGGCACGACGCCATGGTGCGGGTGGTTCGGCACACAGCACCGCTGATGCCGCAGGATCAGGTGCGATATCTGATGGGTGTAGGCCTTCCCGAAGATCTTGTCGCTGCTGTGGAATGCGGTATGGACATCTTCGACTGCATCATCCCCACGCGGTATGCGAGGGAGGGAACTGTATTTACCTGGGACGGGAAGATGCGTCTGCAGGACAAAACTTTCCGCAAGGATCGCTACCCGATCGACACGGCATGCAGCTGCACGGCCTGCAGTCAGGGCTTCAGCCGCTCCTATCTGCGGCATTTACTGTTCGCAGACGAACCAATCTACGGCACTCTGGCAACGATCCACAACCTGCACTTCTATCAGGACCTGATGCGCGAAATGCGCCAGGCAATCGAAGGCAATCGTTTTGCAGCGTGGGCCGAACAGTTTCGCCGACGATATTTGAAACGCATATAACAATCAGCCGCATGGCGGCAGCCTGCGGGCAAAAGGACACTGCAAACTCTCCACCAACGCCATCACCAGCGCCCGCACCTTCGGTGCAAAACACAGCCGGGGGCTTCCCGCCCAACCGCTCAGCCGCATGGCGGCAGCCTGCGGGCAAACGGCCTTGCCAACGTCCCAGCAACGCCATCACCAGCGCGCGCACCTTCGGTGCGAAACACAGCCGGGGGCTCCCGCCCAACCGCTCAGCCGCATGGCGGCAGCCTGCGGGCAAACAGCCCTGCAAACGCCCCATCAACGCACTCACCAGCGCGCGCACCTTCGGTGCAAAACACAGCCGGGGGCTTCCGCCCAACCGCTCAGCCGCATGGCGGCAGCCTGCGGGCAAAGTCGCCTGCCACCGCCCCGCCAGCGCCCTCGCCAGCGCGCGCACCTTCGGTGCAAAACACAGCCGGGGGCTTCCGCCCAACCGCTCAGCCGCATGGCGACAGCCTGCGGGCAAAGTCGCCTGCCACCGCCCCGCCAGCGCCCTCGCCAGCGCGCGCACCTTCGGTGCA
>JBJTOP010000148.1:0-2723 GCA_046074645.1 Planctomycetaceae bacterium | reverse complement strand
CTGCGGGCTTCGACGGGATTCCAGGTTCAGGGTCTGGAAGCAGACGCGACGTTGGTCGCTGCCGGTCGCCGGAGGATGCTGGATGCCGGTCAGTACGGTGAAGTTTCACTGCTGCATTTTTCCGGTCAGGAGCTTCCATACATTGACAACATGGTCAATTTGCTGGTCGTTGAGGGCAATCAGAAGGTACCGCAGGACGAACTTCTTCGAGTTCTTGTGCCGGGCGGAACTCTGCTCACGCGACAACCCGACGGCAGCTTTCAAAAGTTGATCAAAGAGCGTCCGGAAAACATCGACGAGTGGTCACATTACCTGCATGATGCATCGGGTAATGCGGTGGCCCACGACGATGTGGTTGGGTCCCCTCGGCATCTTCAGTGGGTGGGGAGTCCGCGATGGTCGCGGCATCACGACCGGATGGCCAGCATGAGTGCTTTGGTCTCCACGAATGGGCGACTGTTTTACATCATGGACGAGGGCAGTCGAATCTCGATTCAGCTGCCATCACGCTGGAAGCTGATTGCTCGGGATGCCTTCAACGGAGTGATTCTCTGGAAGCGGGACATTGCGAACTGGCAGAACCATCTGTGGCCTTTAAAAAGTGGCCCCACTCAATTGTCGCGGCGGCTCGTTTCCACCGATCGCGAAGTGTACGCGCCGCTGAGTGAAAACGGCCCGCTGGAGGCGCTCGATGCCGCCACTGGCCAGACTCTCAGAACCTACGCGGGTACTGATGGTGCCGAGGAAGTGCTGCATGTCAACGGGACGTTGTTTGTTGTAGTTCGTCAGGGGGCTGGCGAGCGGGACAAGTACGCTCCGGCAAATGGCCGGGTGGGTGATCAGGGCAAGGTGGCTCAGGAATTTTTCTGGAACGAAGAGCCTCGTGTCGTGATGGCCTTTGAAGCTGCAACCGGCCGACAACTCTGGGCCAGGCAAACCCGCATTTCCCCGCTGACCCTCGCAGCCACTCCCGATCGACTGCTCTTTCACGACGGTGAATCGCTCAACGCACTGCAACCGGGCACTGGCGAGCTGCTCTGGGCATCAACTCCTGTTACACGTCGTCGGCAGTTCACCTTCAACTTTGGACCGCGGCTTGTGATCTGGGAGGACGTTGTGCTGTATGCTGGCGGCGACGGTCGCATGATCAGTGTGGATGCGGCTACTGGAAAGCAGCTCTGGGAAGCGGATCATCCCAATTCGGGTTACCAGTCTCCGCAGGACCTGATGGTGGTGGACGGGTTGGTGTGGTGTGCCCCGACAACGTCCGGCAAGGACACTGGAGTCTTCACTGGCCGCGATCCACGTACGGGCGTGGTGAAAAAGGAATTCGCTCCGGACGTGGACACCTATTGGTTTCATCACCGCTGCTACATTGCCAAAGCCACGGATAACTTTCTGATTCCTTCCAGAACCGGGGTGGAATTTGTTGACTTTGAAAAGGAGCACTGGGATATCCATCACTGGGTCCGCGGCGGCTGCCTGTACGGCGTCCTGCCCTGCAACGGACTCACCTACACGCCTCCGCACAACTGCGCGTGCTACCCCGAGGCCAAGCTGTTCGGCTTCAACGCGCTGGCGCCTTCCGCACCGACGCGGCCGGTTCCAGAGGATGTGCCTGAAGAGGGGCGGCATGAGTCCGGGCCGGCCTTCGGATTTCCGCTGGCCGCAGAAAAGGAATTCAGCGGAGAAGACGACTGGCCGACGTTTCGCCATGACGCTCGTCGCAGTGGCACCTCGAGGCAGGACGTCCCGGCAGCCATCAGCAGTCGCTGGACAATCGATGCCGGAGGCCGTCTGACATCGCCGGTAATCTCCGATGGCCTCGTGTTTGTTGCCCGCAGTGACGCCCACACGCTGTATGCCCTGAGGCAGTCTGATGGCAGTCGAGTGTGGTCCTTCACGGCCGGAGCACGGATCGACTCACCGCCCACAATTGCGCGTGGCCGAGCCATTTTCGGGGGAACGGACGGCTGGGTGTACTGTCTGCGGGCGGATGATGGTCAGTTGATCTGGAAGTACCGCGCCGCACCGCTGGATCGCCGCGCGATGGCCTTCGAACAGCTGGAGTCGCTCTGGCCGGTGCATGGGAGTGTGCTGGTTCGAAACAGCGAGGTCTGGTCGGTTGCCGGCCGCTCAAACTTCCTCGATGGCGGACTGCGGCTGCTGCGGCTGGATCTGGAAACCGGACGTCGGCTGTCAGAAACAGTCATGGATGAAACAAACCCGGAAACCGGAAACAACATGCAGGAGAAGCTGAAGATCCTGCAGATGCCCGTCGGGTTGCCCGACATCCTCGTGGCCGATGATCAGCTGGTATACATGAAGTCCCAGAAATTCGATCCTCAGGGGCAGCGGCTGGAAATTGGTCCCATTTCCGGCGACTTCGTGGAACAGGGTTCAGCGCAGCGTGGCGAGGGTGTGCACCTGTTTGCTCCCATGGGATTCCTCGACGACAGCTGGTTTCACCGCTCCTACTGGGTCTACGGCCGCAACTTTGCGGGTGGACATGGAGGCTATTATCAGGCCGGTCGCTTCGCACCCTCCGGAGATATCATGGTTAACGGCAACGGCTATGTGTTTGGGTACGGACGCAAGCCCGAATACTTCCGCTGGACGACAACGATGGAGCGACAGTTGTATTCGGCGGCTCCGGAGCCACCGCAGGTTCCTGACGGGTTCGGAAAATCACAGCAGGCAGCCGGGAAGAAGAAGGGCGCGGG
>JBJTOP010000147.1:0-12817 GCA_046074645.1 Planctomycetaceae bacterium | reverse complement strand
GCATGGTGCTCGTTTCGAAGAGTGAAACGCGACACTGCAGACAACAGCTACAGGAGTAATAGCGGGATGAAGACGTGGACTGTGCGGAGGCTGGATACCGGGACCGCCGTGCAAATTTCGGTGCGACAGCAAGTGATCCAGTCCCTGCTGCCGCTGGATCTGCCCGCCAGCGAACTGGACCAGCTTCCCTGGGCAGCCCCCGGATTGTTCGATCTGCAGCTCAACGGCTACCGCGGCATCTGGTTCAGCAGTGAATCACTCACAGCCGACGACGTGGAGACCGTGATCACGGACTTTGCTCGCCAGGGCATCAGCGGCTGCCTGCCCACGCTGATTACCAATTCACGGGAAGCGATTGAGCATGGCCTGAGTGTGATCAGGGCTGCACGGGACCGTTCGCCGCTTGTGCGTGCGATGGTGCCCGGATGTCATGTCGAAGGCCCATGGATTTCTCCCGAAAATGGCCCTCGAGGCGCACATCCGGCCGGTCAGGTGCGGGCAGCGGAGTGGGTGGAGCTGCAACACTGGCAGCAGGCCGCCGGGGGACTTGTCCGACTGGTAACGCTTGCTCCGGAAGTCCCCGGAGCCCTCGATATCCTGCCGCGACTCGTGGCCAGTGGTGTTACGGCAGCCATTGGACATTCCGCAGCCCCGGCATCGCTGATCCACCAGGCCATCGATCGCGGCGCGACCCTCGGAACCCATCTCGGCAATGGCTGTGCCGGCATGGTGCCGCGACACGACAACGTCTTCTGGCCGCAGCTGGCGGATGATCGGCTTTCCTGCAGCATCATTGCCGACGGCTGGCATCTTCCCGCCGACATGCTCAGATGCATCCTCCGCTGCAAGTCCCTTGAAAGACTCGTCCTCACCTGCGACGTCTCCGGCTTCGGCGGCTGCGCCCCCGGTCGCTATCACACACCCGCAGTCGATGTGGAAGTCCTGCCAGACGGACGTATTGTCGTCGCCGGCCAGACTCAATTCCTCGCCGGTTCCGGTGCCACTACCGGTCAGTGCATCGCCCATTTTCACGCCATCAGCCAGCTGCCGCTGGCTGACATCTGGAAACTGGCCTCCTCCAACCCCCGCAGGCTGCTGAAACTTCCGCACGTCACACTGCAGGAAGGCGCAGAAGCCACTTTCACCTTGTTCCACCTGCCAGCAATCAACGGACAACCTGAGTGGCAACCCGTCGAAACCCTCATCCGCGGCATCAGTATCGTGGCACAACAGCAGCAAGGGCCTGACTCCGGTCAGATGCGGCCGCGTGTTGATTTTCCGGAGACATGATTTTGTGGCCGTTGACTGCCGGGAGAGTGCGGCTGAAATGGTGAAACGGCGTGGACTTGGGAAAATTGGGAGATTTCAGTTCCATCTGCCAGTTGACATCCCGCGGCTGGATCGAGTCACAAAACGCAGTGTGGCGTGCGGTCGATGTCAATCGGCCGGTAACGCTCTGACGCGTTCCTGATGCGGTTCTGGCCGCGTTGGCACACACTGTTACTGGGGGATTAACATCCCCCGCACGCCTTATCACGGTGGAGCGGATCCAGAGAACAAAATCAGGTGTCTTTAATACCGTTTCACCATCCCAGCCTCGCCCTCCCAGGGTCTTCAGCTGTCTGTTCAAAGGATTCCAGAGAACTGCAAGGCAATTGGGCGGCGGCCCAGGGGCCTTGATTTTGTCGTCTTTCGCTCTGCGAAAGGACCTGCAATGCCGTTTTTTCGCGGAGCGAAGGACGACTATCTCCGCGGATTGATGCGCAATTCGCGTGGCCGGGTCACCGCAATTCCTGAACGCCGGGCTCTTCGGCCATCCGAAACGGCGGCGCGTCGGGCAGGTTGGTCGTCATGTCGTACATTTCGGGCGCTGGAATGCGGGCCGGGTCGCGGACAACTTCCAGCTTCAACAGGACGGCCCAGGTCAGGACCAGCAGGAGTCCCATGGCAACGCCGTTCGGCAGCGCGTCGTCTCCCCACACTTTAAGAGCACTGCCGGCCGACTTAGCCAGACGCACGCGTGCGCCGTCCCACTGCACGCTGTAGACTTCATCCAGCAGCAAATGCGAGAGAAATCCGACGCCGACGCCCAGACTCATCAGTACGCGCACTCGCAGCTCAGGACTGGGATACACCAGAAACATCAGCTCCGCCGCAATCAGCAGTGCCGGAATGCTGTGAAACATGCCGCGATGCACGGTGAGTTTTGCGAGCAGAAACGTGAAGCCGTAGCGGACCAGTGCCCAGACAGCGATGCCGGCGAACATGGTGTGGTCGTCCGAGACTCCCAGTGCGTGAGCGTGCTGCACGACGAGGAGCGGAGCGAGGGCAGACGTGAGCGCGGTGAGTTCGCGGATCGGCCGCCCACCCTCCGCATCGAGGTCGGGCAACATTCCCGAAACCCACGTAAGCACTGCGGCAACGACCGACTGCATCAGACTGAAGTCTCCCAGCAGAAACGCTGCGGACCCCCAGCCGACTCCCAGCATGCCACTGACCGTGATGTGCTCCCGATATCCCGCCATCGACCTGTCGTCATTTCACTTCGTCACCACGGACCGCCACAGACCGCTGTGACCGCTGGAGTCCGGGCTGACGCTGCAAACCGATTCTACGCCGACGTCTCTGACTCTCCCACATGCATCCGGCGTTTATGCGACTGGGTTTGCGATTCGTCGTGCGAAATTGCCGCATCGTCACGGATCCGGACTCTCGATCGGCAATTCCTGCCGAATGTCAGCGACTGCGTCTCTTTGAACCACCACCTCCGGAACGCGGCGGCTTTCTGCGACTGCCGGAACTTTCGCCGGAACCGGTCTTACCTGTGGAGCCTTTGTGTCGCTTTCCCTTCGCGCCCGACCGCTTCCCTGGGGCTGACCGCTTCGCTGTGCCCGACCGCTTCTTGGGGGCTGTCCGCTCCGCCGGCGCTGATCGCTTTTCCGTGTCTGACCGCAGCGGCGGTGCGGCAGACTCCTCGGCAAGTCGTCTCACCTTCGCGAATGCACGCACTGGACGCAGCTCCATTTGCCGCCGGTCCACATCCACGGCGACGATCCAAACTCGCAGGTTATCCCCGAGCCGATAAACGTGCCTCGAGCGTTGTCCGGTGAGCGTTCTGCCGACCGGATCGAATTCGAAGAAGTCATCACCCAAAGCGGAAAGATGAATCATGCCTTCTGCGGGAATTTCGAGTCCCTGGCAGAACATCCCAAAACTTTCCACGCCGGTAATCGTTGCTTCAAGTTCGCTTCCGACACGTTCGGCCATGAATCGCAGGAGTCGGATGCGAATTAAGTCGCGTTCCGCCCGCTCTGCGCGACGCTCTGTCAACGAGCAGTGTCTGGCGAGTCGCGCGAGCTGTTCGGGGGGTGTTTTGGGAGCGCCACGTCCGTGAATGAGCCGATCGAGCAGACGATGGACGGTCAGATCGGGATACCTGCGAATGGGACTGGTGAAATGGCAGTAGTCTGTTTCAGCGAGGGCATAATGACCGGCAATTTCCGGTGAGTATTCGGCCTGCTTCATGCTGCGCAGAAGAGCAAAGTTGACAGCACGTTCGAGTGGTTTTCCATGGACACGGCGAATCAGTGCCTGCAGTTCAGGGCGGCTTTGAGGCTTTCGCAATGTCAACCCGAGTCCCTGACAGAACTGCTGGAAGGAGTTCATTTTGAGTTCATCGGGATCGCTGTGAACTCGTCGCAGAAAGGCAATACCTCGACTGGCGAGCAGCTTTGCGACGGCGATATTGGCCGCCAGCATGAATTCCTCGATGATCTCATGACTTTCGTCGTGGTGCCGCTGTCGAGCGCCTTCGACGGCGTTGTTGCGGTTGAACACGATTTCGATCTCCGGGATGCCCATCTGCAGGGCTCCCTGAGCGAACCGGCGTTTCCGCAGCAGCATCGCCAGTTCGTGCATGCGCAGCAGCAGCTGTTTGACGGCTTCGCTGACGTCAGGGAAGGTTCGTTGCGGCTGTTCGATGATCGGCATCACCTCTTCGTAGGCAAATCGTCTGGCAGTACGAATGACGGTCGAGGCGACTTCTGAACCGCGCACGGACCCGTCGGCGGAAAACTCGATGAACACTGACTTTGTGTACCGCAGCTGTCCCTGCTGCAGACTTGCCAGACCATTGCTGATGACTTCCGGCAGCATCGGAATCACGTGCCCCGGGAGGTAGACGCTGGTGCCTCGCTGCTGAGCATCCTGGTCGAGTGCTCCGCCTTCGGGCACAAAGTGCGAAACATCGGCGATGTGTACTCCGAGGTGCCACGAGCCGTCTTCACTGCGTTTCAGCGAGATGGCGTCGTCAAAGTCCCGGGCATCGGCGGGGTCAATCGTAACGATCGTGTCACCCGTGAGATCCTCGCGGCCTGTCAATGTTTCTTCGTCGAACTTCTCAGCCTGAGCTCTCGCTTCGGCAATTGCGGCTTCGGAGAACTCCACCGGCAGGCCAAGACTGTGAATGACAGTCTGCGTGTCGATTCCGGGGTCGCCACGTCGCCCCAGTACCTGCGTCACCACGCCTTCTCCGCGGCGACGGTCTGTGGGAAACCGCAGCATATCCAGCACGACCTTGTCGTCTGGCCGAGCCCCTTTTGCTCCCGGATCTCCCACGTGTATCGGACTTGAAAAGACCGTGCCGTCCACGCGGACGTAACCCTGACCACCCGTTTCAAAATAAGTGCCCACAAACGTGGTTGAGGCTCGTTCAAGCACCCGATCAATCACACCGCAGCGCTGGCCACCGCCGCGGCGTCTGGATAACAGCCTCACCAGCACCTCATCGCCGGTGTGGGCGTCCCCCACATCGGCCGCGGAGATGTAGACATCCGCCCCGTGCAGCTCCGGAATCCGCTGCGATGGAATCACGTAGGCTGCGCCGCTGGTAATTTTTCGCAGCACTCCCGTGATCGTCCCCAGACTGCCCCGCGGTTTCAGACGTCCCCGCTTGTCTTCACGCAGACGCCCCCCCGAGACCAGCGCTGTGATTGCCTCGGCAAACTCTTCCAGTTCATCGCGTTCCACACCCAGCTGCTGTCGCAGCTCCTTTGCCGTGATCGGCGCGTAATCGACCGACTGCACCGCGGTTAAAATTCGCTGCTGCAGAGAACTGCCACCTGACGCATTGCTTTTAAGTGTCACGCCACACTCCTGACGAATCCACCAGCACATTTACGAGCCGCTGGATCGCTGACTGACTTCGCTCCCACGGCTGATTCGTCAGCACCACACCCCAGTTGCCAGAGCGACGGTCGGCCCACATCAGGGTACCCGTGGCGCCCCAGTGTCCAAAGGTGTCCGCCGGGAGCAGATCGCTGAAGCAGCCGGAATGATCCAGCCAGTTCAGTCTCCAGCCATAGCCCCACGCACGCCGCAACCGATCCTGCTCGCCCAACCCCGCCGAATGCTGCGTCTGATTACTCACAGCCGCCTCCACAACGTTGAACGAAAGGACCTGATCGCCGTCACCGCTGCTGCCACCTCGCAGCAGCATTCCCAGCAGCTCACCCAGATCCGCAACAGTGCTGATCAGTCCTCCCCACGGTGCACCAAGGGTGCGCCAGTAGAGACTGTTCCAGTGCCAGTCAGAATCGGCCGGCTGGTTTTGTGGAAGTTCACAGGGAACCGTGTGCTGGAGCAGCCTCTCAGCGTCAGATCGAGGCAACCCGAGCCACGAGTCCCGTAAGCCGAGGGGTTGGAAGAGCAGCTGCTGAAACAGGTCGGGGAACGATTGTCCGGTAACGGAGCGAATCACGGTCTCCAGCACAGCAAATCCCATGCTGCAATAGCTCAGACTTGTGCCTGGCTGAAATGCCGGATTAATTCGGGAAACCGCCTCCGCGAATTCCGGCACTTCGGCGTGTCGCGCCCGCAGCTGTTCATTTTCAGGCAGCATATCGGGCAGGCCGGATGTGTGAGTGAGGAGGTGGCGGAGCGTGATTGTGCGGAGCGGACCACGGGAAAATGATGGCAGAAATCGGCGGATCGGTTCATTGAGCCAGAAACAGCCCTCAGCCGCCAGCTGCACAGCAATTGTGGCGGCGAACGGCTTCGTCAGTGACGCCACGAGGTACCGCGCTGCCGGGGGTGTCGCGGTACCGGTGGCGAGGCTGCCGGTCCGCTCCCCGGCGATTCGACGCCACGAATACCACGCCGACAGCCCCGAAGTCGTCCCGATGGCCATGTCCGCCACGCACACATCCGATGCCCCAAGAATTCGCTTCATGCGGGCAATGTGCTGTTCTGACAAATCCATAACGTCATCCGAAAATCAGCGATCAGTCGAACGGTTTTTGATTGACGAAAGGTAATAGACCATGTTTTGAGGCAAAAGGCGAGTGGTGGGGGGTGAGATGGACTTGCCAGGAGTCTGCGGATATTCTTTCAGGTTCGAAGAATTTCGAGGAAAGCTGAAAACGAGCTGCAAACCAGGTGCGAACGAGCTGTGATCGTCATGCGGGGGCGGATGTGAGGTTCAAACTTGAATTTCCGCTGATGAAGCGTGAGGCGATTCAGCTGTCGCAGCGGCGACGGCTGTGGATCGTGCGTGCGCTGCTGTTGCTGGCGCAGCTTTCGACCGTCCTGCCGGCCTACACTTCTTTGATGTCCAACTCCGCCCTGTCGGTTTTTGGACGCGGACATGTGTTGTTCCAGGCCATCCTGATCTGTAATCTCGTGCTGATTTATCTCATGCAGCCTTTCGCTTCGTGTTCGATCATTGCGTCGGAGCGGGAGCGTCAGACGCTTCCATTACTGCTGATTTCCCGCATCTCGCCAGCGTGGCTTGTGTGGGAGAAGTTTTTGTGGAGTCTGCAGCCTGTGCTGTCATCGATCGCTGTCAGTCTGCCGGTGATGGCAATGATCTATTCTCTGGGTGGACTTTCAGGAATCCAGCTGGCGACCGGAACATTCGTGATGCTGCTGGCAGCACTGCAGGTCAACTCAACGGGAATATTCTGGTCCACCGTGTATGCGACTCCTCTGCAGGCATTCTGGGCAACGCTGCTGACGCTGCTGGTTCTTCTGCTGGGTCCTCCAGTGCTGGTCATGGCCGAGATCATGCCTTTTGATGCGAGGCTCTTTGGGTTCCTGCCGGTGGCAAAGCTGTTTTCCGGATTCTGGACACTGGCAGAGCCAAATTTTGCGGGAGCGGGTTTGTTTTCGGGGCCTTCCCTGTTGTTTGCAGCGGTGCTGGTGCTGCCACCGCTGGGCGTTTCGCTGCTGTTGCTGCTGGCAAGCACCTTCATCGTCTCGCGGTATCGCTGGGAAGCGCCTGCCACGCTGTTTAGACGTGCCCTTCGCAGTGCGTGGAAGAAGCCGACGGCTGATGCGGAACGGGTGGTGGGGACAAGGGCGGTTCGGGCGTTGCCGGTGGCTTCGCAGTTGCCGGGGAGAGTGGTGGAGGACGGGAAGTTCCGGCTTTTTCCCGATCGACCGCTGGCTGCGCGTGAATGCAGGGCGTCTGTCACGGCGAGCCCGATCGCCCATGTGATTCTTGCAGCGTCACTGGCAGTGCTCGTTTGGCTGATGGTCAACACGCGTTTTCAGGCGGCGACATTTGCGGCCAGTGTGGGGCTGCAGATGTGCACGCTGTTTCTGGGTGTGCTGCAGGTGCAAAGTCTGGCATCGCGGGCGATTGGTGCTGAGCGGGATCGGGAGACACTGGCTGTGCTGCTGACGGTACCGATTTCGTCTTCAGAAATCGTGACTCAGAAACTGGCGGCCGCCTCACGGTTTCGGAATCTGCTGATGCTGCCGCTGGGAGTGCTGTTGCTGATCTCTCTGTTTTTCGGCACCACGTTTTCGGCCATGTGGGACAAATTCAGTGTGCCAAACTACCGACTCGAGAAATTTGACCAGTTTGGGGTTTTCTGGGGAGCACCGATTTCGCACCTGCTGCTGCTGGTGATTTACTGGCAGCAGCTGACACTGGCCCTGAGGGTTGGTGCAGTTTGTTCTTTGATCACAAAGACCACACTCCGAGCCGCCGCTCTGACATTTGCGTTACTTTTCGGCTACTGTGTTGCACATGTATTCTTTCTGATCCTGCTGGAGATCACTCGATCGCTGAACTTTGAGGCATACCTTCCCATGGCGCCACTGACAGGCATGGTTTGTGTGATCGCGGACAGCCTGTCGCCGGGCGGAAAGCACGATTCCGTGGGGTATCTGTCGTTGTTCAGTGGCGTTGCGGTGATGGGGCTGCTGCTGACAGTGCTGAGGGTGGTCACGGCCAGGCGCGCGGCGGAGTGGCTGCAGCGTGCGGACGGGCAGCAATAGTTGTCCGCACTGTTGTTCAGCCGATATCGGCCTGACTGAAGACACCGTTGATGCGTCTCCAGACTCCACCCGGATTGCGATCCTGGAGGACGGGTGGCAGGCGGTGCTGTCGAACGGCATCGAAGGACTGGAGCATACCGAAGCGAGTGACGGAGGCGGGCACGCCGACAGCCGTGAAGCCGGGATGTCCGGTTGCCGGGAACGGTCCGCCGTGGTTCATGGACGCCACCACGGCAACTCCGGTGGGCATTTTATCGTTGAGCAGTCGGCCGACTTTTGTGCGGAGGGCACTGGCGAGCGGCAGATAGTCGGCTTCGTCGGCCTGTTGTGAGTCGGAATAGATGGAGCCGGTGAGGTTGCCTTCGAGGAGTTCGGCGAGCTGAGTCATTTCGGTGGTGGAATCGGCGTGCACGATGAGGGAGCCATTGCCGAAGGCTTCGGTCTGGAAGGTGTGCGGATCTGTCATGAAGCGTCTGGCGGACACTTTGAGCAGAGTGTTGCTGCAGGAGACACCGGAGCCGCCGTGGGAAGCGCCGCCTGTGATCAGTTCTGCACCGGCGGATTGCAGGAGCTGGATGGCTGCGAGGAAGGCGGAGCGGACGCCTTCTGAGAGCATGATGCCGGGGGTTGCAGCGGCGAATCGCTGGGCGGCTGCGGCGGTGAAGGCGTCTCCGAGCTCACCGGCAGGAACGACAATCAGTCCTGGGTTGGTACAGAACTGACCGGCTCCCATGAGGCAGCTGGCGGAGAATTCGTCTGCGATTTTCTGGAGTCGTTCGCGGAGCGCGCCTGGGAGTATGAAGACGGGGTTGATGCTGGAGAGTTCGAGGTAGATGGGTTTACCGGCAGCGTCAGCAGCGGCTTTGAGTCGCAGTCCGGTCTGGCGGGCACCGGTGTAGCCCACGGCGCCGATTCTGGGGTCGGAGACGAGTCGCAGTCCGTCTTCATGGCTGGTGCGATAGATGAGCTGTACGAGTGCCGGTGGCATACCGCAGGCGTGGATGGCGGCGAGGACAGCTTCGCCGAAGATTCGAGTGGTTTCGGGGTGGCAGGGGTGGCCTTTGGCGATGACAGGGTTTCCGGCAGCGATGGCTCCGGCGAAGTCGCCACCAGCGATGCCGTTGTAGGCGTAGGGGAAGTTATTGGGGCCAAAGACGACGACGGGACCGATGGCACCGAACATGGAGCGGATGTTGGTGGCGGTATCGATGACGGGAATGCGCCATGATTCGTCGCGGGCGGCTGCTGCGGCCTGTCGCAGCTGATTGGTGGTGCGCGGAAGTTCTCCGTCTTTGAGTCTTGGGGAGCGTGGCAGTCCGGTTTCGGCGTGAGCGGTTTCCACGAGCAGTTCGGCGCGGGCTTCGATTTCGTGGGCGTAGTGTTCGAGGAATTCAGCGAAGCGGGAACCGGGCCAGCCGCGGATTTCGCGGGACACGTCGGCGGCCGCAGCGATGGCCGTGTCGATCTCCGACCATGGGCTGACGGGGAACACCTGCGGCAGCGGCTGCTGAGTGGTGGGATTGACGGCCTGAAATGACGCAGTGCCGGTGCTGGATGTCCAGTTGCCATTGATCAGAACGGGCTGCATGGAGCTGCTCACAGTGAGATCCTGTTGAAGGGATGGATGTTGAGTTTGTGAAGGGATTGTGTGTGCGTTCAGTCCGAGTTTTTCGGGGAGAGCTGTGTTTCGGCGATGTGAATGGCTTTGAGGAGAGCGCGGGCTTTGCTGAGCGTTTCGCGATACTCCATTTGCGGAACACTGTCGGCCACGATGCCGGCTCCGGCCTGAATATCGATGCGGCCGTTTCGGATGACGAGAGTGCGAAGTGCGATGCAGGTGTCCATGTTGCCGCAGAAGTCGAAGTAACCCACAGCGCCGCCGTAGGGGCCGCGTTTGTGGGGTTCGATTTCGTCGATGATTTCCATGGCGCGAACTTTGGGAGCTCCGGAGACGGTGCCGGCGGGGAGACCGGCGCGGAGGGCTTCGACGGCTGAGAGTTCGGGACGAAGCATTCCGGAGACGTTGGAGGTGATGTGCATGACGTGGCTGTAGCGTTCGACGACCATGACATCGGTGAGTTTGACGGAGCCGTATTCTGCGACGCGTCCGATGTCGTTTCGAGCGAGGTCAATGAGCATCACGTGTTCGGCGCGTTCCTTGGGATCGGCGAGGAGGTCGGATTCGAGAGCTTTATCTTCGGCGGGTGATTTGCCGCGCGGGCGGGTTCCGGCGAGCGGTCGAATGGTGGTCTCTCCCTGATCGACGCGAACCATGATTTCCGGGGAGCTGCCGGCGAGATGTGTGTCGGGGGTTTGCAGCAGGAACATGAACGGGCTGGGATTGACCATTCTGAGGGCGCGGTAAATATCGAGCGGTTTTGCGGGGGATTGGCAGGAGAGTCTCTGGCTGATTACCACCTGGAAGACGTCTCCGGCGCGGATGTATTCGCGGCAGCGTTCGACGGCCTGGCAGAAGCTGTCTTCGGTGAAGTTGGACTGCACCTGCGGTGCCGGTTCGACGGTGAGGTCAACGTCCGCGAGGCTGACATCACCGCCGGTGAAGGCGAGTTGTCGGCAGAGGACGTCGAGGCGTTCTTCGGCGCGAGCGCGGGCTTCTTCGGTGTCACCGTGACGAAGATCGGCGAGTGCGGTGACGAAGATGACTTTGCGAATGTGGTCGAAGACGACCATGGAGTCATAGAAGGCGAAGGCGAGATCCGGGAGTTCGCGATCGTCCTCGGGGATATTTGGCAGGTTCTCTGTGTAGCGGATGACGTCGTATCCGGCAAAGCCCACGGCACCTCCGAGAAAACCCGGGAGTCCCGGGAGGGCGACTCCGGGGCAGTCATTCAGGAGTGACTGGAGTTCACGAAGAGGATCCGTGTTGGGGATGCTGCGAGTTTCTCCGTCGCGAGTTTCGATGGTCACGGAATTGCCGCGGGCTGTGAGTGCCAGAAAGGGGTTGCTGCCCACGAAACTGTAACGTCCGACGCGTTCACCTCCGACCACGCTTTCGAACAGAAACGACCACGGGCCGGAGGCAATTCGCTGCCATGCGGTGACGGGTGTGAGCGTATCAGCAGTGACCTGGCGGTAGATCGGCACAAAGCGAGCTTCGCGGGCCAGCGTTTCGAATTCGGCGGAGGTGGGAAGTGAGGTCCACGTTTTCATGAGAAGTTTTCAGGCCGGCAGGGGTTAAAGTCTGACAGACTGGATGAGTCGGTCGATCAGGGGGCGGACGGCGGGAGATTCGTGGTCGGTGCACTGCCACAAGATAAGCAGAGTGGCCTGACGGCTGCGGGCGGAATGAAAGCCGGCAACGTTCAGGAGCTCAAAGCAGCTGAATGTCGCCTCACGACTGCAGGTGGGCAAGCCGTCGATCGTGATCCCCGGTCGAGTGAGTTCGACGTCTTCGTATTCGCTGCGGAAGGCCTTCACGCAGGAGCGGACGACTTCCGGAGGACGTGGCCGCCCGGGCATCACACGGAGAATGCAGAAGCAGGAATCGTCAGCGGTGATCGTGATGACTGTGTCGGCCAGATCGTCTTCTTCGCGGAGTTCCCAGGCGGCGGGGTAGAGGAACCGGACGTAAGTCGAGTTGTATTCGGCGAGGATATCGTCGTCAGAGACCTGCATGATTGTACTTTCTATGGATGCTGGGGGCGGTCAGTACTGAGTTTCCTGAGCACGAGTGCCGGCGGGTGGACGCTGAACGGTCCACAGCTGCAGCATTTCAACGAAGAAAGAGAAGGCCATCGCAAAATAGATATAGCCCTTGGGAATGTGATGACCAAAGCCTTCCGCCACAAGCAGAACACCGATCAGAAGCAGGAACGACAGCGCCAGAATCTTGACTGCCGGATGGCGTTCAATGAACAGCACAATGGAGCGTGAGAATACCAGCATACCGGCGACGGACAGCAGAATGGCGCCGATCATGATTGGTATCGGGCGTGCAAGCCCTTCGGTCATTCCCACGGCTGTAATGACGGAATCCAGCGAAAAGACAACATCGATCATGAGAATCTGTGCAAGCACCGCTGTGAGACTTGTCCGCTTCATCGAAGAGGTTGCGTCGGCCGTAGCCTGATGCAGCTTGTGGTGAATTTCTTTGGTTGCCTTGAAAACCAGAAAGAGCCCGCCAAGGAGCAGGATAATGTCCTTGCCCGTCAGGGACATGGAGCCGAGTTGTATCAGGGGCTTTGTCAGGCCCATGACCCAGCCGATGGCAAGGACCAGCATGACCCGGGCCACAACAGCCAGCAGCAGCCCGAAACGCCGCGCTCTCTCTCGGTCGGCTTCAGGAAGCCGGCCACAGAGAATGGCGATGAAGATGACGTTGTCGATTCCCAGCACCACTTCGAGCGAGGTGAGGGTGAAGAGCGCTGCGAGAGATTCGGCCGACAGGAGGTCCGCCATGGAAGAAACCTGAAATGAGTATCGAGTGTCGTGCTGTGAAAAGGGCCACCCGGATTATAGCGTCGCAGGTACTCCTGACGCACGGCAGGACAGTCCGGGAATTCCTGAAACAGGG
>JBJTOP010000146.1:0-28268 GCA_046074645.1 Planctomycetaceae bacterium | reverse complement strand
ATAGGACGGTGACCCGACACCTTTGAGCAAAACGTCGAGTGGTGAATGATCCATGGCATCGACCTGCCGGTCGACGGTCAGGGCCGTTTCATCCTGCTCGGCCGCCTTGCGGCGATCCTCGAAACGTGGATCGGTTTCCGGTATCGCGCATGGCTGATGCGGCCTTTTATTTTTCCTGACATTGGCTACACTCACAACGACCTCCATGTTTTTGTGTGGGTGTTTTCACACGCACATTCTGTGCGAATTCACAGGAAACATGAAGGTCATTTTTTTGCTCAAACCCCAGCCCCGCAAGGCGTTGAAAGCTGCACGATCTCTCCGGGGAGAGGGGAGCCAGATTCTCTTTCTGCCAGAAAGTCAACGCCATTGGGCTCTCGCCCGCCCGCCGCTGTGCCCGCAGGGACTGTCCCCGGTGTTGCACCAAGTGATGCGGATGCCAATAAATTCACTGGGATTTTCGCAAAGGGTGCCATGCACCTGTGGGCAGCGACCGGCCACTCAGCAGAGACGTCCGTCTGCTCGCGACGTCAAGCCCGGCGGCTGCCGACCGTTGGCCATCAATCCTGTTTGTAGAGCTGTCGAATTTCCGGACTGGCCGGCAGCAGCTTCAAAATCTCCTCGACGATGGCCTTACGGAGCGGCGTTGCAGCGGTTGTATCGGCCTGCAGCAGGCGCGCCAGCTGCTGCTGCACCTGCAGGTTTCGTGGCGGCCCGTCAGCTGTGGTCAGCACGGCTTCCCGCAGCAACTCCCGCTCCGGTTCACTGATCACAATCTGCTGAGGCTGATTGCCGCGTTCGCTAAGGCTCGTGAGGCACAGCAGCAGGCAGGCAGCCGGGCGAAATACCTGCTCCTGCGGCGCAAGGCTGCTGCGCACAGCAGCAAACTCCTCACGGGCCACGTATGGATTGGTTGTCAGGACGGACAGTCCGAATTCGAGACGCGGATTGGGCAGATCCGGGTTTTGGTGCAGCTGAGCGGCCTGAGCAAAGCAGTCGGCACTGGTGGCTGAGTTGCCAGTTCGAAAGAAAGCGTCCCCCGCCCAGGCTGCCATGCGAGCGGCATCGAGAGTTCGTCCATCGTCGGCCGCCGCTTTGCTCGCCTGCTGAAACAGTTCCGCCGCTTCCGCGTCCCGCTGCAGCTGGACATAGACCTTCCCAAGCAGCACAGTCGCATTGTGTTTTATCCGGATGGAACTCGGATCTTTTTGGAGTGAATTGTCCATGTTGAACAGTGTTTGGAGGCACTGCTTCGCGGCCTCGATTGAGTCTCCATACCGCTGCAATTGACGAAAGCAGTCTGCTTCACCGAAGCGGGCAGAGGCGGACGCCACCGCGTCACCCAGTTTAATTGCTGCAATGGCTACCTCAGAATAAACAGGGATCGCCTGATCGAACCGTTTGAGTCGGAAGAGAGCTTCAGCCAGATCGGAACCGATATCGACTACGCTCACGTGCTCGCCGCGGCTCCGGCAGAGGTTCATTGCCCGAGAGAACGATTCGATGGCCTTTTCATCATCCCGGGTTGCCCAGCAATTTCCTTTCTGTCGCAGACAAGATGGCAAAGACCATGCTTCATTGCTCAGCATTGAGGAATTCTCGGCAAAGCGGATAACTTCGTCGTACAAGGCACTAGCTTCTTCGAATCGGCCTGATTCAACCAAGGTCTGTGCAAGTGCCAGACTCAGGAGAGATTGCCCTTTTACGTTGGCATGACGAAAGAGACGCAATGCTCGCGAATAGCAGCCAGCGGCTTTTTCGTCATTCTCACGACGCCAACAGTCGCCTTGCCGTCCCAACATCTCGGCAGCGTCGATCAAGTGGCCCGATTCATAAAATAGTTTTTCTGCTCTTGCATAAGAGTCTGCAGCCCGGCCTCGTTGATTTTGCAGCAAATGCAATTGCCCGAGGCTAAACCACTGAACGGCAAGCATTGGCAGAAATTCGACATCAGTCGATTGAAAACTGTATTCGGCTGGTTTATCAAGGAGGGGAGAAAAACCGGATTTAAAGCTGCTTAATGGACTTTCGTGAAGGGCTTCCGACAGAGCTGATTCGGACAGCCAATTCAGATGCTCCAACGCGTCACTCACTCGGTGCAGATTGGCGAAGTGTACCGCGGCCTCTTTGTAATATTTATCTGATAAGGATTGCATACCTCTGGTGCTGTGAACGTCTCCCAGTCTTGAACAGCATTCAGCAAGAAGTTTGCAATTCGGTCCAGGATGTTCGCGAGACAAATCAAGTGCCTGCTGTAACTCGTTGATGGCAGTATTATATTGTCGAAGGCGAGTACGAAAAAATGCTCTTGTGATCGTTGCGTTAGCCGTCCATGGATGACGTGGAGGTAAAAACGTTTGCTCGAACGCAGCAATAATAGAAGCCATGTCTAAGGCATCTTTGGTTGTCTGCGTTTCGAAGTGAGTGTGGGTTCCGGTAACTGGCCGGGGAACCGAGGTTTCCAGTCCTGGATACAAGCTACCCAGTCTGAGTTGCAGGAGGTGCTGCTCACTGAACTGGCGGATTTTATGGAAGGGCATTCTTGCCAGCCTGCGGTGTGCATCCTGCTGCCACTGCAGCCGCTTTGTTTCGCCATGATCCGGTCCCAGTGTGCGGGCCGCTGTCTGCACCAGAATCTCGTCCGCTGCCAGCACCCAGTCAACTCGCCCCGTAAATGGCAAATCCGCCCAGATAGCGCGGGCCATCTCTTCCTGCCGGTCCAGATTCAGCCACAGCAGGTCATAGCGCAGCTGGCTGTCCGACTGCTGACTGTAAACGGCCTCGGCCGCGCGACCGTAACTGGCAATCGCACCCATCGAATCGCCGACAGCCGACTGAATCCCTGCAATTCGCTGCCACAGCCAGATGTCGTCCTTCGCGGTTTCTGCCAGTCGTCCAAGCAGAGGCTGCAGCTGGTCAAACGCCGCCACCACATGCCCTTCGTCCGCCTGCCTGAGCGCCGCAATCAGTGCCAGTGTGGCGCTGTCCGGGTTCAGCAGAGCAGCATCCGCCAGCCACTTGCCGGCAGACTGGTGATTGCCCAGCCGATACTCAATCAGCCCGTACAGTTCCATCAGCTGCGCGCGGGATGCCTGCGTCTGCAGATCCGGCTGGATGTCGTCTATGGCACGCAGCGCGTAGCGACACAGTGACCGGGCGCGCTCGCGATGCTGCGGCGTCAGCACTGACAGGTATGCTCGCTGCGCCCCGCCAATGTCTTCCCTCAACTTCTGCTGTTCAACTTCATCCAGCTGCTGTGGCAGCGGAAGTTCGCGCCACGCCAGTGCGTAAACCGAACCGGACTGAAACTGCTGCGGGGCCTGGCTGGTGTTCCAGCCTTTGGTTCCGAACAGCCCTGCAACGTGAACGTACAAATCCTTAGACAGCAGGGCCTGCTCGCCGGCACGCCACGCCGGTCCCCGAATCCCCTCCAGCAGCGCCCACGTAAACCGGCCGTGCTCAAGCTCTGAATCCTCGATGCTGCACTGATCACTGTCGCACCCCGTGAGCACCGTCATCCTGAGGTCCGGCTGCGAAAACGCCTCGCGGAAGGCAGCCGACATGGTGCGCCCCGAGTTGTCATTCAGGCCGGAGCGACAGGTGTCGAGGATAATCAGTCGATGCGCGGCGAAGACCTCGGGCGCCTGCAGGCGGTCAATGATCGCATTCACCATGATCCGCCGCGGGTTCTGTTGTGTATGGTCACCGGCAAGCAGCGCCGGAGTGCGGCCGGAATCTCCGTGCCCGGCATGGTAGTACGCCAGTACGTCGTCATTCCCAAGGGCCAGTCGAGCGAATGTTTCCAGATCGCGTTCGATGGCCGAGGCTGCCGTGTCATTGGTAAATCCCAGACGGCCCGAGTCGAGATGCGGTCGCAGAAGTTCTGGAACTTCGCGAATGTCAGCGATCAGCAAGACTTTCGTGAACTGCAGATCCTGAAGAAATGCGGCGGCCATCGATACGGCATCGGCTGCCGCATACCTTAGATCCATCGCAGCACCTTCGGCATAGTGGTCGATGCCCACACAGACGGCGAACTTTTGCCGTGGACGCATTCGCTCGGGGGGTATCGGGTTTGGAGTCCCGGGAAGGCCCGGACGGCTGGGTTCTCCGTGCCAGCGAAGCGGCTCTGGTCGGTCGGGTGCGGTTAGCTGGGCGCCCGTCCTGACCCGGGAAAGGCCACGGTCGAGGCTGAATTCCGGTTCCTTTGTCGGAAATTCCGGTTCCTGCTGCGGCTGCGGCAGCGTCAGTGTCTGAGCGACAGTTGTCAGCATTCCGACCAGCATTCCGACCAGCACAACGGCCGCGACGACGCAGGCACGCGGGACGCTTGACGCGGCCGCAGAGAACCCGGTCGATCCGGAAGTTTGTTCTGCAAGTTTCCGAGGCTGCCGCGTGCGGACTATGGCCTTGTTCGGGAATCCGGAAACGGGGATGGCGGGGATCGCATCAGGGTGTCGTCAGCCACTGCCTGTGACTGGGAATGAATACCCTGTCGGAAAACAGTTCGTCAAGCAACAGCGCGGCGAACGCACTGATTTTCGAGGGGAATCACGTTCCGCCGCCGGACGCCTGTTTTGGGGTACCGGAGGAGAAGCGAATCCGGAGTTCCCTTGTCGCGCACTGGGCAATCCTTGCAAAACACGATACACTACCCCTCTCCGACGCCCGGAAAACGCCGCTCATATCGCCCAGGAGTCCCACTCCATGTCCGGCTGTACCTGCTGGTCTGACCATCCTCACGCTTGCATTCATCGGTTCACGCCCTTGCTCGCAGCGCTCGTCCTCCACTGGGTGGCCAGTTCAGCGGCGATTTTTGCAGACGAGCAGCAGAAAACTTTTGACCGGCAGATTGCTCCGTTGCTGGCATCGCGCTGTCTCGAATGTCACCGCGGCGCGGATGCTCGCGGAGGACTCGATCTCAGCACCCGAGCGACCGTACTGGCGGGTGGCGATTCGGGGCCGGCGATGGTGCCGGGGGACGTGGACGGCAGCTTGCTGCTGCAGCGAGTCATTTCGGGCGAAATGCCACCCAAAAAGCCCCTCGCAGATGCTGAAAAAACACTGCTCACCAAGTGGATCCGCGAAGGCTCTGTCTGGGGGACCGATCCAATCGATCCCTTCGCTCACACGACTGAATCAAGGGCTGGTCTTGACTGGTGGTCGCTGCAGTCACCTCGTTCCAGCCAGCCCCCCCGCACGTCCACAGTGGCGACCGGCCCGATCGACGCCTGGATCGAATCTGAACTCTCGCAGAAGGGGCTCGCACCATCCCCCGAGGCCGACCGCCGAACGCTCATTCGCCGCCTCTCCTACGACCTGCTCGGGCTGCCTCCGGAACCCGCTGAAGTGCAGGCGTTCCTCAATGATCAGTCCCCGGACGCATGGCCACGACTGGTGGACCGCATGCTTGATTCTCCGCACTACGGAGAACGCTGGGCGCGACACTGGCTGGATGTGGTTCGCTTCGGCGAGAGCAACGGTTTCGAGTATGACGAGCCGCGGGACAATTTCTGGCCCTACCGCAACTGGGTGATTGATGCTTTCAATCAGGATCTTCCATGGGATGAGTTTGTCAGGCTGCAGATTGCCGGCGACGTGCTTCATCCAGGCGACGCAGCGGCTGCTGCAGCCGCCGGTTTTCTCGTTGCCGGGGCTCACAACACAACGCTTCCTTCCAGCGAAAAAATGCGCAGGGCGATGGCTCAGGACGAGATCGAAGACCTCGTTGGTGCCGTTGGTCAGACCTTTCTGGGACTGACAATCAACTGTGCCCGCTGCCACGACCACAAATTCGATCCGATTTCGCAGACCGAGTACTATTCGATCGCAGCAGCGCTCTCCGGAGTCCGGCATGGTGTTCGCAACCTGTCTGTTCCGCTCACCCCAGCTCAACAGCAGCTGCTGGCGGAAAGTCGGTCGCGGCTGACCATGGCAGAGACCGCAAAAGAGTTGCTTCTTCAGCCTGTCCGTGACCAGCTCCTTCGCGATCGCGGTTCATCCGGCACCCCCAAAGTCGCGGCCACAAAAATTCCTCAGCCCATCGCCGCATGGGAATTCGAAGGCAACCTTGAGGACTCAAGCGGAAAACTTCACGGTACCGCCCACGGTGCAGCGCGTCTGGAAAACGGAGCCCTGGTGCTCAACGGCAGCAACGCATGGGTATCCACCGCACCGCTTGAAACTCCGCTCCACGAAAAAACACTCGAAGCATGGGTTCAGCTGGGAACGCTTGAACAGGGTGGGGGGGCTGCGATCAGCGTCCAGACCACCGATGGTGTCGTTTTCGATGCAATTGTGTTTGCTGAACGGGAACCGCGGCGCTGGATGGCAGGCAGCAACAACTTTCTGCGCACATCTGCGTTTGATGGAGCCGAAGAGACAGCTGCTCAAAAACAGTTTGTGCACATCGCCATTGTCTACTCAAAGGATGGCACGATCACCGCGTATCGCGAAGGCGAGCCGTATGGCAGGGGCTACCGACCCGGCGACCTGCAAAATTACGCAACGGGCGTCGCACAGGTGCTCTTCGGGCTCCGCCACGGGCCACCGGGCGGCAATCGACTGCTCAATGGCCGCATCGAACGAGCCCGACTGTACGATCGGGCACTCACGGGCGACGAAGTGGCTGCCTCTGCGTTTGCAGGCGGAAGCAGTGTTGTACCGCTCGAACACATCCTGGCTGCCATGACGAATAACCAGAAAACTCAGCTGAAGCAGCTCGACGACCAAATCACCGCAGAGCGACAGCTTCAGAGACAGCTGGAAGAATCGCAGACCTCCAGTCTCTACACCTGCGTATCGGGCGACCCCGGCGTCACATCCGTGCTCCGTCGCGGTGACGTTTCGCAGCCGGGTGAGGTTGTGCGGCCCTCGGGTTTGCGAGCGTTAACTGGAGTTTCCAGCGACTTTGGCCTCCCGGAGAATGCCGCGGACGCTGATCGCCGCAGGAAACTGGCCGAATGGATCACGCACCCCGACAATCCCCTGTTCGCTCGTGTGGCCGTCAATCGGGTCTGGCAGTATCACTTCGGCCAGGGACTCGTGGCAACCCCGGGTGACTTTGGTTTCAGTGGTGGTCAGCCCAGCCATCCGGAACTGCTCGACTGGCTCGCAATCAGCTTTCGTGAAAGCGGATATCGGGTAAAGACTTTGCACCGACTCATTCTGAATTCCGCCACGTGGCGACAGTCTTCAGAGTGGCGTGCGGATGCAGCGGCCGTGGACGGCGAGAACCGGTTGCTGTGGCGTAAATCGCCGCAGCGGCTGGAAGCTGAGTCGCTGCGGGACACTCTGCTGGCCGTCACCGGGCGACTGGACCGAACCATCGGGGGCCGCGGCTATCGCGACCTGCGTCACTTCAAGTTCAAAGGAAGCAATTTTTACGAATCGCTGGTGGAATCGGCGGAAGCGGATGCGGGCGTGGGTGTTTGGCGACGGACAATCTACCGGTTTGCTCCAAGGGGCGGCCGCAATTCCTTTCTGGATACATTCGACTGTCCTGACCCATCGGCTGCAGCCCAGCGCCGCGCATCCACAACAACACCGCTGCAGGCCCTTGCACTGCTGAACAACGACCTGACGTTTGAAATGTCAAAGACACTGGCTGATCGCGTTGTTCGTGAAGGAGCGGTGAGTCCCGAGGATGGCATGCAGGCCGTGCTGCGACTGACACTCGGGCGGAATGCCACCCCCGACGATCTGCAGGACAGCGCACCATTCGTGCGGCAGCATGGGCTCGCTGCCTGGTGCCGCGTGCTGCTCAACAGCAACGAGTTTCTCTACGTCCGCTAGTTTTCAGTGCACCTGTGATTCAGCCGTTATTCAATTCAACCGACAGACATTCAGCAGTGCAGTTTCGAAGTCACGGCGATGCGACGTTTGGAATGAAGTTGAGAAAGGCCTGATGGTGTGAAAACATCGGGCTAATCCTGAGCAGCCTCCGCAGTGACCTGCAGCAGGCCGTTCTCTCCCTGTTCCACATGAATCACACTGGGCCGACAGCAGACAGGGCAGTCTTCCACAAATGTCTGGCTCTCACCTTCACACAGATCAACCGGGATCACGATGGTTTCGCCACAGGAATCGCAGAGGTAACTGGCTTCCGCGGCGGTGTTGAGCGAGGGGGCAGAAGCGGCTTCGCCGAGCATTCCATCCATCCACGGAAGTTGTTTACCACTGCCAAGGGTGCGGCAGGCCCAGTCGAGCACTGCGAGCGATTCCGGGTCGGCCAGTCGATGGTCGTCACCAATGGCCAGCAGATTATCGATCGGCTGATGGCTGCTCTGCAGGAGCTCTTCAGAATCTGCAAACGGCACTACGGCATCCTGATGGCTGTGCAGGATGAGTGCCGGAGCCTGCAGCGTTTTGGTGGTACCCCAGTATTTCCACGCCGGGCAGAGCAGCACCAGCGGGGTTTGGCCTGAAATCAGGTTGAGCGCTACGGCACCGCCACGAGATGAACCAACAATCACTTCCGGACGGTGCAGATCAAATTCCCGTTGCGCCGTGGACACGGCTTTGGGAAAGTCGTTGTCGTCAAGGTGCGGGTTGAGAACTTCGTGGCCCTGATTCCGAAGCCACGTTGGTTTCAGGCCTCCGGGAACGGAACCCCTGCCATGGAGAAACAGGATTTTCATGATTGGCATCCCGGAAAACGGGAAAAGGTTGGACTTTGCGCGTTCGCTGGGAGTATAGACGTGGTCAGCGATGAGTGAACTGGGGGAAATCCGTTGTCGTCCGGATTCCGCAGTTCGCCTTCTGCCGCCACTTCCGCCTTCGATATTTGCTGTTCCCGTCGTAACCCTTGTCTTGACAACCTTCGTGCAACTGAGGATGCTGGCCACATGACAGCCACCGCCCGTCCAAAGCCCAACCGGCGATTTGACTCCGCAGAACAGGAAGCCTTCCTGAACCTGTGGCGTACCTACGATTGCCTGAAGGCGGTCGAGGACGAGCTTTTCAGTCAGCACCAGCTATCAGCTCAGCAGTACAACGCTCTGCGTCTTCTGCGTTCGGCGTACCCGGACAGCCTGCAGACGCTGGCGCTTGGCCGCCGTCTGATTTCCCGGTGCCCTGACACCACTCGGATGCTCGATCGCCTTGAACAGCGGGGGCTTGTGGAACGTGGCCGTCGTGTGGAAAATCGTCGAGTTGTGGATGTAAAAATCACGCAGGAGGGTTTGAGTCTGCTGGAGGGGATGCGGGAAGAGGTTCAGCAGATGCACCAGCGACAACTGGGGCATCTCACGGACATTCAGCTTGCAGAACTCACATTGCTGCTCAAACAACTCCGCCAACCTCATGAAGATTCCAGCTGCGACTGGCTGGACGAAAGCCCATCGGGGGATCACGGGCAACAGGAAAAGACGCAGGGAGACTTTCACAAATGAAATCGTTTTTGTTTTTCGCGGCGGCCGCAGTAGCCTGTTGCTGCACAGCGGTAACAGCAGACGACTGGGCCCATTGGCGCGGCCCCAACAATGATGGGCATTCCTTCGAAACAGGACTCCCTGAAAAATGGTCGCCCAAAGGCGAAAACTTGCTCTGGCACAAGCCCGAATTCGCCTCTCGCGCTACGCCCGTCGTGCTGAACGACCGAGTCTACGTGGTCTGCCGGGCCTTCCCCGAAACCACTCAGGAAGGTGAAAAAACAGTCTGCGTCGATGCAAAAACCGGAAAGCTGCTCTGGGAAAGCGTTCACAACATCTACCTCTCCGACGCCCCAGCTGAACGTGTTGGCTGGTCCAGCGTCGTCGGCGATTCCGAAACCGATACAGTTTTTGTGCTCGGCCTGGGCTGCGTGTTCCAGTGTCTGGACGGCAAGACGGGCAAGGTGATCTGGGAACACTCGATGAGCGAAGAGTTCGGGATGCTGTCCACCTACGGCGGCCGAACCAATTTTCCGGTTGTGTTTGAAGATCTGGTGATCATCAGCGGAGTGATGACAGGCTGGGGTGAAACCGCGGTCCCCGCGCACCGCATGATTGCCTTCGATAAACGTACGGGCGTCGCTCGATGGCTCATCAGCACCCGCGTTCGTCCTGAAGACACAACCTACACCACTCCAGTCTTTACGACGTTCAAGGGCCAGGCGGCCATGGTGTTCAGTGCGGCCGACGGTGCAATCTACGCCGTACAGCCACGGACCGGGAAAACCATCTGGAAGTATCAGGCCTCAACCCGCGGCATCAACTCAACACCAGTCGTCGATGAGAAAGGCATCGTTTACGCCGGGCACGCCGAACAAAACTCCAGTGATACCACGATTCTCGGTGCTGTCTTTGCATTTGACGGCAACGTTGAGGGCGAGATCACCGAAGACAAGCTGCTGTGGAAAGCCCCCAAACGAGCGCTCGGTCGAAGCTCACTCGTCAAACTCGGCAATCGCATCTATTTCCTCGAAGACAACGCACAAATGGTGATCCTCGATGCGGCCACCGGTGAATCAGTCGGCCAGAAAAAGCTGGGACGCATCATGTTCGGCAGCCCCATGGTCGCCGATGGAAAGCTGTACATCGCCGAAAACACCGGACGGTTTTATGTGCTCAAACCGACCGACAGTGGTGTCGAAGTCGTCAGCGAAGCGCGGCTCGGGCAGGGTGAAGAAGTCTTTGGCTCTCCAGCAGCCTCCAACGGCCGCATCTTCCTGCCTTCCATCGAGGCACTCTATTGCATCGGTTCCGCCGAACCATCGGCGGCGGCAAAATCCAATATCAGGCCCGCGATCACTCGTGAACAGAAGTCAGCCGATCGCACGATCACCCAGGTGCTGCTCAGCCCCACCGAAGTCGTGCTCAAACCCGGTGAAAAACTTCAGCTCAACGTGCTCGGTTACAACGCTGCAGGGCAACTTGTCGGCCCCGTCAAAAATGCTGCCGTCACGGCTGAGGGCGGTGGCAGCGTCAGTGGCCTTGTGTACCAGGCTCCTGCAACCGGAGTCGCCGGAGTGGTGCTCACGGCCAAAGCCGGAGAGCTCACCGCCAAAGCTCGGCTTCGCGTCATTCCGTCGCTCCCGTGGAAGTTTGACTTCGCAGACGAAAAAGTGCCACCCGTCTGGATTGGGGCCGACTACCGCCATAAACCCGCTCCACTGGATGGTGAAAAAGGACTGGTAAAGGTCAGCACCATCCCCAAGGGAACTCGCAGTCAGGCGTGGATGGGCTGGACAGATCTGCACGACTACACCATTCAGGCGGATTTCAAGGCCACCGAAAAAGGTGGACGGCTACCTGATATGGGGCTCATCAATCAGCGATATACACTGGACCTGCAGGGCGCCAGCCGCCTTGAAATCCGCTCCTGGACCGCCCGCAGAGAACTGCGATTTGCCAAAACCATCGATTTCGCGTGGAAGGGAAACACGTGGTACACGATTAAGTTCCAAAGCCAGACCACTCCGGCAGGAGCAGTTCTTCGCGGCAAGGTCTGGCAGCGAGGGGAAGCAGAGCCGTCCACATGGCAGATCGAAGCCACCGATGCCACTCCCAATCTCCGTGGCAGCCCCGGATTTTTCGGAAACGCCACGGATGCTGAGTTCTTCATCGATAACGTAACCGTGACATCCAACCGCTGACGGCCGGCCGACAGAACCATTTTCAGTCTTTCAAGGAACGAACCACAATGCGTCGCTTCGTCTTTTCGACCGCTGCCGCTCTTCTGGCCTGCGGAATGCTCCTCGAATCCCCCGCACAACTCCACGCCGAAGATCCCACTCGCTTTGCCCTCGAACAGATTTCCAAAATGGAAGTCGGCAAAAAGGACTGGCCACAATGGGGCGGCAGCTACTCACGCAACAACACCCCCGAAGGCAAAAACATCCCCGTCAAATGGGATCTCAAATCAGGCAAAAACGTTGTCTGGTCCATGCCACTGGGCTCTGAAACCTACGGCAACCCCGTGGTCGCGAATGGCAAAGTCTACATCGGCACCAACAATGGGAACGGCTACATCAAACGCTACCCCAGCACTGTTGACCTCGGCTGTCTCGTCTGCTTTGACGAGAAAACAGGCAAGTTTCTCTGGCAGCACAGCAATGAAAAGCTGCCCACCGGTCGCGTTCATGACTGGCCGCACCAGGGGATCTGCTGCTCACCATTCGTCGAAGGTGAACGTGCGTGGTATGTCACCAGCCGCGGTACCGTTGTCTGTCTGGATACCGAAGGTTTCCGTGACGGACAGAACGACAGCCCGTTCGTCGAAGAAAAGGTGACCGAAGAAACCGAAGCTGACGTTGTATGGCAGGTCGATATGATGAAGGACCTGAATGTTTCCCAGCACAATATGTGCAGCTGCTCCGTCACCTGCGCCGGTGATCTGCTCTTCGTGATTACCGGAAATGGCGTTGATGAAAGCCACATCACAATCCCCGAAGAACGTGCCCCCAGCTTCATCTGCCTCAACCGAAACTCAGGCGAAGTCCTCTGGACGGACGGTTCACCGGGAGCAAACGTGCTCCACGGCCAGTGGTCGTCTCCGGCCTACGGCGTCTTCAAAGGAGTCGCTCAGGTGATCGTCGGCGGTGGTGACGGCTACCTCTACGGATTCGCTGCCGAAGGCAGGAACGGTAAAGCTGATCTGCTCTGGAAGTTTGACTGTAACCCCAAAGACTCCATCTACCTCCTCGGTGGCCGCGCCACTCGCAATCACCTCATCGCTACTCCCGTCGTGTATGATGGTCTGATCTATGTCGGCGTCGGCGAAGACCCCGAACACGGCGAAGGCCAGGGACACCTCTGGTGCATCGATCCCAACAAACGTGGTGACGTCAGCCCGTCTCTCGTCTTTAACTCAAAAGATCCCAAAACACCTATCGCCCACAAAAGACTCCAGGCTCTCGTTGATAAGGAAGGTGACTTCGAACGTGAAAACCCCAACTCCGCTGCCGTCTGGCATTACGTCGGAGCCGACCCGGAAACGTTTGAAACCACCATGCATCGAACCTGCGGTACGGTCGCAATCAAAAATGATCTCCTGTTCATCGCCGACTTCAGCGGACTTGTGCACTGCCTGGACGCCAAAACTGGAAAACCACGCTGGACATACGACATGTTCGCCGCCAGCTGGGCCTCACCGCTCATCGTCGAAGATAAGGTCTACATCGGCGACGAAGACGGTGATATCTCCATCTTCAAACTGGCAGCGGAAATGGAAATGATCGGCGAAATCAATATGGGCTCCTCAGTCTACACCACTCCTGTGATCGCCAACGATACCCTGTTCATCGCCAATCGAAATCGCGTCTTTGCAATCCGCGAAGGCGCCCAGGGTGAACCAGTGAAATAAGTGGTCTGCAGTCAGCTGCCGGATGTCAGTGCACACGTTCAGGTGTTGAGCTGACATCCGGTTACGTCCGCCGACAACCCGACAACCCGACAACCCGACTGTCGAGAACCTATCGCCATGCCGGCTCGAACCTGGAAGCGTCTTCGCATGCAACTCGACCTCCGCCACCGGGGCAGAGGTGCTGTGAAGCTGCCTTCCGGCTACCAGCTGGTCCCATGGCGAACACTGCTTCTTGAACGCCATGCTCAGGTCAAATGGCGTTCTTTTCGCAACGATCTGGACGGCCAGGTTTTCCGCTGCCTCAGCCAGTCCGACGGCTGTGCGTCCCTGATGCGCGATATTGCGTCTCAGAAGGACTTCTGTCCCGAAGCAACGTGGTTGTTGATTTATCAGCCCGAGCCCGACTGGCCGCCGGCTGATGTGGGGACAATTCAGGGAATTTTGAGGTCTGGTGGTGTGGGTGCCGTGCAGAATGTGGGAGTGGTTCCCGAGCATCGTGGACAGGGTCTTGGGGAATGCCTGCTGCAGCAGGCGATCAACGGGTTTCTCCGCTGTGGCATGGATTATGTCGGACTGGAGGTGACGGCCGACAACGAAACGGCGGTGCGACTCTATCACCGGCTGGGCTTTGCCGTCACGGAAGTGCTCTACCGCTGTGGCGAAACTGGCAAACCGGTAAAGCCGGAGGATGCGGTCTACTTCTGAAACCGAACGGGCCGGGGCAGGGGTAAAAACCTGCATTGCAGATTGGCAGTAACTGCCGCAGCCGCAGGCAGTTATCGAGTCCGAGGTTTCAAATTTCGATTCTGGTGGTTTCAAGCGGTTGTCTCGGAGTAGACTTCCGGAAAGCTCTTTTGTACACTCAACCTGCCGTGCGGAAGGATCCGCAGCGCCAGAAGTGGCGGCAAGTGCGGCAATAGCACGTGATTTCACTGAATGCATCTCGGCACGGAGGCCGCGCATGGGAGCACGACAGCCCAACTTACCAGCATCAGGCAGCACCTCTCCCGAAGGTGTGGATGCCTCGCGTACCCAAATTCGCTGGCTCATTCGCCGTGACATGGATGAGGTTCTGGGTATCGAACGCGGAAGCTTTCAGCGCCCGTGGTCCGAAGAGGAATTTCTTTGTTGCCTCCGTCAGCGGAACTGCATCGGCACCGTCGCGGAACTGGATCACCGTGTTGTGGGGTTCATGATCTATGAACTGCACAAATCCATGCTTCGGATTTTGAATTTTGCCGTCTGTCCAGCACGGCGACGCAGCGGAATCGGGCGTCAGATGGTGCAGCGACTGGTCGATAAACTGTCCCAGCAGCGCCGTCGCGAGATTGTGCTGGAAGTTCGGGAAACCAATGTGCCTGCACAACTGTTCTTTGCGGCCAGCGGTTTCCGCGCCATCACAGTCCTGCGAAAGCACTACGATGACACTGCTGAAGACGCCTACTACATGCGATTCAGCCTTGATCAGGATGCCACAATTCCTTTTATTCAACACAATCGAATTGCGGATGTTGCCTGAGCCTGCTGCTGCTCAGTCTTCGGCTTCACCCGAACTGGCTCGTTTCAGGCGACGATCCAGAGTGGAACGTTCAATTCCCAGAATCTGAGCTGCTTTGGACTTGTTGCCGCCGGTGAATTCCAGCGTCCGCAGGATGTGCGCGTACTCGACTTCGGCCAGCGACAATTGGGTGTACTCTGGCGAGTGGTCTGAGTTCTCGCGAGATGCTGCAGGATCTGGTCTTTCCATTGCCGTCGGCTGGCTTGTGGCGGTGCCCAGCTGTGAGAGCTGGATGTCGGCCGCCTGCACCAGTTCTGTCCTGCTCAGAATTACGGTCCGTTCAATGGTGTTCTGCAGTTCGCGAACATTTCCTGGCCAGTTGTATTGGACGAGTTTTTGGAGAGCGTCCTCGGTGAAGCCGATGATGCGTCGACCAATTTTCTGAGCGAATTTTTTGAGGAATGCTGCCGCCAGCAGTGGAATATCACCGGGGCGATCTCTGAGCGGAACTGCCTGAATTTCCGCAACCTGAAGACGGAAGTAGAGATCCTGCCGAAACAGTCCGTCGCGAACCGCCTGTTCAAGATTTCGGTTGGTGGCAGCGACAATTCGCACGTTGACCTGCAGTGGTTTGCGTCCACCCAGCCTCTCAAACGGGTGGCCTTCCAGGACTCGCAGAAATTTCGCCTGGATGGCCGGGCTCATTTCACCGACTTCATCCAGAAAGAGTGTTCCGCCGTCCGCCTGCTCAAAGCGTCCCACTCTGCGATCAACTGCCCCCGTAAAAGCCCCTTTCTCGTGCCCGAACAACTCGCTTTCCAGCAGACTCTCACTCAACGCCGCGCAGTTCATACAAACGAAGGGGCCGTCTGAACGCGCGCTCAGCTCATGAAGCTGCCTTGCAATCAGTTCCTTCCCACAGCCACTTTCGCCTCGGATCAGCACACTGGCGTCCGTTTCTGCGATGAGTTGCAGGTGTTCGCGCAACTGGTGCATCGGAGGACTCTCGCCGAGCAGCGGTTGATCGTGCCCCAGCTGCGATCGCAGCTGCAGATTGACCTTTCTGGCTCTCGCCAGCCCCTGTTCCAGACTTGCCCGCTCCTGCAGGCCCGTCAGAGCAACTGCCAGCTGACTTGCGGCAGCCAGTACAAACTCAAGATCACTGCGATCCAGCGGGTTATCGGGATTTCTCGAGTAAAGGTGAATCAGCCCAAGGACTCGCCGCTCTGATTGAATTGGCGCACAAATCAAACTGGCCGCCTGAATCTGGCCAAGACTGTCGGATTGTCGCAGCCGAGAATGCCCGGCAAGATCACGGGCCAGAATGGCCTCCTGCGAAGAAAGAACGATTTGCGACAGGTGGTCTGACACTCGGCGATACGGAAGATCGCCGCGACTGTGCCATGCTGCCAGCTGCAGATCGCTCGGCAAAGGCACGTCGGATACATTCGTACCTGCCAGCAGCACAGCAGCGATTTCTGCGACAGTTTCTCGTGTGAGTGCTGCAAGCACGATGTTTGCGAGTTCCTGCCGCGTGGCCGCGGAACCCATCTGCAGCCCAAGTCGATAAAGCCTCGCCAGCACGACGGATACACCTGTGCCGTGCTCTCCGCCCTTCAGGAATTCCGGAGTACGGCTGCTGTGGAGAATCCCGTCAGTCGGGCGAGGTGGCTGCGGGGATCCACGCTGCGGCTCAACCGACACCGCCGTCGCACGCTCCAGCGAAACTGCCCTGACATTCGCCGGCAATTGAGGCACCTGATCCAGATCGAGGGTAAATCCCAGCCAGCGTTCGCCAATACAAATCAGATCGCCACCAGCCAGGGGCACATCTCCGGAAATCCTTTGACCACGCAGCAGCGTGCCGTTGCGGCTGCCGGGATCCCGCAGTCGCCATACACCGGACGCACAGAAAATCTCGCAGTGATTCCGGCTGCAGGCCTCGTCATCAATCACCACCCGATTGTTCGTTGATCTGCCAATCGTGATTGTCTGGCCTGGCCGCAGACGAATCACTTCACTCCACGCAACTCCGTCCCACGTGAGCAGAAACGCATCGCGGGGGGAATTCTGTTCGAGGTCTTCAGATGCTGGAGCCGGACCGGACATGGATCCTCACTGGCCTGATGTCATGAAACCCTGCAGAAGCCGAAAACAGATCACATGCCGGAGCCGGGGCTGGCGGCCGCTGCAGGAAAATCGCCGGCCTGCACGACAAACAGTCGCTTCGGATCGAGGTGCCTGCGGAGTGCCTCGTTCACCTGCTGAACCGTTAACTCAGAAATGAAACGCTCCTGACGATCCGCGAACGTCAGGTCTCGAGATAAATAGGCATAAGCTTCCAGCATCGTGGCCAGCTGCACGTCGTTGGAACGAGTCACCTGCTGCTCCTGAAGATAGCCGGATTTCGCCGCCGCCAGCTCAGACTCGGTCACTCCGTCCCGAAGCAGTCGCTGCAGCTCTTCCTGTATGGCCGCGAGCACTTTCTTCGAGTTTTCCGGGTTCGAAATCGCGTAGATCAGGAATGCTGACCGCTCGTCCACAGCCGAGGGCTGCAGGCTGGAACCAATCGCGTAAGACAATCCTTCCTGCTGACGAATCCGATCCCCCAGTCGTGAGCTGAGCCCTCCACTCCCCAGAATAAAATTGCCAATCGCCAGAGCCGGATAGTCCGGATGATCATCACGAATCGGGAGCGTCATCAGAGCAACCGTGGTGGCGTTGGCCTTGTCCGGCGTATTCAGTGTCTCCGTGCTGCCCCGCTCATTCGCCACGTGCACGCGCGGAATACGCTCAAACGACACCTTTGACTTCCAGTTTTCTGTGAGCTTTTCAAGGACGGGCTGCAGAGCGTCCGGATCAAAGTCACCCACAACCGTGGCCTCACCCACGGCCGCTGAGATCAGCCGTGAATGAATACCCCGGATCTGCTCGACCGTCACCGCCTTCAGCCGCCGAATCTGCTCATCCGGCCGCGCCTCATACCGCGGATCATTCTCGCCGAAAGGAGAAATGCGGCGGGTTGCCTCGCTGAATGCCAGAAAGTCCGGCTCTGAAGACTGCTGACTGAGCGCCGTAATCTGCTCTTCGCGAACCAGCTCCAGTTCATCAGTCGGAAAGATCGGGTCTCGCAGCACGTCCTGAATAATGGCGACAACCGGCAGCAGGTTCTCGCGCGAGCATTGCACGGTCACAGACAGATTTCCCGGATTGCCGCTGAAGGACACCCGGGCACGGTACTGGTTGAAAGCGTCAGCAATCTGCTGACGGGTTCGAGTACCCGTGCCGCGGTCAATCACCGCTGGCAGCAACTCTGCCGCAACACCCAGCCCCTGCAGTGATTCAAGGCTGCCGTAACGCAGGTTGAGCCGGAATGTGACACTGTTGCCGCGCGTTTTCCGGGGAAGCTGTGTGACACGAATCCCGGACGACAGCTGAGACCTCTTCAGGCGGCCTTCGATTGCCAGCGGTGACACATCGAAGGTTTCCCCCTGAGCCACTGCTGTGCGGCCTGTGTAGCCCTCCAGCAGCGCCGCAATATCGGGAGTCGCGGGTATGGAAACTCGTTCAGGTTCATCTGCCGGGTCAAAAAGACCAGCCGTGCGATTGTTCCTGTCCAGATAAGAAGTGGCCACGCGAGTCACGTCTTCAGGAGTGATTTTTTCAAGTCGGTCGCGGTGCAGGAAGAATAATCGCCAGTCTCCCTGAGCGGCCCATTCGCTAAGTTCGATGGCGATTGCCTGGGAACTGGCCATCTGCAGCTCGCGCTCCTTCAGCAGCTCCGCCTTCGCTCGCTCCACTTCCTCGGCGGTGAACGGTTTTTCTGCCGCTGACTCGATGGCCTCGACAAGCGCCTGCAAAAGCTGTTCTCCCTCAGTACCCTCCGCCGCTTCCGCGCCAAACAGCATCGCACCGGGATCGTGCAGGCCGAACGGGAAACCGTAGACACTCGAAGCCAGACGGCGACGTACGAGCGATTCGTAGATGCGGCCGGAAGGTTCGTCTGACAGGACAGACGCAAGGATTTCGAGCGCTGCGTAGTCCGGGTGAGCTCCCGAGGGAATGTGGTAGAGCAGCCCCGCCAGTGGTACGTCTCCCACGCGTCGCACGGTGACCCTTCGTTCGCCGTCCTGAGCTGGTTCTTCGGTCCATGTGCGGTCCAGGTCCCGAGCCGGACGTGGAATGGCTCCGAAATGCTTCAACACCAGCGGCAAGGCCTGTTCGGGTTGAAATGCTCCGGCAATCACCAGCATCGCGTTGTCAGGCTGGTAGAATTTTTCGTAGAACCGCCGCAGGTTCTGTACCGGCACACGCTCGATGTCCGCCCGATTGCCGATGGTCGAGCGACCGTAATTGTGCCACTCCCACGCAGCCGCCATTATGCGTTCCATCAGGACGCCCTGAGGACTGTTTTCACCCTGCTCAAACTCGTTTCGCACAACAGTCATCTCCGACGCCAGATCCTCGGCGCGAATCAAACTGTGCACCATTCGATCGGCCTCAAGCCGAATCGCAAATTCGAGGTTTTCGTCACCAGCCGGCAGCGTTTCAAAGTAGTTGGTGCGATCCAGCCACGTCGTGCCGTTGAAATCGGCACCACGCTGTTTGAGCTCTGCCGGGATGTTGGCGATTGAGGGCGTGCCCTTGAACAGCATGTGCTCAAGCAGATGTGCCATACCCGCTTCGCCATAACCTTCGTGCCGCGAACCGACAAATACTGTCAGATTCACAGTGACCTTCGGGCTGGAAACGTCGGGGAACAGGAGCACCTGCAGGCCGTTTTCCAGACGGTATTCAGTAATCCCCTCGACCGTTCGCAATGGCTGCAGATCCTGAGCTGCTGCGGGGGTGAGAGCAAAAATGACGAGTCCAAGAAGACCTGGGAAGGAGTTCAGTTGCATAGTGCCAGTCGCCGCGGAGACAGAAATGAGAACAGTCCATAAACGTCTGCTGAGAATCATACCAGCCGGTCAAGCGGATAGGTACTCAGGAAAAATCACAGAAAAGTTGGGCGGCCGATCGCGCGTCCCCGCTCAGGCGACATCACCCCGATCAGGAACCGTCTCCCAGATGACGCTGCTGGCGAGGCGGCAGCCACGCTGTCTGCGAGTTTCGTGGCGGAGGTGCCGGGAGCACGAATGCTGCCAGAAACGACGGGCGATCGCGACGCCCCGAGCGAGTGTAGTCGGACCAGAGCACTTCAGCGGCGGTCTGGGGCGGTAAACTGCAGTGGTTCGTCAGAAATTCGAAGAACCTCTCGAAGATTCGCACGAGGGCTATTCCGTGGCGTCGCTGCTCGACTGCATACAGCCATTCCGAAAACCGCAGAAACTCCTGAAATGGCGAAGGCACACGTTCCAACAGCAGCCGCAGTCCATCGGGGAAATTGCCACTGTTACCAATCAGATCCCAGTAGCGGGCGAAACGGCGGATCTGCTGCAGCTGCTCAAATGAAACGAGCCGGTTGCTGAGCAACTCCCAGGGGGGCTGCTGGCTCCAGATCATCTGCCACTCGTGATCGTGACGGAGTATCGGAGTGCCGCGGAGACGCTTGAGCAGCCCGACCTGGATCTCCTGAGGCTTCAGTCGCCACAATCGATCAAAACCATCGCCGAAACTTGTCATGTCCTCGCCCGGAAGACCAGCAATCAGATCCGCGTGCACGTGCACGCCGGTTTCTGACCGCAGCCAGCTCAGATTTCTCTCAGCCGCCTCATTGTCCTGACGACGACTGATGAGCTCACCCGTGGTCATGTTAAATGTCTGAATGCCGATTTCAAACTGCAGCATTCCAGCCGGAAATCGCCTGATAATCTCGCGAAGAGGATCCGGGAGACGATCCGGAATCAGTTCAAAGTGCAGAAACAGATCCGGCGTGAGTCGCTCTAAGAAGAATTCAAGAATCGCGCTGCTGATGCGAGTATTGAGATTAAAAGTGCGGTCAACGAATTTGAATCGCCGCAGGCCGCGGTCCAGCAGCGACTGCAGGGACTCAAGAAAAGGTACCAGCGGAAATGTGCGGACCGGAATGTCAAGTGCCGACAGACAGAATTCACAGGTGAACGGACAGCCCCGCGAAGCTTCGACGTAGATGACGCGATGAGCAATATCTTCGGCCGTGTAGTGGTCGTAAGGTGACTGCAGCTCCTGAAGTGGTGGAAGTGCAGCGTGCAGGATCCGCTCAGAAGGCCCATCGCCTGAAAGCAATTGACGGCACAGATCCCGAAAAGCAGTGTCCGCTTCTCCTGTGATCACATAGTCAGCCAGCCGCACAATTTCCTGATCGCTCGTCTCGTAAGATACTTCAGGTCCACCAAGCACAATCTGCACCGCGGGACGCACCTGCTTCAGATCGCGAACAAGCCGCGTGAGCGGTTCCACATTCCAGATGTAAACGCCAAAGCCAATCACGGCGGGATTGTGCAAAAGCAATTCTGCAAGCATGTCCGTGGTGGAGTCGTTGATCGTGAACTCCAGCAGCACTGTCTGTGACTGCAGTTCCTGCATATTGGCCAGCAGACAGCGCAGGCCAAAGCTGGCGTGGCTGTACCGCGCGTTCAATGTACTGAGAATGATGGTGGCCATGCGCGGAGTATAACGCGGAACGTTGCCAAATCCCAGATCCCCACGGCTGCTACTCGATCTGAAGTGAATCGATATTCGGCAACTCGTCAGAGACCTCCGCAGACACAGCAGGGACCGTCTCTGCGGTGGAAGGCGGCCAAACCCATGGTCGGAATCGCTCGGATTCTCCAGTTTGATCCTGGTACAGAATCGCCCGGCCACCTGTGAGCGCCGCTGCGGCAGGTGTGTCAAGCAGACTGGCGGAATCGGACTGGTTCAGTCGGAAGGCCACTCGGTAGTCGAACTCCTTCAACAACCCGGTTGATAACCAGCGAATCACATTGGAGAACGTGTCTGACCAGATGACCACGTGAATGCCAAACTGCGGGCCACGGCGAATCAGATCTCCCAGTCGACTCGCTGGTGTCACGTTCCTGGCAGCACCAAAACTTCCCAAACCAAAGTCATCTTCCTCGCGTCGCAGTGTTCGGAACTGACCGATGTTGCGAATGAGCAGCAGCAGAGGCTGACCGTCATCCTCGAACTCCGCCGCCCGAACTCCCTCAGCTGTCGCCACCGGTGCAGCGGCAGACATTCCGAAAACATCAGCCGAACCGTCCACATCAGAACTCACTGCCCCGGTCGCATCTCCGGCTGCTGCTTCCCGAGACCGGAGTCGCTGCCAGCAGTCCAGCAGCACTGCATCCGCTTCGTCTGCCCGATGCACCTGCAATACCGAGCCACCGCTCACATGGGCTCCCCGGAAAACATCGTTGAACTGTTGCAGGGAAACACTGTCATGTCCATCGTGCAGCAATCGCAGGTGAATATCCGCACAGGCAGATGCTCTGTGTGCGAGAGCACTTGCGATCACGGCTCCAAGAATCGCATCCGCCTGGTCCGATTCCTGTCCGGCAATCAACAGGTTCTGACCGGCTGACCGACGGAGCAACACACACACCGGAGCTGCGATCGCAATCGGTTCGCCAATCCACAGCGATATCGTCTGCGAATCACCGGCCGCTCGGCCGGAACGCAGAGCCTGCAGAGGTTCGCAGTCCTCCAGTCGCGGCGGGATATTGCCTTCAAATACGAGCGTTCGCCCGACAATCGCCGCTTCGGGCCGGCTGCGAAGTTCTCCGAGCATCTCTTCGCGTCGGTCTTCATCAAGCCAGGCAATCTGAAATGGATGATTGCCCTCGATCATTCCGTTGGCGTCGTTGTAAATCGCCTCGCCAGGTCGGCTGAGCAGTCTGGCGGCGGAGTTGTCCTCGCTGAGAATCAGGTGTGCGTCGTTTTCGCCGCACTGCAACGCGATTCGAATGGCCACCTGGCCCAGAGTACTGCGGGCGAGCGAATATGCCCCGCCCAATGTCTGTGAACCAAGCACCGCGTGAATGCCAAATGCTCGGCCCTGACGAATCAGCCGGTCCAGCAGCAATGCCGATCGGGATGACACCCTGTCTTTCGATGTAAAGAACTCCTGGAACTCATCGATCAGCAGGAGCAGTCGCGGGAGCACCTCCCGGGGATACTCTTTACGAAATGATGGCACATCCTGTACGCCACGCTGACGAAACAATTCCCCCCGCTCCTGCAGAATGGCATCCAGCCGCTCCAGCACACTCAAACCAAACTCGCGATCACTTTCAATCGCGATTACGCGGGCATGTGGCAGTCCACAGGCCGCATAAGCCCGAAACTCCACACCCTTCTTAAAGTCAATCAGATAGAACTGAATCTCCTGCGGACTGTAATACAAGGCCAGATTCGTGATCAGAATGTGCATCAGCGTGGATTTGCCGGAACCCGTCTTTCCCGCAATCAGCACATGCTGACTTGTGCCACGCCCCAGACGCAGATACTGCAGACGCGCTGCACCAGCCCGGCCAATCGGCAAATCAACTCCATCCGCCGTGCTCAGACTCCAGATTCCTCCTGGCTTTGGCGCGATTCTGGAAAATGACACTTCCACCCGCCGCGCATCACGCGACTGAGCTCCCACCGTACGCACCAGCGCGACATAGCTGGCGGCGTCCGGTGCAGCAACCGTAGTGAATCGAATGGCGTCCGCAGAGTTCGCCCCCGCCACACCCGCCGCATATCGCTCCGGTAACACCCGTCCACCACGCACCTGCCACGGCAGACAAGCCACTTGAAGCACCGCCGGGTCAAATGTTCGCGGCATCAATTGATCCGGAGACCAGGTCATGAGCACATGCACACCGCAGCGAGCACCGCTGGTGAGGATTCCTGACAGATGACGGCAACTCTCTTCAGTAAACCCCACAGGAAAGCCGGCAATCACCACGAAGTGATAAGGCTCCGCAACTTCCCCGGCAGCCGCGTTGTAATCCTCCAGCGTCTCAAACTCGCTGCGAAGGTATGTCTGAAACACATTCTCCATGTGCTCGGTGACCTTCTGCAGTCGCTCACGGATCTGCGAAGACTCCGTCCAGATGCGGCTGTCGATGAGCAGTTCATCGAAGTCGGCCAGATGCATCATCGCTGAAAAGCTCTGCCCCAGTCCCGCAGGATCGATCAGCGTGAATTGAATACGACCGGGAATGACAGTGGTCATCAGCCTCAGGAGCAGCATCCGGAGGAACTCAAGGGCCGGTTCACGGCCGGCAGCATCGTGCTCAACGGCAATCGACAGGTCCGCCGGGAATCGGAGCAGCGCCGGAATTCGCAGCGACACCGCGGCCTCCGGAAATGGCTCGGTGGGCTTCGCCTGCGGAGGCGGAGGCTGCGGGAACTCGGTCGTGAACAGTCCGGCTGTCAGATCGCGCGGGAGCTGTGCGGGTGGAGTCCAGCCGCGTTCCACGAGAGTGTTCCATTCGACGCAGCCGCTGGCCCGGTCTGCTGAGGTTCCTGCCAGCAGCCTGGCCGCAGCGAGCTCGTTGCGCCATTGCCCGAGCACCGCGGCGAATTCGCATTCGATCGCCTGCCTGCGCACTGCAGACTGCTGCTGCTGCGACTGCAGCTCCGATCGCAGCTGGGTTTGCATGTCCTGCTGCAGTTGAGCCTCTTCCGACTGGAGCCAGCGGTCAGTCTCGGCAGCCTCCCGGGAAACGCGGGCGGCGATCGTGCTGAAGTCCCGCTGCAGGGCAGCAGACGCTTCGCTGTCCGCCGATCGGTGATCCCGCTCCAGATTTGAAATGGTCGTCGCAGCCGTCGTCTGCAGCGCCTGCACACGCGCTTCCCGACGGCGTGCGTTGTCCGCTGCCCACTGTTCGGCCGCCTGCTCCAGTCGCTTCAGCTCCTGGCGACTTTTCGAACGCCACAGCTCCGCAGCCGCTCGACCGTTGACCGCCTGCTGCAGCATGTCTTCATATTCACTCCGCAGACGCGACTGAACAATCGACAGCAGAATAATCACAAACAGAAAAGAAACAGCCGCGCCAATCAGACAGGAAATGCCCAGCCACTGCCAGTCCGGCTGGCCGAGACCGGGGTTGAGATAACGCGATATATCGGCTTTCACCACGAGACTCACGACAGCCGCAGCCAGAAAGAGCAGCAACGCCAGCACATAAAGCCGCGCTCCGATGATCCATTGTGGGAGCGTCAGGCGGTTGAGTCGGCCAGAGGCGATGACGACTTTGTCGAACCATTCCAGCGCCTCTGTTCGCGCCGCTTCGCGGTTGCGCGCCTGAACTGCTGCCGCTGGCTGCGCTTCGTCGGGGGCCGCGTGGCAGGCCCGAAGATAGTCGATCGAAGCCTGCATCCGCGTGCTGAGATCTTCCAGACGCTGCTTCAGCGAAACGTCCTGGGTTTCGAAGTTCTCCCGCGCACGTTCTGCCTGACTGACCGGAGAATCCTCGCGGTTTTCATCCAGCACTTCATTCAGGACCCAGAGCTCGTTCTGCAGCTTTGACTGCACCGCTGCCACCGCGTCACCGTGACGACGCGCCAGATCTTCAATTCGGCCATTGAAGGTCCGCTGCAGCAAGCCTCGCTCGTTCTCAGCCTGCGCTGTCGAATGCTCTAATCGTGCGGCCGCCGCGGCTTCAAGCTTCTGTGCAGCCGCCTGCTGACGTTCAGCAGCCCGCTGACGCAACGCAGACTCTTCCTGCCGGGACTGCTCTGTCAGTCGCTGCAGATCCCGCTGCAGCTCCTGACAACGCCTCGACCCGGACATTGCCCGTGCCTGGAGTTCCGACAGCTCCACGAACTGCCCAACCAGATTGCTCCGATTTTTCAAATTCGGATCTGTTGCCGCGGAATTCACTTGACTCTCCGGAAAGCCGGTCCTCAGCTTCTGAAACGTTGCCTGAAGACTGCAGTTTATCGATTTTCCCTGAGTGATGGAAACGCAGAGTCTCAGGAGCTCTCCGCCAGAAAACAGGCGGAATTTCGTGCCCCGCTCGCACTGCTCACGCTTGACTCACACACAGAACCTGAGAAGCTGACGAGGGGAGGGGCGCCCTGCGTCCCCCGAAATCCACCTTCCACCAGAAATCCCACCTGGAGTCCTCGGATGCGGCCCTGCCTCGCTGCCGTCTGCCTGTTGCTTGCCCTCGCACTGCCCGCCACCGCACAACAACTTCCGCTGCAGCCCGGCGACCATATCGCCGTGATCGGCAATACACTCGCCGATCGGATGCAGCACGATGGGTGGCTCGAAGCCGGACTGCAGTACCGCCTGCCCGGCCACAAACTCGTGTTTCGTGACCTCGGTTTCAGCGGCGATTCACTCACCGAACGCCCCCGCTCAGACAATTTCGGGTCCCCCGACGACTGGCTCAGCAAAGTGAAAGCGGACGTGATCATCGCCTGCTTTGGATACAACGAGTCATGGGGCGGGGAGGCCGGAGTACAGCAATTCCGCCAGCAGCTCAATGCCTTCATCACACACACGCTCGCCCAGAAGTACAATGGCCGGTCCGCGCCACGACTCGTGCTCTGCTCACCCACCTTCTTCGAAGATCTCAAACTGCCATATCTGCCCGACGGTACCCTGCAGAATCGAAACCTCGAACTCTACACCGCCGCCATTCGCGAAGTCGCCTCCGCCGCCGGACTACCCTTCGTTGATCTCTTCACCGCCACCCGCGATGCGGCAGCCATCGTCAACTACGACCCCAGCCCCACTCGAAATCTCGAAGGACTCACCCGCGATCGCTTCGGCAAAGACTTCCCGGATAAACTTTCTGATGGCACCGTCGCGGTTCCCGCACTGACCATTAATGGCGTCCACCTGAGCGAGTTTGGCAATGAGGTGGCCGCCAATGCCATCATCAACAGCGTCTTCGTCCCCGGTGCGGGGAAGATGGACCTGAAGAAGCTCGAAGCAATCCGCGCCGCAGTCCTTGCGAAAAATCTCATCTGGCACAACCTGTACCGCGCCACGGATGGCTACAGCGTCTTCGGTGGCCGCTCCGGCCTGCAGTTCGTCGGCGGACAGACCAATTTCGTCGTGATGCAGCGAGAACTCGAGATTCTCGAAGTCATGGCCTCTAACCGCGATGCCGTCATTCACGCGGCCGCCAACGGTCAAACCATCACACCCGACGACAGCAATCTCCCCAAACCTCTGGAAGTGAAGACCAACAAGCCGGGCTCGCTTGAAGGGGGACGACACGTCTTCCTCGGTGGAAAGGACGCCATCGAAAAAATGACGGTCCACGCAGGCATGGAAGTCAACCTGTTCGCCTCCGAAGAAATGTTCTCCGACCTGGTCAATCCCGTGCAGTCCGCAGTCGATGCCGATGGTCGGCTGTGGGTCGCCGCATGGCCGACCTACCCGCACTGGAATCCGCTGGAAGCAATGAACGACAAACTGCTGATCTTCCCGGATGACAACGCAGACGGTGTTGCCGATCGCTGCATCACCTTCGCCGATGGACTGCATAACCCCACGGGGTTCGAATTCTGGAATGGCGGCGTGCTCGTCGCCATGGCCCCGGATATCTTCTTCCTCAAAGACATCGATGGCGATGATCGCGCCGATATTCGCCAGCGCATCTTTCATGGACTCGACTCCGCGGACACTCATCACACCGCCAATGCATTCACCATGAGCCCCGGAGGGAAGTTCTACTTCTCTCGCGGTATTTTCCACGCTGAAACCTTCGAAACACCCTGGGGCCCCGCCAAACGCTTTGGTACCGGCGGCACCGGTGTCTACGAATGGGACCCAGTCACATTCGACATCAACTTCCACTTTCCCATCGGCCCCAATCCACACGGCGATGTGTTCGATCAATGGGGCAATCAGTTCGCCACCGATGGTACCGGCGGGACCGGTAATCACATCGGTATCCCCGGACGCGGCGCCCCCCGACAACTTTACGACAAACGCGTCCGCCCTGTGCCCGCCATCTGCATCCTCGACAGCCAGCGATTCCCGGCTGCAAACCGCGGAAACCTGCTGATTGCCAACGTCATCGGCTTTCAGGGAGTCACTCAGTATCAGTTCGAAAAGCAGGGTGGCAGCTTCTTCGCAAAGGAAGTTGAACCCATTGTGTATTCGTCCGACCCCAACTTTCGCCCCAGCGATCTGGAGATCGGCGGCGACGGCGCCCTGTACATCCTCGACTGGCAGAACCCCATCATCGGGCACATGCAGCACAACCTCCGCGACCCCAGTCGCGATCATCTGCACGGCCGTATCTATCGCGTCGTCACCACGGGAACTCCAAACGCTCCCGGCGTAAAACTCGCGGCCGCAGACACCCCCACCGTCGTTCGCACCCTCGCCTCCGATACGCTTGCTGATCGTTACCGAGCCCGCGGCGAAATCACAGAGCGACCGCCCGCAGAGACACTTGCGGCACTCCGCCAATGGACCGCCACTCTCGATCCCGCGAAGGCCGCCGATGCCCGTAGCCTCGTCGAAGCCCTCTGGGTCACTCAGCAACTGCGGCATCTGGATGAAAAAATCCTCGATTCCCTGCTGAATTCCCCCGTCGCTGAT
>JBJTOP010000145.1:0-10389 GCA_046074645.1 Planctomycetaceae bacterium | reverse complement strand
TGACTCCCCGGACATTGGAAGGCGTCTCTGCTGATGCCTCGAACCTCTCTACACAAATAGCACCAGAACACGAGCACCGGAGGGCTTTTTTACCCGCCAGACTCGTTTTTGCAGCCTTTTGAACCATCCCACCGCGAAAAGCCGCGCAAAGCACTTCAATCACCCGTTCAATAAACACATCCGTGCCGATCGCCCGCATCACCATCCTGTGTTCCCCAACGAAGGTGCCCACGCTGGCAACGGCGTCGCCAGGGCCCTTTGCCCGCAGGCTGCCGCCCAATGGCGTTGAAGTTCTCTCTATCCTCGCGAAAATCGCCCACAATCCCCCCTCTCCCCTTCGAGGGGAGAGGGGACGGGGGTGAGGGGTCAAAGAACACTGCCAGTCCCCTCGCCAACACTTCGAGGACACTGTGAATCCAGCATCCTCCTGCACTGTCCGTGCTGCGCGTGGCAGGCGCGTTTCACCGCTCACCCCCGACCCCTCTCCCCGGTCCGGGGAGAGGGGAGCCAGATTCTCTTTCTGCCAGAAAGTCAACGCCATTGGGCGGCAGCCTGCGGGCAAAGAGCTCTGCCAACGCCCCAACAACGCACTTACCAGCGCGCGCACCTTCGGTGCGAAACACAGCCGGGGGCTGCCGCCCGACCGCTCGCAAACCAGCCGCATGGATGGGGCGATGATGGATTTTTGTGCGGCGCGAGACGCGTTTCGGGGACAAGGCTGAGAACTGGGCTTTCAGGCTGGAGACGCAGCAGCGATCGAGTGCCTGTCCGGCGGTTGGGGACCGCTGAACACCGCGCTTATCTCTGTGCGGCTTCGATCAGGTAGATGGTTCCACCGAGTCGAATCAGGACTGACTGCTGACCAAATTCGGCAAGGCAGACTGCAGCCTCGGGGTCCTTATCGGTCAACGCGAAGTATTCGTCTGAAAACAGTTGAATCTGCCTGGCCGCCAGCCGATCCTCAGGCGTCAGCGAAACTTCCATCCAGCAGCCTTGTTTGCGGAAGAATGTTCTTCCACCGATGACGCGGGGAGTCAGATCGTCGGACTCACCGCCATCCACTGCGACGCTCCCATTGCTGGCGGCCTTGCCTGCAACACCTGGGCCGCCACCACCGATGAGACCGGGTCCGGAATAGCTGCCTGAAGTCGGCAGCTGGATCGGCAGGGAACCGGACTGACCGAACAGATCCTGTAACCCACTACGGCTTTGCACAGCGTCAGCTCCGGAAACCTTTCGAGCCTGCTCACGCACGGCGCCACGCAGATGTGGCAGCGCCGTCATGGCATCCAGATTTTGCCGTTCGTCGGCGAGGAAGGACGTCCACCGCGTCAGAATTCCGTGACGTTTTGAAAGCTCCAGCAGTTCAGTGAGCAGTTCGTCGTTCTCCCCGTGCTGATCCATTTGCGTTGTGAGTTCGGCTATTCGACGTGCTGCCCAGAGGCGTTCCACGAAGGACAATGCAGAATCATTGCTCTGTGCGGTGAGTTCACCTGTTCCGGTCAGCACGATCTGCTCACCGTGCCGCCTGCCTTTGAGCCGCACCTGAGCTGTGCCCGGATCTCGATAGCGGCCTGTCATCACGAACACTTCACCCTTATAAATATCGGTCGGCTGCTTCGGCCAGGTTCTGGTGATACCTTCAAGTTCGCGGCCGCTGGCGTCGGTCAGCGTTGTCTGCAGATCCGTCAGCAGTGGATTCGAAATGCCTGATTCCAGAGCGGCAACGGCGCGGTCGATCTGTTCTCCTGGCAGTACATATCGCGTACGGCCGCGATGGGCGGCACTGAGGCGGTCAAGGAGTCGTGTGTTGACGTCGTAGCCCACACCCAGCGAAAAAATTCGAGCATTACCGGTGTTGGACTGCACAGACAATTCCGCAATCTTTCGCTCGTCCGTGACTCCGGCCGTCGGCAGTCCATCGGTCAAAAACAGGACCCACGACGGCCGTTCACTTTTCGCAGTCAGCCGCAGAGCTGTCGCAAGTCCTTCCGAGATGTTGGTGCCCCCCTGTGCTCTCAGGGCATCGGCCCACACCGCAGCAGCCTGAAGATTCTCGGGAGTGGCCGGCTGCAGATCATTTCTGAACAGTTCCACATCGCTGTCATAGACCACGAGATTGAAATGATCGTCGGCCCTGAGTGATTCCAGCAGTCGGCGAATTCCCTGACGGGCCTGCTCAAACTTTTCACCCCTCATGGACCCCGAGCGATCAACGACAAGCACGATGTTGCGGCCTCCGGGAACAGGCTGCGGCTCCTGATCCGCAGGCGCTGCCAGCACCAGAAAATAGCCCGGCTCAGCGGTGTTGCGACGGTAACTCAGCAGCGTGGGGATACCATCCTGACCGTCATTCGAAAACATCAGCACAAAATCGTTTGGTACTCCACCATTTCTCTGCTGCAGCGACACCGTCTTCGACTGATCGGAGCCACCGATTTTGACGTCATTGTGCGAGGGACTGTAGAGTGTTGTGAGGGGCTTTTCAGTGTGCAGCGTGACATCAACGTTCAGTTCCTGAACCTTCAGCGGCGCTGAATCCGCAGCTCCTAATGCCTGCGTGCCGCGCACGGATCGCAGAGGCAGACGCAGTTCCTGCAGCGTCCCACGCAGCACTGGCAGAACGACATATTCAAACTCAATCGTTCGCTCGGCACCCGCCGGGATCGGGAAAACGCTGCTGCGAAGCAGTCGCCTTCCGGCATACTCCAGCAGCGCCGGATCTTTTTGGCGTCGCACCGTCGCTTCATAGATCCGCCGCGCCTCGGCGGCATTCAGTACCTCACCTGTCAGCTCCCTGCCATCCACCAGCAGCGTCAGCGAGCCCACCACCGCATCATCCGGAAGCGGAAACAGAAACGAAGCCTCGATCGTTCTGTCACCAGGGTTCTTCAGAACATTACTGATTCGCACTCGTGCGGACTGCTGACGAACCACCGCCTGAACGTCCACACGGCTGATCTCGAAGCCAGCGGTCGGAATCGGAATCGGTAACGGACGCGGTGGGGGCACCGGCACCACCTGAGCGTGGACTTCAGAGCCCACTATCAGACTGAACAGCACGAAAATGCATGGCAGAAATCTGGTCATGGGAAGGTCCTTGGCGGTGTTCAGTTTTGAGTTGTCGGTGGTCAGTTGTCAGTTGTCAGTGTTCAGTGTTCGGTGTTCGGAAGCGCGTGGGTTGGGGGCGCACGTTCAATGGCAGTCACTGTGGATGTCAGGGGCTGCGATAGTCGTCTTTCGCTCTGCGAAAGCACGGCATTGGAAGTCCTTTCGCAGAGCGAAAGGCGACAAAGTGACTGCTGTTGGACGCAGGTTGCTGTTGCTGTGCGGGACCTGTGGGTGGGGGAGACTCGTTGCGCGGAGGGGCACGGGACAGATTGAGCGGAGCATTGCCCTGAGATGGTGAAGCGATGTCACATGCTTGTGAGACGTCTGAAAGTTGCCGGAAGTTCCAGAAAACCGACGACAAAAATCGAAAAGTGATTGCGTGGAGGTTTGTCTGCGGGACTTCACCAGTCCCTGCAGCGTCAGGCTACGCGGCTTTTTGATGTTTTGCGGCAGCGATAAAGTGGCCCTGTTCATCGACATCTTCGAATCGCAGCGACAGCCTGCGCGAGATACCGGACTCTTCCATGGTGACACCGTAGAGTACATCGGTGACGGCCATGGTGGGTTTGCGGTGGGTGATCATGATGAACTGTGTGCTGACCTGGAAATCTCTGAGCACATTCACGAAGCGTCCGATATTGGCATCATCCAGAGCGGCATCGACTTCATCGAGGATACAGAAGGGGCTGGAGCGGCTGCGGAAGATGGAAAGCAGGAGTGCGACAGCGGTCAGGGTTTTTTCGCCACCGCTGAGGAGCGAGATGCTTCTGAGTTCCTTTCCCGGGGGTCTGGCGACGACATCGATGGAGCATTCGAGGGCATCTTCGGGATCTTCAAGAACCAGATCGGCTTCACCACCGCCGAAGAGTCTTCGGAAGAGTTCGCGAAAGTATCCGCGGATCGTTTCGAAGGATTCGAGGAACAGTCGGCGGCTTTCGGTGCTGACTTTTTTCACAATTTCATGAAGTGCTTCACGTGCAGCGTCAAGGTCTTTGAGCTGGGAGTCGAGTCGCTGGAAGCGGCTTTCGAGTTCGTTGAGGTTTTCGAGGCTTTCTGCGCCTACGTTTCCGACTTTTTTGAGTTGTTTGCGGAGCCGTTCGATGCGCAGTTCGATTGCCGTGCGAATTTCGGAAAAGCGGTCCGGGTCGTTCAGCAAAGGGCGAACATGTGCTCCGAATTTCGCGGCGTCACTGCGAAGAGCGCTGCGGTTTCCGGCTTCTGTTTCTGCGTCTGCGGCCGAGGGCTGTTCGTTTTTCTCCAGCAGCAACCAGACGGCCAGCGCAGAGCGGCCTGATTCGACGGCTTGTCGCACTTCCAGCTGATATTCCTCGCGGATACGGTCGGCGGCGGCGGTGAGTTGCAGATCGATGCTTTGAATTCTGAGTTCAATTTCGTGGCAGCGATTCTGATGTTTCCTGACGAGGCTGCGAGCTGCATTTTCGGTGTTGCTGACGGCCAGTCGGTGCTGTCGCAGTTCTGCACGGGTTGTCGAGACGCGGCGAATTTCTTCTGCAAGTCGTTCTTCGGCCACGCAGTGTTCAGCGAACTCGGCCGCATTATTGAGTCGGGTGAGTTGAAGTTCGCGGCGGCGTTCAGCGGCGGAGAGCAGTCGGCGTTCCCCTTCCTGAAACTGCAGTTCCCGCTGTCGCAGCTCTTCCTGTGTGCGATCTCTGGTTTCTCTGAGTCCTGCGAGTCGTTCTTCTGCACGGGTCAGCTCAAGGCCGGTCTGATTGCGTTCGCGCTCGGCTGCCTCCAATTCCTGCTGGCGATCGACGACGGCCTGCTGCAGGTCTGTCAGCTGTTGCTGCAGCGTGTTCAGGAGCGTGGTTCCACGACTGACCCGAAGTTCGGCGGTGGCGATCCGCTCATCCAGTTTCAGCAGGCGTTCGCGAAGTTCCTCGCGGCTGCGGGTCATCGTGCCAGTCCGTCGTTCGCAGTCCTGAAGTTTCCGCAGATGTTCGGCCATGGCGGATTCCGCTTCGCGGCATCGGCCAACCTGCTGCTGTACGCGACCGCGGGCTTCTGTGAGCTTATCGTCTGCAGAATTAATGTGGGTGCTGAGTGTGCGGATCAGGTGTTCACGCTGGGCAATTTCGTGTTCGAGCCGATGCAGTTCGTTCTTGAGTCTTCGCAGTTCGCTTTTGCGGGACAGCAGGGCGGATTCGTTGCGGACCGTTCCGGCGTACAGCGTACCGTCGGCCTCGATCAGTTCTCCCTGAAGAGTAACAAAGCGGCAGCGGCCGCTGACCGCGGCGTGCCAGCGGATTGCATCGCTGAGCGTTTCCACCACCCACGTGTCAGCCAGCAGTCGTGCGGCCAGATCCGGCAGGCTCTGAGGCGACCTGGCAAGTCCATCAGCGCGGCCCACGATGCCCGGCTGTCCGAAAAGCTGTGGGAGGCTGTCAGAATGCCGGGAGAAGACAGACTCAATCGCCGGGCTGTCCATTCGTGGGTCGGCCCAGGCAATTCGGACTTCCTCTGTTTCGCTGGAACCACCCGGTCCGCTGGCGCCGGACTTTCGTCCCCACCACAGCTCGTCCGCAGTCCCAGCTGTGGATTCTGTCGGCTGCGAAGTCCAGACGGCATCCTGGCTGCGACGCAGTTCGGCGCGGACGTTCGCTGGATCGCAGGTTGTTCCTGCTGACTCGATGGAAATGAATCCCACGCGGTCTGTGATCCGGCAGCGGCCGGAATTGAGGTATTCGAGGAGCGGCTGGAGACGGGAGACAACGAGGAGCTGAGCGCGGCCGGAAAGGGCGACTTCCATGAGTGCCGCCTGGTCCATATCGACATCAAGCAGATCTGAAACACTGCCAAGTATCAGATTCCATGGTTCTGAGTCGGCTTCCTCAGAACGTCTCAGGATTTCGCGTACGCCGATACCGAAGCCTTCCTGGCGATCTTCGAGGTCTTCAAGGACGTTTCGTCGAGCGAGGAGTCCGCTGCGCTGTTCACGAAGTTCTCCCAGCGACTGTTGTCCGAGTGAACGTTCGCCAACAAGTTTCTCACGTTCACGCAGCAGATTATCTGCGGCCTCTTCGTCGCGCTGCAGCGTCTGCTGCGTCAGCAGCAGAGCCGTTTCGAGAACACTGGTGTCCGCCACAGCCAGCTGGAGCTCTTCATCGAGTGACGCATTTTGCTCATCAAGACTGCGACGACTGTCTTCCAGCTGCTGCTGTTGTGAACGAAGACCGCTCAGCTCGGACGCCGCGTTTGAATTTTCCTGAAGCTGCTGCAGCTGTTCCTGACGTCGCTGCTCCCGATCTGCGCGGGCGTCCGTCAGCCGCTGCTGATAATCGACAATCAGCGCATCGCCACTCGCCATCGCTTCCCGGCGATCGTTGAATGCCTGCTGCTCGGTCTCCAGTGAACTCTGCAGGGCCCGCAGGTCGGACTCAGCTTCGATCGCCCGCTGCCGCAGAATTCCATGCTGCCGAAGCAGTCGCTGCTGATCGGCCTGCAGCTCGACATCACGCGCCGACTGCAGTCGCAAAGATGTTTCCGAGCTGGCCATGCGACTGCGGAGACCGCTGCGAACACGTTCCCGTTCCCGCAGTTCATCGTCGATGGCGGACAAGCGTTCATCGACTCTGAGCAGTTCGGATTCGGCCGTCTGTTGCTCCGCGCGGACCAGTGCAAGCTGTTCGGTGGCTTCGCGAAGTTCTGCAGCCAGCTGGTCCCGCTGGACGGAATCGCGTCGGAAATCATCAGCCGCAAGACCCACTCGCAGCGCTTCCAGCTCTTCCGAAAGCGCCTGAAACTTTGTAGCCCGCTGTGCCTGTGTACGGAGCGAGCTGACCTGGTTTTCGACTTCCTGAACCAGATCCGCCAGCCGCATCAGATTCTGCTCAACTCGCTCCAGTCGCTTCAGCGCCTCGGCTCGCTTCTGCTTCAAACGACTGACTCCGGCAGCTTCTTCGAAGATCAGCCGACGGTTGGCTGCATTTGACTGCAGAATCTGATCCACCCGACCCTGCTCGATAATGCTCCACGCTGCCGCGCCCGCTCCAGTACCCACAAACAGTTCCCGCACGTCCTTCAGACGTGCAGTCTGCCGATTCACCAGGTATTCCGAGTCACCGGATTTCCAGAGCCGCCGTCCCACGGAAACTTCGTCGAGGTCCAGCGGAAGAAAACGACTGCGATTGTCGAAGACCAGCGTGGCTTCGGCGAACTGAGCACCGCTGCGAGTGGACGAACCGTTGAAGATCACGTCCGTCATTTCTTTGCCACGAAGACTCTTCGCACTCTGGTCACCAAGAATCCACTTGATCGAGTCCACGACGTTGCTCTTACCGCTCCCGTTCGGTCCTACAACTCCCGTAATTCCTGACGGGAAATCGAAGACCGTCCGGTCGGCGAAACTCTTGAATCCAAAGAGTTCGAGCGACTTGAGCATGCAGGTGAACTTCTACAGTCAATTTCAACAGGGCTGACGATCGTTATTCCGGTTCCTTCAGGTCGCGGAATGGTCGCCGCAGCCGGCTGAGAAAGCCCCCGCCGGATTTCGAGCCACTGGAGGAGGGTTCGGCATCTTCGGGTTCGGGAGCGTCCGGCTCGGCATCGAGGGATGCGTCCGACATGTCGGATGCGTCGGATGCGTCGGACTCGCTGTCTTCGTCAGTCTCGTCAGACGGATCTGAGTTGTCGGATGTGTCAGGTTCGTCATCGGAAGAAGTCGCGTCATATGGCTCGTCGCGGGGAGTGGTTTTGGATTTGGCCTTTGTTTTGGGTGCAGTTTTAGATGCGGTTTTAGGTTCGGTTTTGGGTGCGGACTTTTCTGAGGACTGCTTTTCGTCGATAACTCGGCCGACGAGTCCTGCGCGTTCGTTGTCGCGTTCGTTGACTTCTTTAAAGTCCAGCTTCAGGAGTTTCTCGGCGGTTTCGTTTTCTTCGAGTTCGGATTCGTCGAGTTCATCGAAGAGTTCGGGCAGCATTCGGCTGCTGCCGATGCGTTTCTGAGCATCTGCGGACCCGGATGACTCAGACTTTTTGTCCGAGTCTGAATCCGAGTCTGAGTCGTCCTTGTCTGATGCTGCGGCTTCCGTATCAGCATCGGCATCGTCGCGAAGGTAAACGCGTCCGGCCTGAGGAAGTCGATCGATTCCGAACACGCCCATGAAGTTTCTCTGCTGTTCGGCTTCGACCAGCATTTGCACAAGATCAGGATAATTGGCCCCCATTTCGCCGCAGGTGCGAATGATATCGGGGAGACGGTTTCTGACGCGCTGGCGACGGGGTTCGCGATCGAGCTCGTAGCGAATGATTTCAACAGAGTCGTCTCCGGCATCGCCGCGAATACTGAGCCTGTTGCCGGCGTTAAGCACCACGGGCATTCGAAATCCCTGTTCGGCACCAAACAGCACAATTTCCGGAGTACGTCGACGAGTGACGTGTACCATGGGCTCATCAGCGGAGTCGATTACGTTCATGACGAATCGGTCACGAAAACTGATGGGATTCAGCGAAGGATCCTGTGGGTCAAGTTCCTTGAGAGCGCGCAGGGCTCCGTAGCGTGTTTCAAGCGATGGCGCATTCATCAGATCGCGCAGTGCCAGAACAGCATCCGCGTCATCGCGAATCACAGAAAGGGCTACGAGCGAATACACGCGGAAAGCCGCTTCTTCGAGTGCCGCGTCGTGCAGAATTGTAACTCCGGAGGCGTCACCAAGATACGCCAGCGACTGGGCTGCATAGAAACGGACTTCGAAGGAGTCTGAGGTGAGTGCTTCTTTCAGGAACGGTATCGCGTCCTCGCCAAGCGCTTCCAGCTGCAATGCTGAAAGCTGACATTTTTCGGGTTCGAGCACGTCACGGGCGAGCATTTCGATTCGCATGCGGCGAGCGACATCGTTTTCGTTCAGCGCGATATTGCGAATAACGGCCTGGTAGCGAGGAAAGTTATTGACGTACTGCGGATGAATCTTGAGGTTGATACGGACATCGTCCTTGGCTTCGGCACATTTAATTCGCTGGCCATACTTGTTGTATCGGTCGAACCGATTTGAGACCGCATTCGCCACGCGTTCGCTGTTACGAGTGCTGCGTTTGTCGCTCCGCAGCTGAATTGTCAGATCGCGGTCCACCTTTGAAATGGCGCCGCCGGGAATGGTGCCGGCCATGAGTTCCGCCATTCGTTCGTCGCCCGGCTTGCCACTGCCAAGGCCCGTCAGTATGGCACCACCAGCAACCGCATACTCCTGCGCCTTGAGTGCCGTGCGGCCCTGAATATTCTGCTCTTCAAACAACCGCGTCTCCAGCAGCCAACCGCCTTTCAGGCTCCGCGCATTGCTGTTCGGGGGAATGGCAACGCGGACGTCGAAACGCTGATTCTTCCGCACCATCGCTGGCAGATAAGCAGTCACCACGACAAGTGCTGTGTTGCGGGAAGCAAGGATCCGATTGGCATCCTTGACGCCCCGGCGCGCCATTTCGTTTTGCAGTTGTGTTCGCAGGGTGGACGGCGAGGGGTCACCGCCATTGCCTTCGAGGCCCATCACCAGGCCAACTCCGCGAAGCACCACCAGGCTGTTCCCCTGGACGCTCATATATTCCGACAGCAGCGGTGTCTCAATCCGGGTGCCAAAGTCGTTGTCCTCTTCCTTTTTTCTGCGGTTGGACTTCGTCTTATTGCCGCCCTCCGCGTCCTTCGGAGCTGCGGAACGGTCGGCGAATAACCCGGCCTTTGGCATATTCAGCAGGCCCGTGGTGCAGCCGCAGAGGCTGGCTGAAAGCAACAGGCAAAGCCACGCCGTCGCCCGAGCAACGTTCTTCACGCCTGATAATTGCCCCGCAGTGCCGGAATCCCTGAGTTGCTCGTCCATACAAAACCGCTCCGCAAACACGTCCGCTGCCACTTCCTGCAAGGGAAATGCGAACAATGGAACGTCAAAATAGGCAGTCCGTTTCCGGAGGGTCAACGGAGACTTAAGCAAACCTGCCAGGGTTTTGGCACGCCCCGACTGACCGCTCAGACGCTTCGGCAGCTTTCGCACGCTGCAAACCATGACCGGTGTTTTCATCCGAGTGCTGAGGTGCGGATTCGGCACGATTCGCCGGAGGCGGGCGCGACCGGATGGCACAGCTGTGCGGTGATGAAACCATGCGGAAGATAAGCGGTGTCGTGTTTCCGGCTCCGCCCGGCCAGTGGCCAATGGCCTTGAAGTTCTGGCAGAAGAGCATCTGGCTCCCCTCTCCCCGGACCGGGGAGAGGGGTCGGGGGTGAGGGGTGAAACGCCCCTGCCACGCGCAGCACGGACAGTGCAGAAGGATGCTGGA
>JBJTOP010000144.1:0-1561 GCA_046074645.1 Planctomycetaceae bacterium | reverse complement strand
GCCATGTCGCATCTCGCGGCGATAGCGAATGTTGATCTTGCCGCAGTGAGTGTGAAGATGGGCAAGCCAATCTCCGCCAGCACTTTTACATCCGACGTATACCGCCGAATGGACCTGCAGAATGAAAGCGAAGTGCATCCGAGTATCGTCCAATCTGACAGTCCCGAAGTCAGCAACGACTCCGCTGCCGCTCTGCCAGAAGTTCACACGAATGTGGCAACCACTGTCCAACGTGACGGTCGCCATCTTGCTCCGATCTTCCGCAGCGAAGAAGTCGCCAGCATTGCTGCTCATTTGGCCGGCTGGATCAATCAATTCCGTTGCAGTGAAGACGGTGTGCTGAACATGAGACTCCGAGACTATATCAAGTTGCTTGAACAAACAGCTCTGGGTTGTCCATCTGACCAACCGGAGTCGTCTTCCCTGAATCTTCCTCCGATCCTTCGATTGCTTCAGCTGACTTTCGAACAGTGGGTTCTGCTGGCAGGTCAATTCGATGAATTGTTCAGCCACGTGGCAGGTCGGCTTGCGGCCATGGACGCCTGCGTATCGAAACGGAGCAAGCGGCGTGCCTGCGTTCGCCCTGCCGCGCGGTCGTTGTTGCAGTACAGCTATGCCTGTTGAGGGGCACGTTCAAAACCGGCATCTGGACGGACTCGTACTGGTCAGACGGGACTCAGAGTTTGGCCTGCGGAGAGATATTGAAAAACGGAGGACGATTTTGGGATAGCTGTCTGGAGGGAAGCTGGGGGCCAGCTCTCAGACCCCCGGGAGAATGCGTCCGGACCAGCGACGATTTCGATCATGAATCAGTCAGTTTTGAAACAGATTTGATCTGTGGTTAAAACAAGGGATTCGGATTTAGACCACAGATTTCACAGATTCCACAGATGATGGGAGCTTTTCGGTCCCATGTCTGTGCGATTCTTTGGGGTTGTCACCGTGCACCGAGCGATCAGTTTTGCGGGATCAGTTTGGGTGCAGGTTTGTCGCTGGCAACTCCCCTCGAAAGCGATGCCCGCAATCCGGACACAGCAGAGTATGAATCTGGCATTCCGTGACAATCGGCTTAACGGGTGGGATGTCCGTGACCTGAGGGCGTTTGGTCTGCTGGTCGTCACCACTGAGTTTCGCACCGCAATCGCTGCACGCCCCGGGACGATGATGTACCACACGGTCACACGCCTCCGTTGGAATCAGAGAACGAGTGCGTTCCATACGCCCAGCCTGACCCGCTTGTTTGCGTCTGGATTTCGGCCGTGCCGTGCTCTCTGCCTGCTGCCCCGGTCTGTCGCTCGACGGTGGCAGCGACGAATTCCCCGAGTTCATGCCAGGTCGCCGCTCGAGTTTCTCGAGCCTGTTCACCAACATCAGAAGACAGGCGCATGCGCCCGGACCGCTCCGGTCACACGCCTCCCGCGGAATACAGTCCAGTTTGATCAGCGTTCCTTCGCTTATACGCGCAGAACTTACGAATTCACCAATTCAGAAAAGACCAGTTCTGTGAACGAACACCAGTGCGGCCGATGTCAACAGGCGGGTGTCCATTTTTTGACTGCAC
>JBJTOP010000143.1:0-3968 GCA_046074645.1 Planctomycetaceae bacterium | reverse complement strand
CTGTCTGCTGTTTTCATGACTGTACCCGTGCAGCATCAGATGCAGACAGTCAGCATCTCCGGCCGTCTCAAGAAATCGTCGCATCGTCGCCCTCGATCCCTGCAGTAACTCGTACTTTTCAAACAGGGGTAGAATCGACGTCCCCATGAAGGCTGCATCCCCGGAATCTGCCAGGTTCGTCCCCGTCGGCTCGGCCACTGCCAGCAACACCGGCTGATGCTCCGGACGCTGCATGCCACGGCATATCATCAGCATCTGCAAACTGGATACGGCCGTGATTTCATAATCATCAATCAGAAACCTCTGCTCACGATGATTAAACAGAGCGGTAAAGGGCACCGTTGCCAGTCGTGCATCAGCCACAAATGTCAGTATCGAAGCACCCGCAGAATCCAGCTGCTGCAGTACCGCTGCGGGCAGCAGCAGCTTCGAAAGCGCGGCGAGTGTCGATGTCATCGTCCGCTTCGCAGCAGCGGCCGCTTCCAGACTGCCGTCTTCACTCTGAAAGGCCGCTGCCGCCATGCGGATCGCACTCGAAACATCCTCCAGCGCGGTCAGAATCCAATCGGCTTCGAGAACAATCGCCGGCGATAACCCGCCGGCTGTCAAAACATGTACCACGACCCCGCAGGCCGAATCAGACTCGCGTTGGGCCTGATAGACCGTATACACCAGAATCGCCTCGCCAGACCTGAAATGCAGATTGCTGTGATGGAATCGAAACCGCGTCCGCAAATCCGATTGCACCACATCCTGCATCAGCTCGAACACTCGCCTCGCCCGAAAACACTCACCAATCTCGATGACGTCGGCCGCGTCACCTGCTGCGAGCGCAAGTCGAATGGCGCTGTCAATCACGGAACGATATGACAGCCCCCTCCGCAGCCGCGCTCGCACGAACCTCGATGCAAAACGCTCCGACCTGCCCGAACGCTGGCTCAAATGCGCCTCGACCGCATCTCGATAATGTCGTCTTGCCGTTTCCATCCGGCCCTGCACTTCAAGACTCCAGCCCAGCAGATCGTACGAGGCCTGCAACAGATCGGAATCGGAAATCTGCTGGCTGAGTTCCACCGCCCGCCCAAAATAATCTCCCGCCAACTGCTGATTCGCCTCTGTGGCAGGTTCTGCCCTCAGACAGCGATGGCCCAGCTGCACCAGCGTCCGCACCTCCAGTTCTCCATCCGCACATCTCCTCGCCAGCTCCAGCACTGCAGACAGCCGCGCGTCGGCTCCCTCTGAGACTGCCAACCCCAGCTCAACCGGCAACAACAGCCCCTCCGCCCGCAGTTGATACACCCCGGCAGCCACAGCCAGATCAACCGCACGGTCGAAGGCCCGCTCGGCCGCTTCCCGCTGATTCCCGTCATTCAGAATTGTGCCGTACAGCAACAGGCACTCCGCCTCAGCCAGCACCGAGCCGGTTTCGCGAAAGAGCAGCATGGCTCGCTGAGCCACTGCTTCAGCTTCCCCTGCCAGACCACAATTCAGCAGACCCTCAGCATACACCCGCAGAAGTTGAGCCGTCGTCAGTCGCCGCGATTTCCCGGACAGCTCCTGCTCAGCGACAGCATACGACTTCCGTAAACCAGCAGCATCACCTGCCACAGCACTCACAAGACAGTCACGCACAAGTCCGACTCCGGACTCGAAGAACTCTTCCGCATCCACAAAATCACGAACTCTGAATCCATGGAAGCACAGGTATCGAAACGCCTGCCGCCGCGACTCCAAATCACCGCCGAAATACAACTCCCGTCCCGCCGCATCAACAGCCTCTTTGCTGCAGGCCACTTCAACAGCTGTTGCGGCGCCAGCAGCATCTCCCTGCCGAAGCCGCAGATTGTAAAGATAAGCCGCGTACTCTGTTATCGATGCTTTATCACCGCGATCAGCGATCGCCCTTTCAAATAACACACTGGCTTTCGCCCATTCACCCCTCAAAAAATGCAGTCTTCCCGCCTGGGCGTGGCATAAGGAACGCGTCGCACTCCCGTGAATGATCAGGAGCTTCCAGGTCTGCAGCTTCGTCGCCTCCTCGATCAGCGACTTAGCCTCCGCAAGCAGTCCGACCTCCAGACAGACACTGGCATGAGCCAGCAGCATCAGCGATCGCTGACGAGCATCGATACCCTTTAACGCCGCAGCTTTGACCAGTGCTTCACGGACCGAATCCCATTCGCCCAGTTCAGACAACAACACCAGCTGGTGCTGCAGTGCCCTGAAGACTCCCCGATCATCACCCGCTCTCCTCGCAACCAACTCAGCCTGCTGACAGGCCGTTCGAGCTCGCTCGACTGCTCCACGCGCCTGACATCGGGAAGCCAGGGTCAGGCAGCACCGCTGGATCAGCCCGGAGTTGCTGGTCTGTACAGCAGCTTCGAGATTCACGGCTGCCAGCAGCATCAAATCGTCTTCTGAAAGACTGCGGTTCAGCAGAAAGCTGAGCTTCTGAGGGTGCTTGTTCAGGGCTCGATCCATCGCCAGTATTCGATCTGCCCCGAGAAGCACTGCAATTCGCGGATTCGCCAGCCGCCGCCGCACGCTCTCAAGCCAGTCAGGCGGCAAACCCGGTCTCTCTGCCAGCGGTGCCAGCAACTCCCAGCCAATCAGGAGCACGGGATGATTGATCAGCATCGTCGTGTTCAGCATCAGCTCACGCACAAGCGACGCAATCAGCAGCCCGGGAAGCTTCAAACCAAATGCCAGCAACCGAAACGGCAGCAATAAACACCCCATCTCGTGGCTACCTTGTTGAACCCCCACTGACAACACCGCAGCAATTCTGAGAGCTTCTCAGGATGGAAGGCGACTGTCAAATTAAGGTGTGACTGCACAGCGGAACCTGACCCAACTCATCCGTAGAAGTGGATTACTGGAACTCGAGCGACGACGTGGCATAAACTCGGGCAATTCCTCACTGCCACCGTCGAGCGACAGACCGGGACAGCAGCCAGTGAGCACGGCGGAACCGAAATCCAAACGCAAACGCGGAGTTCAGGCTGGGCATGTCAAGCGAATCAGCCGTCTGCAGAGCGTCGGACGCAAAGCTCTCCAGGCGGGATACAACGACATTGTGGCGGACGTTCGACATTCCGCTGCCCTGAACATCGATGAAACAGGCTGTCGCCAGAACGGCAGCAAAGCGTGGTTGTGGACCGTCGTTGGCAGGTTGGCGATGATTTCAGTGGCATCATGGTCACTGATCCCGCAAAACTGATAGCTCGGTGCACGGTGACTCCCGCAGAGAATCGCACCGACACGGGACTGAAAAGCTCCCATCATCTGTGGAATCGGTGAAATCTGTGGTCCAAACCCGAGTCGCTTGTTTTAACCAAAGATCACGCAGATTGCACTGATTCGCGACCGAGCCTGTGTCTGGAATCTGTTCCACAACTGACTGATTCATGATTGAAATCGTCGCTGCTCCAGATGCATTGATCGCGCCTCACAGGCAGCAAACCTGTTGATGGCCTCCCGGGGGTCTGGGGGCTGGCCCACAGCATCAGCATCCCTTCAAGCCGTCTCCACAAGTTTCCAGTCTGCTTCCCGGGATCTCTATACACGCAGTACTCTAAGTCCAGTGTGACCAGTACCTTCAGGATGCCTTCTCCAAAACCGACCTCGGAAAGCGCATCGCTCTGTGAACGGTTACGCGAAATGTGCCGTGTCACGACATCGTTATTGCATGCACTCCGGAGCACATGCCGGTTTTAAAAGCGATCGTTCAGCAGGCACTGTTATATTGCAATAACGACCGCGCGGCAGGGCGAATGCAGGCACGCCGCCTGCTCCGTTTCGATATGCAGGCGTCCATCGCCTCCAGCCGACCTGCCACGTGGCTGAACAATTCATCGAATTGACCGGCCAGCACAACCCACTGTTCGAAAGTCAGCTGAAGCAATCGAAGGATCGGAGGAAGATCAAGGGAAGACGACTCCGGTTGGTCAGATGGACAACCCAGCGCT
>JBJTOP010000142.1:0-13189 GCA_046074645.1 Planctomycetaceae bacterium | reverse complement strand
GCCAAGGGTTGTGGCCTGGGCACCAACCAGCCGATTGACATCGACCTCACGCCGGACTGCCCCGGAGGGTGAACCCGTGGTCTGTCTCCTGATCAGGGAACTGGCTGAGTTCCCGATACATGATCGCGTATCGACAGCGTTAAATGACGTGGCTTCAGAGAAATGGTTGCAGCGGGCAACTGCTGTGAATCAAGGCTCGTATGCCACCGCGTTGAGGAATGCTGCTATAAAAACCTGAAGATGGGGAGGATTGGCACGTGATGAGAAAGATCATGATTGGGTCACAAGTCGTTTTTTTTGTGGCAGCCTGCATGGGGTTGGCGATGTCAAAGACCGCTATCGCCGGAGTAGTCGTGAATTGGGGCGGCAACTATATCTCTGGATCTGACGGGCCTGTGAATTTTGGGGGTGAAGTTCCAGCTAATATCGGTCAATTTGACAGCTTAGGAGACGGGTGCGATCCCAAATTGCGAGAGGATTCCGGTTGATCCAGGAAGGGAGGAACTGTCGCAAGCGAACTGATACTCTCCGCAGTCGATGGTGATTCACAGTCGCAACGAAACCGCAGGGAGGCGGATCAATGTGGGGAAGTACGATGGAAGGTCCAAATGGAGAGTTTATTCAATCGACGGCCGAGATGCTTGTGCGTTTTACGGCAGAGTTGATGCCGAAACTTGCGGACTGGCAGCGGCGTCTCACTGCAGACCCGAGCCAACTGGCCACGATTGAAGAGGAGGTGCAACAAGCTTGCTCCCGCGGGGCTGGAATGATGGTAGCGGCACTGGTATCTGTGGTCCTTCAATCGAAGGAGTTGGTTGCGGCCGCCGAGAAGACGCGACAGGAGTACAGTATCCCATTGGCGAAGGGCCGCGACCGGACCATGCAGGTGAAGCTCTCAGGCGGATCCGTGATGTGGGTTACGTCGGCCTATTGTGAGCCAAAGCGAGGGACCTCCGCCGACTCCGACGAAAAGCCCTCCGGCGTGCACATCGCGCTGGCTCAGTTTGGCTTTGGTAAAAAAGTGTCACCGGGAGTAGAGAGTCGAATTGCCCGGCAGTCCGCTTTGTGCCCCTCGTTCGATTCTGCCACGAAAGAACTGAATCGAGACGGCATGGATCTGGATGTGAAAACCACTCGCCGTGTCTCGCTTCAGTGCGGCGATGATTTGCTGAAGTTCCGAACATGGCAACTGGAGCAGTGGCGTGCGGGAAAGCTGCTCAGCTCAAACGAACTGGCGGGGAAGCGAGTCACAGTCCAGATTGATGGGGGACGCACGAAGATTCGTGGAAAACTTCGCAAAGCGGACCGCAGGGAAGAAGAATTCAGCGAAGACGGACTTGTGATCAGCGATGCTCCCGGGCGTTCGAAAGCCGTCGCACGCAGAACATTCGATGCAGAATGGCGAGAGCCGAAGCTCATGACGATCTTTATTCACGACGACACAGGACGGATGGTGAAGAAGACCAGGGCTACCATTGACGGGACATTTACCGGCCCTGACGCGATGTCCGAAATTGTTGCAATGCATCTGCATCGTTTGGGGGCCGCGAAAGCGCAAAGCATCTGCTTTGTGAGTGACGGAGCGGTGTGGATTTGGGATCGCATCAGGTCCATAGTGAAACAGGCCGCTATCCCTGACTCCGTCAGAATTCACGAGGTGCTCGACAACTGCCATGCAGTCCACCACGTCTCCCTGGCCCTTTCGGCACTTGGAATTGCCGACGAGGACCGTAATCCGCTCTATCGAGAACTGCGAATACGGCTCCGTAATGGACAATGGCGCTCAGTCGTTGACGAGCTTGAATCGCTTGCCAGAGAGAATCCCGAATGTCCGAGGATTCAGACGGAGGTCAGCTATCTGCAGCACCATGGTGAAGCGGGGCGTCTCGCCTACCCCACGTTTCGAGGCTATGGACTACCCCTTGGCAGCGGGGCCATCGAAAGCAGCATCCGTCGCGTGATCAATCTGCGACTGAAAGGCAATGGCATCTTCTGGGAGGAAGAAAACGCGGAGGTCATGCTTCAGATCCGAGCGCTTGTAATTTCTGATCGCTGGGACGAACGGGTTGCTGCCATGCGGTCTCACAAACGCCGTCATCAACTCCGCACATGGCACTGGTCCCCCCGGGAGATGTCCTGCAAATCTGAACGCGGCAACCAAACCGCCGATTCCCCAGCGTGATCAAGGTTTTTTCCGACGCAATCTGGGATTGCTCCCGGATGGAGCAGCAGCTGCGTGAGATGCTGGAAGTGCTGACGCACCATCGTGAGGCCTTGCAGGCTCATCGAGCGACGATTGAGCGGCGGCAGGAATCGGAGGATCTGCACGAGCTGCAGCTGGCGTTGTATGAAATGGGTGACGCGGGTCTGGAACTGCCGGGGCTGTCAAAAGTGCATCAGCAGACGGCGGAGGAGCAGGTACGTCAGCGGGATGCGCACGCAAGACTGCGGCGGTATCACCACACGCTGGCCGCGTTGTGCATGCTGCTCGGGAGGGCCTGTCGGGAACCATTTTAGCGTTTGTTCGGGTTTTTCCAGTTAGGCCGCCTTTGTCGGTCTGGCAGACGTGATGCGAAGCAGCAGCGGATAAAATGGTGGCAGCGGAGGCAATCGGGATGCCCACCAGAGCGGTTTTGCGGGAGAATCCGGGAGGCTGGCATCAGGTGAGCGATGTCAGCTGATCTTCAACAGAAGAATGACTTTGCTGGAACACAAGATGAGTCAGCCTGAGGGTTCTGATCAATCAACTGCAGGTGTGCAGGGGTCGCGATCGACGACAGTGGCGATGTGTCTGCTGCTGGCGGCGCATCTTCCCTGTGCCGTCCCGCACTACATTCGCACCTGGAGTCTCGAACACTACCAGTTTTTCCCGTTTGCTCTGGGAATGTTCGGTTGGCTGTTCCATACTCGGAGAACCCCGGGCGCGGAGCGTTGGGGAATCCTCAGTCTGTTGTTGCTGGTGGCTGACCTGCTCTGTCTGGCAGCGGGTGCATTGAAACCGTCGCCATGGCTGGTTGTTCTTGGAATGCAGCTCGGCCTTGCGGGCTGGTGTCTGGCTTCGGTAGAGCGTGGTTATCGCCGAACGCTGTTTTATCTGGCCCTGCTTCCGATGCTTACGCTGCGTCTTCCGAACGAAATGGATACGCAGTTAATTCAGTGGCTGCAGAACCGCACGACGGCGTTTGCCAGCGGGATTGGGCACCGGGTGAATCTGGTGCATTTCAGCGAGGGCAATGTTCTCAGCGTTCCCGGAAAGACATTTCTCGTGGCCGAGGCGTGCAGTGGCGTGAAGTCACTGTTCACGATTTTGTTTATTTCCGCTCTGGTCATCTGCATGAAGCGTCGAGCCGTTCTGCACAGCGCGATCCTGCTGTTGTGTGGCGTGGCGGTGGCTGGTCTGATGAATGTGTTCCGTGTGCTGAGTGTGATTTATGTCTGGGACTGGAAGCGGCTGGACCTCTCAACAGGACTGCCGCACGACATTCTTGGCTACGCCTGTCTTGGGATTGCCGCAGGAATCCTTCTGAGTGCCGACGCGTTTCTGGAGGTGTTATCAGCGCCGATTCCGGACTTCCGGCGGCCTGGGATTATTGCTCGTTATCGCAATCCGCTGACACGAATGTGGAATTCATGGATTGCGACGCTGGAAGAGGACTCGAAGCATTCGCCAGCCGTGCATCCTGGCGTTTCCATGCGAGTAGTAGTGGTGGCGGGCGTTCTCATGGTGATGGCCGGGGCAGCTCAGGTCGCACAGATTCTCATGGGTCGAATTCAGTAGTTTGGTCTGAACTTAGCAGACGGGACACAGCAAAGTGACACAGGATTTTGATCGGGATCTTCGTGACTACCAGTACGATGAAAGCGTGTCGGAACGCGCACAGCCAGGGCTGCGCCTGACACTGCGGCCGGTCAATCTGCTGCAGTTCATGTTTGGCATGGCCGAGTCGTGGGTGGTGACGCGTGCCTACGGCCGGATGCTTGCAGGAATTCCATTTCTGTTTGTGGCAGGTCTGGGTCTGGGCTGCTACATCTGGGTTCGGCATTCCTCAATCGAACCTGTCCTGCAGAAATATCACGTTCGCTTTGACAACGCGGTACTTGAAAAGAACCACGAGGTTGAGGAAACCTGTCTGCGCGCCCTTTGCAGCCTGCGCCCTTCGGTCCCCGAGTATCGAATGCGTTTAGGCCTGTATTTCTTCGATCGGGGCGACAAAGAGCAGGCACTGCAGGAAATCATCAGACTGGCGCCAGAGAACACCATTGGACACCCCGTCGCCCGACTCTGGCTCGTACAGCAGGCGGCAGGTCCCGAACCGATGCTCAGGATGTCTCGCGAAGAGATTGAAAAGCAGCTGAAAAAAGTGCTTGATGCCGATCCCGCCCAGGTTGATGCGCACCAGCTGCTGGCAGCGCTGTACCTCGACCGTCAGGAAATGCGACTGGCCGAACTGCATCTGGAAGAAGCGGCGAAAGTTCGACCGCAATTCAACCTGCAGTTAGCGCAGTTGAAGCGGCAGATGAAGCGACCTGGCGACGATGCCGGTGCAGCCGCCGCGAAGGCCGTCACGGAACTCAGTCGGCTCCTGGAACAGGATCGCAGTCGCGTTGACCTGCGTCTGGACCTTGCCAATGCATTGCTGCTCAGTGAAGACTACGGGCAGGCCCGAGAGATCATTCTTTCGGGACTGCTGCAGAAGGATGAGCCGCGGCTGCGGGACGCGCTTGTCGAGCTTGATTTGCTGGGAGTTGACCGACAGCTGCGCAGTTCAGTGTTGAATCGTGACGGATGTGTCACCGTCGTGCTCAACGCGCTGAAGATTTCACCCGGAAATCCCAAGTGCATCACCACACTCTCCCTGTTGCATTCTCTTGGGGCAAGTATTCCACCAGAGCCGCTGCAGCCCGGAGTCGAGTACTGGCAGAAACAACAGGACGAAGCTCCGGATGCCAGTGACCCCAGGCTGTTCCTCAGCGAACTGCTGTTTCTTTCCGGCGAAAAGGTCAAAGCTGTCGAGAATCTGCGGCCGGCCGTGTCGAAGTATCCGACTCTTCGCCTGACCATGGCTCGGCTGCTCCTGGGCGTCGGCGATGAGGCCACAGCCCGGAAACTGCTCTTCGACCTTCTCCGTGACTCAGCCCGCCGTCTCGTTGAAAAACCCGGCGACTTTGTGACGATTCTCGAACGCGCCGAAGCCATGCTGCTGCTGAAACGTCCCGATGACGTGCGAGATATGATCAAGGAATTCACCCGTGTGGAAGGCGGCAGCCAGTCCGCTCGTGAAGAAGCCGCCGTGATGGACATCTACGGTCGTGCCTGCATTATGAAATTTGATGAACTCACCGGTTATTCGGCCGAGGACATGAAGCAGGTCACCAGCCCTGACCAGCTGAATTTCAAAGAGGTCAGTGGCAATGAGATCATTCCGCTGGTCGTCGAAGCAGCTCAGATTTCCGGCAGCTCCTTCGCTGCCATCGAGCGGCTTTCAAGACTGGGACTGTCCAGCCATGCAGCCGCTCGTCACGCAGACGAAGCCGTCCGCAAACTTCGGTTGGAAGGTCAATCCGGCGTCATTGCTCTGAACATGCTTGGAAATCAAGCCAGCACGCTGGGAGATTATGAAAAAGCCATCTTTTGGCTTGAACAGGCGAATTCAGCCGCGGCCGCTCGAAACCCTATGGTATTGAATAACCTTGCCATCGCCACGATCCGCGGACGACCGCAGGATGCAGAAACGGCCCTTCGATACGCCCACGAAACGCTCGCAATCCTCCCTGGCAACGGCGATGCCCTCGCAACGCGCGGAGAAATCTACCTGGTCATGAAGAACTACAAGGATGCACTCGCTGATCTCGTCGAATCACTCCGCAATCGCGGTGGAACTGTCGAGATCCACCGGCTGCTTGAACGGGCTTACCAGGGGCTGGGTGACGAGGGAATGGCGCTCGAACACTCCAAACGAGCGATCGAGCTGGAAAGCAATCCCGCATCCACCTGATATTTTCGGTGCATCGGAATTCGACGGAAATCGATGCTCGCCCGTGGCCTATGGTTCAGCCGGAACGCACGTTCTGCTATGCTTCACTCCGCTTGTTTCGGCGAAGCCTTCGGTGAGTGTCGCTCGTGGCACCAGCTTCGGCCAAACTGCGCTCCGGGCTGCTGCCAATGATCTTTCTGCTGGACAACTACGACTCGTTCACGTTCAACCTTGTGCAGCGCATCGGGGAAATCGATCCGTCCGTGGACATTCGCGTTGAACGAAATGATCAGATCACCCTGCAACAGATCGCGGATCTGAAGCCCGCAAGAATCATCGTCTCGCCCGGCCCCTGCAGCCCAAAGGAAGCCGGATTGTCCTGCGATGTGATTGCCCACTTTGGCAAATCCGTCCCCGTACTCGGCGTCTGTCTCGGACACCAGTGCATGGCAGACGTCTTTGGTGCTCAGGTCGTCCGCGCCACTCGCCTGATGCACGGCAAAACATCAATGATTTCCCACACGGGCCACGGCGTTTTCGCCGGCCTGCCAAATCCGTTTCAGGCAACTCGCTACCACAGCCTCATCGTTCCGCGCGACACAGTCCCTGACTGCCTTGAAATTACCGCCTGGGTCGAAGACCCGGGTCAGCCCTTCGAAGTGATGGGACTCAGACACCGCCAGTACCCCATCCACGGCGTTCAGTTTCATCCCGAAAGTTTCCTCACCGAAAAAGGCACCGACCTGCTGCGGAACTTCCTTGAACTCTGAACACAACCAACCCCTGAACTTCGCAAAACCCCTGCAGCCCGCACCTTACTCACAGCCGCTGCAATTTGTCGGCACTCAGTCGCTTTGCGATCCAGTTCCCGGCAATCACTGGGATTTGGGGGGATTCTGATTAGTAGACTGGCCGACAGCGGCCGGTGAGCATTCGCCTGGTCGATCTTCGGTTCGTTTCGCACCAGTCGCCCGGCCACTCGGGCTCGGATGTTCGCATGTCACTCATCCTTGATTCGCCACGTCCCTCCGCCAGCACTGCGACCACTACCCCTTCCGCAGCCACTGCGTCCGGTCGCCTCCCGCGCTGGCTCTGCTGGTCCGCCTCCACGCCGCTCGTGCTCGCTGCCGTCGGGCTGATCTTCCTGTACCTCACACGCCTGCCTCTTTGGCACAGCGATATCTGGGATCATCTGAATTACGGCCGTCAGATGCTTCAAACCGGCCGAATTGCTCGCACTGAACCGCTGTTGACACTCTGCGAAGGCGTCCGCATGGTCAACCTGCCGTGGCTGGCAGAACTCTCGCTGACACTGGTCGAGCAGAAAACCGGGGTCCTCGGGCTGCAGTTCCTGTCTGCCCTTCTCGGTGCTGCCAGTCTGCTCGTCATCTCCCTCGGGACAGCACGGACCAGTCGTTCCGGCCTTGCCGGAGTGTTCGCCGCGGCTGGCTTTTTTTATGTCAACAGGCATGAACTGGGAGTGCTGCGACCGCAGCTTTTCGGGCTGCTGCTGGCCTGCATTCTGCTGGTGTGGATCCTTGCTCGACCGCTGCGGTTCCGCACTGCATGGGTTGGCATCCCGCTGCTGTTTACCTTGTGGGCCAATCTGCACGGTTCCTTCGTTGTCGGCCTGCTGTTGCTGGGACTCGCTGCCGTCGGTCGCGCCGGTGATGTGCTCAGAGCCTCCCTTTCACCGCGGCTGGTACTTCGCGACCCCACCCTGCATCGCCTGCTGCTGCTGCTGCAGCTGTCGATTGCAGCAGTCCTGATCAATCCGTTCGGCCCGGCAGCCTACGCAGAAGTCTTCAGCGTCGCGGGTCACCCGAATATGTCCAACATGCTCGAATGGAACCCACTGACGCTGCGGATGGCATCCGGTCAGCGGTTTGCTGCGATGGCCGTGTGTACCATGCTGCTGCTGGGACTGACACCGCGTCGCGTTCGCACATCCGAACTGCTGATCCTCACCGCCACCGCACTGCTGTCAGCATGGTCTGCCCGAATGCTGAACTGGTTCACGCCGGCCGCCGCATTGATCGGCGGTCTGCACCTTGCCGCTGTCATTCGCTGCGTCGTTTTGAAGCGTTCGCCCCCGCTGAAATCTTCCTCAGCAACAGCAGAAACTGCGACAGCTGAATCCCTCGACACCGCCGGCACGATTGGACCACCAGCGTGGATCTGGACACTGGCCTCATTCGGCATCATCTGGCTCTGTCTGCTGCTCAATCCCTTCTCGCGATGGCTGCTGCGCGGCACGCAGCCGCCGGAAGCCCAGCTGGTTTCCGCGGAAACACCAGTCGCCGCGCTTGAATGGCTGAATACTCAGACAACACATCCGCGGGGTCTTGCCTTCGTGCCTGCCGAGTGGTCCGGCTACTTGATGCATCGTGGTTCTGCACCTCTGAAGCCGCTTGTGAATATCCACGCGCATCTGATTCCTGAAGAAGTCTGGAATGACTATATGCGGCTCACACACGGCCCCGCTGACTGGAACGGACTGTTTGACGAATATGGAGTTAACATGGCTGTTATCAGTCGTCGTGGTCAGCCCGCACTGATCAAACGCATCCGCGAATCGGCCGACTGGAAGGCCGCCTTCGAAGATCGCCAAACCATTATTTTTGTTCGCCGACAACCCGTCTGAAGCACTCCTGCAGGCCCCCCCCGAGAAAAGCCAGGCTCACCATGTCCATCGCCCCTGTCGCAACGCCCGCTTTTTCTGCCACTCGCCCGCGTCGGCAAGTGTCCGGTAAACTTGTGACCGCTGTGCAGCTGATTGCCCTTGGAGTCACCGTCGCTGCGTGGACACTCTCCGCGTCGGCTGATCGCACTGCCGTCTCCTCCGCTGTGCTGCGACGACCATGGCCGCTGGAATCGCTTCCCGAAATCCCTCCTCCCAGGCCCGTGCCATCTCTCTATGACGAGCCGTCTGTCGTCTCCGATGAGCAACTTGCCGCCGTCCTGAAAAAACTCATTCCACGATTCAGTCAGAGTCAGTTGCGGCCCAACCTGATTGAACATGCCCTGCGCACGTGGGGCAGCGAAATTCGTTTCGGGGCTGAAGATACAATCTCCGGACCAGAGCTGGCCACGTTTCTTACCGACTCCGCCAAACATCTGCAGTCATGGAATCACCGCGTCACACCACTGCTCGTGGACACCGGCCTTGGAGTGCATGTGAGATTTTCTGAGGATGCTGCCGGGTCCGTGCATCACGACCACGCCCTGGCCGCACTCACAGAATCCGGTCTGCCTCTCGAAGCTCCCGTGTTCACCACAGCCCGCGCACTGCAGCTCCGCGATGTGCTTCAGGAAGCGCTCCGGGACTTTCGCCCGGATGAACGTGAAACCGAGTGGTCTGCGATGGCCTTCACACTTTGGCTGGCCAGTCCGGAAATCACCAGCTGGCACACGGCTCAGGGACGCCTTGTCACACTTGACCTGCTTGCAGGACGACTTATTCGCAGCCATAAACGCGGTGGTGTCTGCCTCGGCACCCATCGCATCTACACTCTGATGCTGATGCTCCGTCTCAATCACGAACATTCCGGAAAGCTGCTGCAGCCGGATACAGTCACCGCCGCAGAGACTTACCTCGCCGATATTCGTGATCGCATCACCGCTTCCCAGTGGCCCGATGGATCATGGAACAGTAACTGGGTGGATGGCGCGGACTGCTTCAAACTGACCGATCCTCAGGAAAAGGCGTCCAAGCGTGTCATTGCCACAGGTCACCACCTTGAATGGCTCGCTCTGGCCCCCGAACACCTGCACCCGCCCCGCAGTCAGGTGCTCAAAGCAGCAGAATGGCTGGTGCAGAATGTCAGCCAGACTCCGCAGCATGAGATTGATCAGAATTTCACCTTTTATTCGCACGTCGGTAAGGCCCTCGCCCTGTGGCGCAAAACAAGTCCCGCCGAATTCTGGACTCGCTGGATCACACTCCATCCCGAAGCTGCCACGCTTGAACCGCTGGCTCCGCCAACGAACTCGAAGCCCCCAGCCGACCACTGAAACACCCGCCTAATCCACGACGAGAAATTCGGCACTGTTCAGCAGCAGCCTCGCGACGGCCGACATGCCGTGATCCCTTGCCAGACGCGCAAGCGAGTCCAGTTCTGCTGAATTCGGCTGCCTCTGCCACGTGAAGGAAACTGCACCGGTCACCTGAGCATCCACGTCGATACCGCCGCGAAGAGCACGCTGTGCCAAATGATCCGCGTGGTGCAGCACAAAGCGATTGTTCATCAGTGTGAGCGCCTGCAGGGGCGAAACCGACTGGCCGCGCACCGGTGCTGGAAGTCCAAGGTCCGGAAAGTCCAGCTGTTCCAGCAACGGATCCGGGATCCCCCGCCAGACAACACGATAAATACTGCGGCGAGTCATCCCGGGGGCGTCCCAGTTAACGCTGCTGTAGTCCAGAATCGGAGTCAGCTGTGCTCCGGGGCGGGACGAAAAGTGCGCAATCGCGGGACCGCCCATCGTGTCATCCAGTCGGCCACTCGCAAGCAGTACGGAATCCCGCCATGCATCCGCATCCATCCGCTGCCGGGATCGCCGTGAGGCCAGACGATTCTGCGGATCCAGCTGCAGTGACACTTCAGAAGCATCAGCGGTCGCCTGCCATGCAGAACTCAGACAGATGATGCGATGCAGACGCTTGATCGAGCCGTGTTCGCGAAGTTCGCTGGCCAGCCAGTCCAGCAGCTCGGGATGATCGGGCAGACTTCCCATACGCCCAAAATCGCTGGACGTGTCACACAGACCACGCCCGAAGTGATACTGCCACACACGATTGGCAGCACTGCGCCATGTGAGCGGATTGCTGGGCGAAGCGATCCATTCTGCCATCGCAGCGCGGCGAGCAGATTCGGATTGTCCGTCAATGATCTGAAATCGCGCTGCAAGCCCCGCAGACTGTTCGAGAATCGTCAGCGTTCCCGGCAGAGCCACTTCGCCTGGCTGGTCCACATCGCCACGTTTCAGCACTCGAATTTCTCGCGGCTTTTCGAAACGAATCATCCCGCGTTCGTTTGTAGCCACCGGCGCAGCGGCGTAGAGCTTTTCAGGGGGCGGAAGTTGGCTCAGCTCGCGCTCCGCGCGAAGTTCAATCGCTCGCGCGGCAAGCTGCAGCCGCTGGTCTGACGTGCGATTCTCCGCGGGAATCTCCAGCAGCGCCTGCAGGTCGGCAGGCAGCAGCTGAACAGTTTCCGGAGCCGCACCCGTGACGCTGATTCGCAGTCGACCAATCGTGTGACCACGTCCATGACTCTGCCGCAATACCAGGTGAAGCGTCATCCCGGAACTGACACTCAGAGGACCTTTCAAAGCGAAAACCGCCGCATGCGCCTGGCCCTCGCGAGGATGCACACCCCATGCGGATTGAGCATTCCCGTCGATCGCGTGTGCAATCGTCCAGCCGTCCTGCTCGAAGTCCGCTGTCGCACGCTCAATGGTCACCAGCTGACCTTCCTTCTGGTCGGCAGTAAAGACTTTGAGTTCCACTTCGTTGAGATGCAGATTGCCGTTTTCCGCACGACCCGGTCCACCAGCCGGGAGTGACTCGTGCGGCAGCACATCCAGTCGGATGGCGGTGATCTGTGGCAGGCTGCCCGGACTAAACGTGAGCGTGGTGGTGTCGGTTTCCGGACGCGGCCCGGTGGCCAGCAGTGAACCGTCTTCAAGTCGCTGCAGCTGAGCACCTTCGAGGGAAACATAGGTCTGCAGATTCGCCGATTGCCAGACGGAATCGCTGCCCGGTGCTGGCAGCACATCAGCGATCAGCGCCTGAGTTTCCTCGGACATCAGCAGCGCAGCGTCCCGCCGAACCGCGGCAGCCCTGAGCTCCTGCCATCGCAGCCGGGCTGCGGAAACTGTCGGATCAGCATCGAACGGAATGTCACCCTTGCCGATCCCGGAAAAGACAGCCTGCATCGAGTAGTAGTCGGCCTGAGTCACCGGATCAAACTTGTGGTCATGACAGCGGGCACACCCAACGGTGGTGCTGCAGAAAGCTGTCAACGTCTGCACAACCATGTCGTCCCGGTCCAGGTTCTCAAAGTTTTTCGGAGCCGTGGACGCGGCGCTGTGGTCGTAGGTGCCAGCACCCAGGAATCCCAGAGCCGCCTGCCGCAGCGGCTGATCAGCGACATACACGTCCGCCGCCAGCTGCTCGCGAATAAACTGACCCCACGGGATGTCAGCATTCAGACTCGATATTAAATAGTCGCGATACCGCCATGCATTCGGACGAAATACGTCATGCTCATAACCGTGACTGTCTGCAAAGTGGATCACATCCATCCAGTGTCGCGCCCAGCGTTCGCCGTAACGCGGTGAGGCCAGCAGCCGATCAACCAGCTTCTCGAATGCGGCAGGGTCCGGATCGCTGACGAAGGCCAGAGTGTCTTCAGGGGTGGGCAGCAGGCCGTGAAGTTCAAATGTCAGCCGGCGAATAAGCGTTCGGCGATCAGCTTTCGCGGCCGGCTGAATTCCGGCACGAGCCCACGCTGACTGCAGAAAGGCATCCACGGGGTTGGGGGTGTTCGAGGGAACCGGGGGGCGATTGAGCGGACGCAGGGACCACCAGTCCGCGTCAATCGGCTTCGGCTGCGGAAGACTGGAACGCGGGTCGGCCGCACCCGAACGTACCCACGCTTCAAGCACGCTGATCGCCGCTGCCTCCAGCTGCTCTTCCGGCATCCGCAGTTCGGCGTGCTGATGACGGATGGCCTGAATGAGCAGACTGGCGTCGGGATTGCCGGGAATCACCGCCGGGCCGCGACCGCCTCCCTCAGCCCAGCCTGAACGCCAGTCAAGCGTCAATCCACCCTCCATCACCCCCGACGCGTGCGAATGACAACCGTAACAGTGTTCCTTCAGCAGTGGTTCGACGTCTTCGAGGAACTGTTGCCCGGCCGCCGATGGTGACTCGTCAGTTATCGCAGACGGCGCCGTTTGAGCGGACGCGGAAGACGGTTCATCAGCCCGCGTCACCTGCAGTGGTACTGCGAAAAACAGACCAAGCGAGGCAAGTATTCCGGGGATTGAGTGCGGCATAACGAGCCTCGTTGCAATCTTCTGGAAATTGACTCCGACCCATCAAATCGTTCATACGCCCCGGAAATACCGCGGCGGACCAGAGGGAACAACAGTTGCATTCCGCCGAATTCCCGATGGTCTGGCGAACCCGGCTCCGTTGCAGGAGCCTGTTC
>JBJTOP010000141.1:0-4217 GCA_046074645.1 Planctomycetaceae bacterium | reverse complement strand
GTGTGTTTGATGGAAATGGGCAGAGGGGGAATCGAACCCCCGACACCAGGATTTTCAGTCCTGTGCTCTACCAACTGAGCTATCTGCCCGTCCGGGCGGGCGGAATAATAGGCTGCGGGCCGTCTGGAGGCAAGTTCACGGGGACGGTTGCAGCTGATTTCCTGGGATGAATTCGCCGGTAGGCAGCTCAATCAGAAATTGTCGGCATTTTCGGGTGCTGCGTTGGCATCGAAAATCATGAGCACGGATTCCTTGCAGTGTGGGCAGGGGATACGGAATCGGCTGGTGACTTTAGTGACGGCTCGGAGCTGCGGGTTGGCAAGACAGAGATTGCCGAGAACATCGAAGCCGGCGGCCAGTGTGCCTTCCGGAAGATGCGCGACTGCGGTGGCTGGGGGGGCTGCGTTGTCGGCTGACACTGAGTAAATGCCGAGAGGTAAGTGCGGGGTTCCAGCTTTGGCCGGCACAGGGGATTTGGCGAGCACCAGCAGACGGCCGTCGGTTTGACAGATGAGTCTGCTTGCGTTGCCTGGGGCGAATCCAGCGATTCGGGACTCACCGTCCAGCCCGATCTGGAGCACGCGGCCGTCGGCCAGGAGGGCATAGTTGCTGCCTCCCGGGTCGGTGCACAGATCGAGCACTGAGACGGGGGATTTGAGCAGGAGTGTGCGTTCGGAGTCGGCGTTGATCTGCCACAGTTGCCGTCCGTCGGTCACCAGCCATTCGCTGGTGCCCACACGAGCGAAGCTGTGGGCCGGGACTGGCATCGTGTGCAACGGGATTAAACGTCCTTCAGGAGTGATTTGGTGCAGGGAAGATTCGCCGGTGCTGGAGGTGAGCACGTACAACGATTCGTTGGCATCGAGGCAGATGCGGCGGATACCGGGCAGATTTTGAGCGAGCAGACTGACTGCGGAGAACTGATCCAGCCGGAAGATACAGTTGGCCTGCGAATCCGCGACGAAGATCGCGCCCGAGCGAGCGACCTGGAGATCGATGGGCTGAATGACCTGAACGGGCAAACGTTCGATGACCGGCCGGGAGCGAACGACGAGGGGGGCGTGTTTGTGAGCGACGGAGGGTTCGTCTGCTGTTGCGGCGGGGGAGTGGACCAGGCAAGCTGCAAGCAGGCCGGTAAGCCAGGACACCCGAGAGATTATTGAGGGAGCATTCATAGCCGCGCACTACCCAAAGACATGGGCCCGCCCCGGAAGTACCGCGATGGCGAAGTATCCCACAGCGAGGCGGTGTCGTCAACGATAAACGAGGGAGAATTTAGCAGCAGGGGCGGAGTAAAGCGACTGTAACGGACGCAAAGTCTGTTCCGGCTCTGCCCTCGTGATTCAAAAAAAAAACTGGCCGTTTCCAAAAAGCATCAAAGTTGACATGGGTGGAGGGTGCTAAGTTCACATAAGCGTCTGGTTCGCGATCATCTACTGGCTCGAGGATTGGTTTCCGTGAGCAAAGCTCGTCCATTTCTTACCGGAGCTGCCACAGGAGCGGCAGCCATGTTTTTCTCCCTGCAGTACCACGTCGTTCGCTCAGAATCAGGCATTCGAGTCCTTCCTCGAACACCCCAGCACTCGCTTGCCCTCGCATGGGCCGACGTGCGCACCTGGACACCTTCTCAGTGGACCGATCGACTGGAACTTGCCCGAGCCGCCATGGCTGCTGGTGCCACCGATTTGATCGCAGACTCCGTCCGCATTCCCCTGCAGGAAGAGGTCTCAGAGTCCGCAGCCACGCTGGATGAACTCCGCGGTTTTCTGAACAGCACTCGTGATCGACTGCAGGTGCGACCAGGCGGTCGCGAAGTCGAGGCGAAACGGGCAGGTCGTCTGGCTTCAGTCGCTGAAGACCTTCAACTGGACCACGAGGACTCCGAGAATATCGACAGCGGTCTGATCCCGCTTCCCGGCGAAATCGGCGTCGCTGATCTCGCGCCCGCTGCAGCCTCCGCCCTCCGTGCCCTGAATGCTGCGAATCCATCCCCGAGTGAGTTGCGGGAGCCGTCGCAGGACGCTCTGCCTGCGGATCCCTTCCGGTCGCCTGCCACCGCGTCTTCTGCTCGGCCGTCCGCGTCGTCTCCAGGCCCATCGTCGCCGACCCGGGTTTCAAACGCGGCAGTACGTGAGGGACTCGCAGAGCACAGTGGTGGCGGAACTGAAGTCTTCGGGCCTGCCGATGTTGGCGGCATGATGGGTAATCTGTCATCCTCTGCCTCTGCGAGGGCCGCTCGGCTGCTGCAGGATGCGGAAGACTTTGAGCGCAGTATCTTTGGTGATGTATCGGGCCGGCGAGGTTCACCGCTGCAGCCCCTGTCCGCTGCAGTCAATCCTGCGCCCGCAGAACTGGAAAAAGCTGCCCGGCAACTGCTTGAAAGTGCTCAGAAGGCAGCCGCGGACGGAGCAGTCGAGCAGCCGTGGATTCGAGGTCCAGGGGGCTCGTCCCGTTCTGCCGCTGCTGCTGGTACAGCGCCCGTAACCGCCGGAACGGATCCGACCTTGATGCGCGCAACGGGCCCGGGACTTGAGTCCACGGCCAAACCCAACTCTGCGGATGTTGCCGCCGAGGTACCAGATTCAGCCTCGACGGACGAAGAACCTGGGATGTCCTTCGATCCGTTCCTGGAAGCGGATTCTGAAGGGAACCGGTAGATGGAACCTGCGACTCCCGAACTGAGTCCCGGACGTTACCGACATTACAAGGGGCGGGACTATATTGTTCTGGGAGTCGCTCGGCATTCCGAGACCGGCGAGCTGCTTGTCGTCTACCGCACCGACTACGGAGATCGCTCGCTGTGGGTCAGACCTTTGTCGATGTTCATCGAGCAGGTCTGTGTAGATGGCATGTGGCAGCCGCGTTTTGCGTGTGTTGAGCCATCGGGGAATTCAGCGAGTGTTCAGCGGACCGGCGAGTAATCGGTGGGAACGAGAAATTCCGACTTGACTCCATTGGGCTGTGGAATTGTGAGTGAACCGCCGGCTTTCTTTTCGGAGGCTTCGCGTGCTGCAAGCCATACCGGATCTGCCCTGAATGCGGCGAAGCTGGCTTTGGCAGCGTCTTCGGACTTGTGAGTGAGCAGATAAATCAGGGTGTTGCCGGCGACACAGGAGCTCTTCGCGCCGGACTGATCTTCAGCAAGAGTCCAGTAGCTCACGTTGGTCATGCCGTGTTTTTCGAAGAGCTTCACGGTGTGGTCGCGGAAACGGGCGTTCAGATCGGGCAGACGGCCTGACTCAGTCGTGTAGGTTCGCAGTTCGAACGTGCCGACACCGTAGTTTTTCTGTTCGGCGAGAGCGGAGTAATCGGTGGCGGTGAGAAACGCGTTTTCGATGCGATCGATGAGTTTCCCGTCCTTCTCGGATGCCGCCCGGGCTGCCATCCACTCCGGGTCGCTGATAAAGGCCTTCCATGCGGCAGCGTGTGCGGCACGGTCGGGGAATGCGAGAAAGTAGATGAGCTTGTTTTCAGTGTTGTTGGCCGGCACGAAGTATCCGAGGTTCGTCATGCCATGTTTTGCGAACAGTTTCACGGTGTGATCACGAAACCGTGCATTGAGGGCATCCAGCTTGCCTGGGGCCGCGTAGTAAACTCGCATTTCGAAGAGACGCGTGTCGGGTTTGTCGCCAGCAAGTGCGGCAGAGGTCAGCAGAGTTGTGCCCAGCAGAGTGATCACCTGCAGCATGGAGTGAGCAGTGGTCCAGTGGTCGTGGGTCATCGTGGTTCCTTGTTCCGTTTCGGGTGGTTGTTGTGCGCTGGGTCAGCGCGAGACTTCAGGAGTATTTCTGGTTGTCATCAGAATTGCCAGTGCAGAGACGCGGATCGCCGGATTTACAGTTGGCAGTGCGCGCTTTTGGTCGAAAGGCAACCGCTGGCTTCCGCCCGTCCGCTGAAGGTCCCCAGAGCCGCCTGGCAGCCGTGATAGCGGTTGGGCGGAAGCCCCCGGCTGCGTTTCGCACCGAAGGTGCGCGCGATGTTGAGTGCGTTGTTGTGTCGTTTGCAGTACCGTCTGCCCGCAGGCTGCCGCCATGCGGCTGGGATTGCGGTGTGCTAGCGGTTGGGCGGAAGCCCCCGGCTGCGTTTCGCACCGAAGGTGCGCGCGCTGGTGGGTGCGCTGTTGTGTCGTTTTCAGTACCGTTTGCCCGCAGGCTGCCGCCATGCGGCTGGGATTGCGGTGTAGTAGCGGTTGGGCGGACGCCCCCGGCTGCGTTTCG
>JBJTOP010000140.1:0-10650 GCA_046074645.1 Planctomycetaceae bacterium | reverse complement strand
GGGGACAGTCCCCGCAACCGGAGCAGCGGTCGGCGGGGTGGGCAGCAATTTCGTCAGAATCGTTCTGGTCAGCCAAATCGTTTGAATCGTCATAGCATCGGCCAACTGGGGACAGTCCCCGCAGCCGGAACAGCGGTTGGCGGGTGGGTTGCAATTCCGTCGGAATCGTTCTGGTCATTCAAATCGTTTGAATCGTCAGTGCATCACCCAGCCGGGGACAGTCCCCGCATTCGGAGCAGCTGTCGGCGGGTTGGCAGCAATTCCGTCAGGATCGTTCTCGTCCGCTCAATCGCTGGAATTGTCAGTGCACCACCGAAACCGGGGACAGTCCCCGCAATCGGAGCAGCGGTCGGCGGGTGGGTAGCAATTCCGTCAAAATCGTTCTGGTCAGCTCAATCGTTGGAATCGTCATTGCACCGCCCAGGCCGGGGACAGTCCCCGAATCTGGCGCGGTCGCCGGCGGGGTGGGTTCCAAATTTGTCAGGATTGCTGAGGCCAGATATCTGGAAGAATTGCAGCTGCACCTGCTGGACATTTTGAAGACAGGCAGCTTTTACGTGAGGGATCTGGCTTCACTTGCCTCATTGTACCGACTGCGTTGGTCGCCTTTCCGTGATACAGTGTCTGCTGATATTCTCCAGCCGGTGCAATGCGTTGCATATTCTCTTCGGAGTCACACGCCACATGTCAGTTGCCTTTCCCCGTCGCAGTAATCTGCTCCCGCCAGTCCTGCTTGTGGTGCTCACATTGATCGCCACTGCCACCGGCCATCAGTTGGCGGACGGGCGTACCGATCAGATCATTCGTGTCTTCTACGGTGTTGGATTCCTTGTGCTGAGTCTGAGTGTCTGGTGGCTGGGGTTTGGCAACTTGCGGCTAAGGACACGCTGGCTCATTTGGGCGGGTGTTGTTCTTGGGTGGGCGATTCTTGCTGTGTCCTGCATTCGCAGCGTCTGGTTCGATGGTGACATGCGTCCTCGCGTTGTGTTTCGCTGGAGCCCTCTCAGTCCATCTGAGCGCTCGCGAGAATGGCTCAGGTCGAATGCCCCGTTGAACACCACTCCCACTGCCTCCGAATCCACAACAGCCCCACAGGTTCTTGAAATCACATCGCGCGACTGGCCACGTTACTGTGGTCACAACGGGGACCGTCTGATCCCGTCGCCCCTTCCTGCCACGGACTGGACTGCGAATCCCCCGACAGAGCTCTGGCGTCGCCCGATTGGCGAAGCATGGTCATCAATCTCCATAGTTGGAGGTCAGCTCTGGACTCAGGAGCAGCGTGGTGAGGTGGAATGCACGGTTTGCTACGACAGCCGTACCGGGTCTGAAATCTGGCGGCGTGAGGATGCAGCTCGCTACGAGACGGCTCAGGGGGCTGTGGGCCCGCGGGCGACGCCAACAGTTTCGTCAACGGCCGTTTATGCGCTTGGTGCAACCGGGATTCTGAATGCGCTTGAACCAGCGACTGGCAAACTTCTTTGGCAGCGGCAAATCTGCAGAGATGCGGGCAGCACTATGGTTGAATGGGGAATGTCCGGTTCCCCGTTGCTCCATAAAGATCTGGTCATCGTCGATGCCGGCGGTGATGCTGGCCGTGCTCTGGCAGCGTACGAGCAGATTACGGGTGAACTTGTCTGGAGCATCGGCAGCCACAAGGCGGGCTACACAGCCCCTCGAATCGAAATCATCAATGGAATAACTCAGCTGCTGGTTTTTCATGGCGACGGTCTTGAAGCTCATGATCCCGACACGGGCAAATCGCTTTGGTACTACCCGTGGACGAATCAGTACAAGATCAACGTGGCGCAACCGATCCGCTTCGGCGATACTGTGTTTCTGAGCAGTGGCTATGACTCAGGCTGTGTGCTGCTCGATCCGACTCGACTGACGAGCGGTCGGCCGGCAGAAGTCTGGCCACCTTCGCGCAGCCTCAAACTCAAATTCAACGAAGCCGTCTCCTATGGAAACAACGTCTATGGCCTTGACGACGGCATTCTGGCCTGTATTGACGCAGGAACTGGAGAGCGTCGGTGGAAGGGCGGGCGGTACCGTTTCGGGCACGTTCTGCTCTGGGAGAATATGCTTCTGATTCAGGCGGAGGACGGCAGTGTGGCACTTGTCGAAGCTTCCCCGGATGCTTTCAGGGAGGTTACGCGTTTCCAGCCGCTTGATGATCGCACATGGAACGTGCCGGCTGTTGCGGACGGCCGGCTGTACGTTCGCAACGCCGCGGAGATGGCGTGCTTCAGCCTTCCCCGCGATGCGAGCGTTTCTCCTTCTCTTTCCGCGGACGGAAATACCGCTTCGACTCATTCACCGCAGTCCGTCGGGTCGTCAGGCGCACCAGCAGCGTCATCAGATAGTTCCGCCAGCCGGGGACTACGTACTGACGGCGTTTCTCGAGAGCCCTCAGTGCAGCCTTGACGACTTTCGCGGGCGTCTGCGCTGTGTGCTTTTCGAGCCAGCCGACTGCACCTGCAGTGTCGAAGAACTCCGTGCGAGTGACTCCGGGGCACAGGGCCATCACGGTCACGCCGCGACTTCGGGATTCTGCCCACAGTGCCTCGCTGAAGTGCAGGATAAACGACTTGCTTGCGGCGTACGCTCCCATGAATGCAACCGGCTGAAAAGCGGCCTGCGAAGACAGGTTGATGATCGCGCCGTGTCCTCGTTCGAGCATTTCGGGCAGGAATCTGTAGGTCAGATCAGTGAGTGTGAGCAGATTGAGCTGCAGCATTCGCCGAACTTCATCCGGCGAAGTGGTTTCGATTTGACCGATCAGCCCGCAGCCGGCGTTGTTGACGAGCAGTTCGACGGCAACACCAAGCCGCTTGAGTTCGTCGTACAGCAGTGCACCGGAATCGGAGTCGGTGAGGTCGATGGTTACGACGTGGCAACGGGTGCCGTGTCGCGTATTCAGGTCGGTCGCGAGCTTTGTCATTTGTTCCCTGCGACGTGCCGCGAGGATCAGATGCATTCCGCGACTGGCCAGCTGCACGGCAAACTCCGCTCCGATACCGGAGGAAGCTCCGGTCACCAGTGCCCATCGATCGTTGAAATAGTCCAGCACTGCTCGCCCCCGCTCAACATGTCGCCATCAAACAGTCTGTCCCGTGACTGACAGACGTTCGTCACCTATGTACTGCACCACTCCCTCGCGGAGCTGAATGACGTGCGGAAAACGACTTGCCAGCTCATCTGAATGCGTGACGCACAGAAGTGCTGTTTCGTGCTCCGTGGCCATCTCAAGCAGCAACGTGCCGATTTCGGCAGCGGTCACGGGATCGAGGTTTCCTGTTGGTTCATCGGCCAGCAGCAGAGAAGGTTCATTAATGAGCGCTCGGCAGACGGCCACTCGTTGTCTCTCGCCGCCCGATAATCGACCGGGGCGCTGATGCAGCCGCTTACCGAGCCCGACGCGTTCGAGCAACGCGGTCGCTCGTTCGCGCAGTCCCCGGGGAGACTCGAATCCGGCGAGGGACGGCAGCAGGACGTTTTCCAGAACGCTGCACTGAGGCAAGAGCTGGTGGTCCTGAAAAACGAATCCGATGTGCTGGTTTCGAAATGCAGCCAATCGTTTTCCACTCAGACTCCACGGATTCTCGCCCAGTATCTCGACCACGCCGCTGGAGGGACGGTCGAGAGTCCCGGCCAGATACAGCAGAGTACTCTTACCGCAGCCCGATGGGCCCCGAATCGCCACGGCCTCACCGGACAGAACTCGCAGGCTCACATCCCGCAGGATTGGCAAATCTCCAGCCGTTGTCCGAAAGGTACGGCTCACAGAATGCATCCGGAGTACAACTGGCATGGAAAAACTCTTAGAGGTTTCGAGTGCTGAATGAATACTGGGGCAGTTTCGTCTCTCCGGCTCGACAGATCAAGCCAGCGTGAGTAACAGCTGGGCTGGCGTGTTGTGTATCCAACAGCCGGGGGGTGACTGTTTTTCAGCGGGGAACGCGGCTCCGCGATCCCCATTCCCCGCTTTCTGGCGCCTCGCAGGGGATTTTTTTTTCTGCACCGCTAAAATAGAGTCGAAATACCGTTTTTCCCTGCCGCTGCCACTCCCAAAAGGTTGCCGCCACCGATGTCCTCCACCGCCGCTCCTGTCGATTCCCCCATCAGCGCCGTCCCGGATGCTCGTGGACGTTTCGGTGAATATGGGCGTCGCTATGTCCCTGAAACGCTGATGTACGCTCTTGAACAGCTGACGGAGGCATGGGAACAGGCGAAGGCGGATCCAGAATTTCACCACCAGCTGAATGACCTGCTCACCCACTTCGTCGGCCGTCCCAACCCGCTCTACTTCGCTGAACGACTCACGGAAAAATGCGGTGGAGCTCGGATCTACTTCAAACGAGAAGATCTGAATCTGACCGGGGCACACAAGATCAACAACACGATGGGCCAGGTGTTGCTCACGCGTCGCATGGGAAAAACCCGAGTCATTGCTGAAACGGGTGCCGGACAGCACGGGGTTGCCACCGCGACCGCGTGTGCACGTTTCGGCCTTCCCTGCGTGGTCTACATGGGTGAAGAAGACGTCCGTCGCCAAAAGCTGAATGTGTTCATCATGCGGACCATGGGTGCTGAAGTTCGCCCCGTGACCACTGGTTCCCGCACGCTTCGTGATGCCATCAACGAAGCCATGCGCGACTGGATGGCGTCGGTTCGCGACACTCACTACATCATTGGCAGTGTTGTCGGCCCCCACCCGTTCCCGATGATGGTCCGCGACTTTCAGTCGATCAGTGGCCGTGAAGCCCGCCAGCAGTGTTGGTCCCAGACCGGCAGGCTTCCGGATGAGGTGAGTGCCTGCGTTGGAGGTGGTTCAAATTCCGCCGGCATGTTTTATCCTTTTGTCGATGACTCAACCGTGCAGCTCACGGGCGTGGAAGCGGGTGGTCGCGGATCCGCACCCGGGGATCACGCGAGTACTCTAAGCCATGGCAAACCGGGAATTCTGCACGGCAGCTACAGCTACGTGCTGCAGGATGACGACGGCCAGACGTCTGACGTGCATTCCATCTCCGCCGGACTCGACTACCCCGGCGTAGGCCCCGAACACAGCTACTGGAAGGATCTCGGTCGCGTTCACTACGTCAACGTTCTGGACGATGAAGCACTGGCCGCTTTCAGCACTATGGCACGGACTGAGGGAATTCTTCCGGCCATTGAAACTTCACACGCGATCGCCTGGGCGATGCAGTCGGCTGCCAGACGTTCCCCCGACGAGATCGTTCTCGTGTGCTTGTCCGGTCGCGGTGACAAGGACGTGAACGAAGTCGCCAGGCTCACGGGTCAGCAGATGTAAAACTGAACACCTCATGCAGCGGTGCGACTGGCTGACAATTGCAATTCACCGGCTTCGTGCGGGAGGTGAATGGTGAGTTGCAGTTCAGCATCGCCACCAAGTTCTTCCGCCATTGCCGATAGATCCAGAGCGCCGACGGCGCGGTAGGGTTCCGCAAGTTCCCTCCAGACAAAGCGTCGAATGGGGCGGGGCATGATGCGAACAGCGCGTTCCAGATGTTCGATGGCCCCCTGAAAATCGCCGAGCTGTTTTTTTGCAATTCCCAGCATCAGCAGGCGTGGTCCTTCGAGGGGTCCGGCGGAGGGGATTTGTTCCAGTTCCGCGACAGCTCTGTCCGCCAAACCCAGATCCAGGTACCCGTCAGCGGCCAGCAATCTGCGAAGACTTTTTGGGGGCAGCTGAGTTCTCATTGTTTTGCTCCTGCTGATGAGACAGTTATTCCATTGGGGTGTATTCGAACTGACAAAGGAAAGGAGCAAAGCTCGCGCCAAACGCTACGTGTTTTTTATTTCGCCGCAGAACTCCTTTATTGCAAGAGGTTTGTGTTGCTTCTCGTGGGGCTGGCTGGTTGTGAACAGTCTGCCAAAACTACAAATCCATGGCCGAGCACTGCCCTTAAAACCGCCAGAATCGGCAGATTTCGCTGGAAGAGCCTGCAGTTTTTACAAGACCCGGCACCTGCGTCTGCTCAGCAATCCCCCAATTTCCATCTCGAAAGGCCGGATTTTGTTCGCAACTGCTGTCGAATTCAGCGTAGTTTCTGACGATCGATCTCGCCAATGCCCGGACTGTCTCCACTATGACCACATCTTTGACCGCCGGTTTCTGTGTGGCGTTTCTGACTTCGCTGCTGGTCACCCCGATTGTGAAGCGGCTGTCTCCGATGCTGGGTCTGATTGACCTTCCCGGTCTTCGAAAAGTCCACGTGGTGCCGACTCCGCGAGGAGGTGGTATTGCGATCTTTCTGGGGTTCGCGATTGCCTGTGCTTGTGCGGCGTTGGGTTTGTTGCCGCATTTGCGGTGGAACGGGCTGTCTGTGACGGCGGATCTCGCCCGGCAATTGCTGGCGATTGCATGCGGAGCGGTGGTGCTCTTTTTGACTGGTCTGGCGGACGATCGCTGGAATCTTTCGTGGAAGTTCCGGCTGTGTTTGCAGGTTCTTGTGGCGGCCGGGGTTGTACAGTCGGGAGTGCGGGCGACAGTGTTCGTATCCCAGCCATGGTTCGGATTTCTGGCGACGATGCTCTGGATCATGGTGCTCACCAACGCCATGAATTTCCTCGACAACATGGATGCTCTTTCGGCAGGTATTGGGCTGATTGCATCGGCGTTATTTGCTGTGATTTTATTGTTCATGGTTCGAGTACCGATCTTCCCGGTCGCGGCGATGCTGTTATTTCTGAGCGGTTCGCTGCTGGGGTTTCTCTGCTGGAACCGTCCGCCAGCATCGATTTTTATGGGGGACTGTGGCAGCAATCTGATTGGTTTCCTTCTGGCGACTCTGACGGTAGCGGGGACATTTTACGAGCGTTCGGGGAGTCGGCATGTGATGCTGGCGCCGCTGTGCGTGATGGCAGTTCCGCTCTATGACTTCTGCACGGTGATCTGGATTCGCCTGCGTCAGGGGCGGAGTCCGTTCCATGGGGACAAGAGTCATTTTTCGCACCGTCTGGTGGAATTGGGTCTGCGACCGTCAAGTGCAGTGCTGACGATTCATTTGACAACAGCGATGACGGGGCTGGGTGGGCTGCTGCTGTACCAGGTGCGAGGCTGGACGGGTGCTCTGCTGGTGGTCGCATTAATTGCGATGATGTTGACTGTAATTGGAATTCTCGAGTTTGTGGGTCGGCGGAAGTTGTCGGATGAGCGTCGCAGCGGCGGGGCAGGGCAGGGGTGATGCGATTCTCGACGGCTTCACTTGCTGCGGTGCTGCTGTGTGCGTCCGGTCTGTGGATTGGCGAAGAAGCTGCGGACGGGCGTGGCCTGCATTTGGCGATGCTGTGGACGCTCCTCAGTGCTCTCACTGGCGTGCGTCAGCTGTTCGGGCTGGAGCGTCCAGCGGGGCTTCGATTCGGCGTCCTTGACTTCGGTGTTCTGCTGGTGGCTGGCGGGCATTTGATTTCAGCGTGGCACATTGAACAGGTTGGAGGCGATCGTCGCGCGGCGTGGAATCCTGCGATGGAGTGGGTGGGGCTGTCCGCTGCGTGGTATACCCTGCGAACGGTTTGCTGCGGTGCTCGCGACCGCACTCTGCTGATCGAGACTCTGCTGACGCTTACAGTGGGGCTGGCTGCACTTGGAATCTGGCAGCACACTGTGGCCTTTCCGCGAAATGCGGAGTGGTACCAAAGCCGTCGCACGGCACTTGACGCGGCCCTGCGGACTCCAGGCGGTGAGGCAATGCAGCAGGTGCAGGAAATCACTTTGGAATTTGGCGGGTTGGGAATTCCGCTGGAAGGATCCTCGCGGGTGCTCTGGGAAAACCGGCTTCTCTACAGCACTGAACCACTCGGACCATTTGCTCTGACGAATACTCTGGCGGCACTGCTTGCTGGTGGTTTGGTACTTGCGGCGGCCCGGTGGCCTGGTCTGCGATCGGGGTTGTTGCCGCAGGTGGCGTTCGGCCTGTCGATTGCTGCCCTGAGTTACTGTCTGGTGTTGACGAAGAGTCGTTCGGCATGGTTGGCGGCTGGCTGTGGACTGCTTGCGATGGCTCTTCATCACAGTCGCAGGCAGAGGCTGCGAGTGGTGCTTCGCGGTGGAATTGCGGCTGCAGGTTTTGCGGTGGTCGTGATCCTGATCGCCGCTCGGCTGGGTGCGCTGGACCGCGAGGTGATCCTCGAAGCTCCAAGGTCACTTCAATACCGACTGTTCTACTGGATGGGCAGTCTGGAGATGCTGGCCGACCGTCCCTTCTACGGCGCGGGGCCCGGTAACTTCCGTCAGTCTTATCTGCCATATAAGCTGGATGAGTCGAGTGAGGAGATTCGGGATCCTCACAACTATCTTATCGAGGCCTGGTCGTCTGCCGGACTCGTGGGATTGACGGGAATGCTGCTGTTTACGGGGGCACTAGTTGCGGGGCTCCTGCGAAATGCGGAGGCGGTGACTGATTCGCAGGTTCCGGTGAACGCATTGCTGCGGCCCCGATTCCTGCCAGCGGCCCAACCGGCTGCCTGTGTGGTTGTCGGCTGGCTGCTGGATACGTTCTGGGAATGGCTCAGTGCTGATTCCCTGCAGGGCAAAGCGGACGAAATGCTGCTGTTCACAGGGGTCGTTGTTGTGTTGCTGCGTCGGAAACTGCCTGAGTTTACAAATTTGGCTGCTGCCATGGCCGCGGTCGCGGCCATTCTGGTGCATCTGCTGGCATCGGGTGGTTTTGGAGTTCCGATGGTGATGCTGATGGTTGTGGTATGCAGTGCTGCAGGTTCAGCCACGGCTGGCACTCCGCAGCACTGGGCTGCCAGTGGTACAATCGTGGGATTATCGCTGACGGCTGCCATGGCGATTCTGAGTGGAGGCTTGATTCCGTTGCTGAAATCGGAACGAGCGCTGGACGCGGCTCTTGCGGTTGCGGCTGAAGGCCGTGTTCGAAATGACACGTCGTCAGCGGCCGTCCGAGCAGCGCTTCTGAACACTGTCGCTGCAGATCCTCGCCGCGTTGGTGTTCGGCAGGCGTGGGCGGAGTACGAGGCAGGACGATTGTTTCTGGAGCTGCCGCAGTCGCCGGATGAGTCTGCGAGTGCAGCTGGCCGCGTGTTCGGCACTGAGTCCCGAGGTCCGTTGTCACCGACTTTGGGCGGCTCTGTTCCGGCCATGGTTGAGGAGGCCTGCGGAGCGTGGATTGAGGCAGATCCGGCAAGTTTTTCCGGGTGGCAGCTGCGGGCCATGGCTCGCAGCCGTATCTGGAAGAATTCCGGAGACAGGAATTTGCTGCTTCAGGCACTGTCGGATTTGGAGAATTCTGTCCAAAGGCATCCGGGGCAGGTCGATATCTGGCTGGAAAAAGCAGAGCTTGAGCTGGCTGCTGATGATGTTGAAGCGGCTCGACGTTCTGCGGATCGCGCGGTGAAGCTTAATCAGCTCAACCATGAATGGGGTCATCAGGACCAGTATTTAACGGAGGCCCAGGAGCAGCGACTGGCACTGCTGGGGCAGGGCAGGGTGCCTCCGTGGGACGGCAGTCGCCAGGAAATTCGCGCTGCCGAAGGCGAAGCGGGGCAGAAAGTTCCCTGAGTTTGCGGTAAAATTCACGTGACTGTCGTCGCGGCAGTACTGAAATCAGTGATTCAACTGGGAGTATCTTATGCAGAAATTCCTTATCGGACTGGGACTGGTTGGTGGCCTTGTCGCCGCTGCAGTACTCCTTTCACCTCCGCGTGAGGAAAGTATTGCCGATCGCCTGCAGCAGATGAAAACAGACGAGAAGGCAATCATCACACAGTTCCGGCAACCGGTGGAGGTCAGTGATATGCCGGTCCCCAGTCCCACCGGCCCGTGGCCGAGGGCTGAAGCCCCGGAGCTTGTGTTTTCCTTTGGTCGCATGGCAATTCGCTCCACCAATTCTCACACATTTACCATTCGCAACACAGGTGAAGCCGACCTGCAGCTCAAGGCAGGCACAACCACCTGCAAGTGCACAACGTTTGGTTTTGGTGCTGACCCAAAGAACGCCGAAAAAACGGCTGTCGTGGCTCCGGGAAAAACTGTCAGTCTGCTGATGAACTGGAAGTCCGGCGAGTCTGCTGATCGAGCATTCCGACACGGCGGTGAAGTCCACACCAACGACCCGAAAACTCCCCTCATCAAACTGGCGGTAGAGGGGGCAGTTGAGATACCGTTTGAGGTAATGCCGCAGTATTTCTGGGACTTTGGTGCTGTGTACGAAAATCCCGTGCCGTTCACTGGTGGTCTTGGCTCCCGGCTGCATGACACGTTCGAGATACAATCCATCACAAGTCCTTCGGGGCTTGTCACTGTAGAGTTCAAGCCCATGACTCCGGAGGAACTTGGGAGTGATCACTTTGCAAGTGGCTATTCGCTGAACGCAACAGTTTCCGTCGCGATTCCGCCTGGCTTGTTTCAGGAGGAACTTGAGATCAAAACGTCGCTGCAGGAGGAGCCGATCAAGGTCACAGCGCGGGCTCGAAAATATGGCGCACTGAGACTTCAGGCTCTCGCGGGCACGACCTTTAATCCCGATACAATGTCGCTTCAGCTGGGGTCGTTCAAGGCTGCTGAAGGGCGTGAAGCGCGAGTGCTGCTGATTGTCGATGAGAAGAACATGCAGGAACCGTTTCGGGTGGAGGTCGCCGAGGCCGATCCGACCTTTC
>JBJTOP010000139.1:0-12376 GCA_046074645.1 Planctomycetaceae bacterium | reverse complement strand
AGTCTGTCTCGAGTTCGGCGTGGGCGCAGAGGATCCGTGGTCTGCTGAGATTGAAATCGAAGAAACAGACACCCTCGCAGATCTGCATCGGGCCATTCAGAAAGCTGTCAGGTTTGAAGATGATCACCTCTTCAGTTTCTTCTACTCCAGAAGAGCAAGCGGAGCGGCAAGGACTTACCTGCAGGACGACAGGGAACAGAAAGAAGATTTTGAGTTCAACTTCGATTCTTTAACCCCTGCGTTTTCTTCAGCTACCAAATCAATCACATCAATTGTGTTCCCCGACAATGGCACACAGGACGACGACGACGTTGATGATGATGATGACGACGATGACGACGATGACTTCAGCGTAGACTATGAGAACGGTGGTCAGACTTTCAATCGACGAATCTGTGATACTCTGCCGGCCCCCAGCGGGCGGCGGCTGTTCTATCTTTTCGACTGGGGTGACGAATGGTTGTTCAGCATCACAAAGCCGCGTCAGAAGCCGCAACAGCCGGTTCCTTCACGGAAGTATCCTCGAACGGTTTCTCAGGAAGGCAAGCGGCCCAAACAGTATCCACATGATGAGTAACTGACTGAGCCTCCACAGCGGAGCAGACCTCTATTCGGCGACCACCTGGAGCCCATTCCAGAATCCGAATTCGTTAGCCCAGTCGTTGGCGCGATTCAGCAGTTCCACGCGAACCTCCTGTCCGGCCAAATCTGACAGATCAATGCTCACATCGCGCCAAACAACTTTTCCAGCATCGTGGCGAATGTTGGACTGGTGTCGGGACTGCCCATTGACAATGACCGCCAGCTGCCAGTCGCCCTGGTCGTGTGAAGCGACAGAGACGATGAGTTTGACCTTTTTCGCTGTTGGCAGGAGCAGTTGAGTTTCGAGCTTGCAGGGCTGGCTGCGGGAAACGGGGTGTGTGCGAAGTGCTGGACGGCCGTGATAGGTTGTGATCAGTTCCACACCCCCTTCTCCGGAGGCAGGGATGCGGACACCGGGAAGCAGCTGTTCAACGAGCGTGGCGAACTGTTTCGCGTCGGCAGTCCGGCCGGGTTCGATGCGGGAACCAGGCAGGAAGCGAGCGGCGGGATCTTCCGGAGGTCGATCGAGTGTGAGCCAGGCGAACAGGTCGTGCAGTTCCTGGGGCTGGAGTTGTTTTTCGAGGCCTTCGGGCATGAGCGACAGCGGGCTGGTTTTTTGTTCTTCAACTTCATCCCGGGGAATGACTTCCTGCTTATCCCCCTGAACTTTGAGGACCACGCGCTGGGGGCTGTTTTCAACGAGGAGTCCGGTGACGACGCGTCCTGCCGTGGTGACCACAGTCTGGGCCTGGTACGCGGACCCGATGACCAGACTGGGGTCGAACACATTAGAGATCAGCTGTTCGAAGGATGCTCTGCCATTGCGGGTGATATCGGGACCGACTTCAGCGCCTTCACCGTACATCTTATGGCACTGTGCACAGACTCTGCGAAAGACGGCTCGACCGGCAGCCGGATCTCCGTGGCTGATGCGGAGTTCATTTCTCATGCGGCTGATGAGTTCCTGTCTGGCGGGATCACGTTCGGTGCGGACTGAACCCCAGTGCCGGGCCACGAGATCCGCCAGTTCGCGACTGCGGATACGAGTCATTTTGGCGGCCTGATTGGCATTGATGACAGAGGACTGCAGTTTGCCGTCCCGAACCTGTTCCATCAGTGCGATGGCGGAGTCCTGTCGATCGGTCAGGAGTTCAACTGCGGCAGGGCGAAGATCTTCCGGGAGCAGGGGCATGACATTGAGGGCGACCTGCCAGGCTGCTTTGGCGTCGCTGCGTCCGAGACTTTGCAGGATGCGGCGGCGTATATCGGCGGATGTGGAGGCTTTCAGGAAAGTTTCGGCGGCAGCAGGAGCACCATCCCATTCGGCTGCCAGCAGGGCCTGAAGCATCCGTACGCGAATGGGTTCTGCGGCCGTGGATGCCAGGACCTGACGGGCGGTGTCGAGGGCCGAGGGCAGTCGGAGCACGGCACCAAGTTCGAGGGCCGAAACGGCAGCTGGAGATGGACTGTTGCTGAGGACACTGGCAGACGTCTGCTGCAGGGTTGCTTCGAGCTGACCGCGAAGATTTTCGAAGGCGGTATCGCGGACTTCACCGGAAAGCACGCGGCTGGTGAGCAGCTGCAGACACTGGTCAGCGGCCGCAGCGGTGGCTGGCTGGCGGAGCAGCAGTCTGAGCAGACCGGCGATGGCAGCGGTATCGGGCTGAGCGGCGGAGAGCAGACGATCGGCGGTGCGGGGAAGCAGGTCGAGGACTGGCTGAGGATAGCCGGACTGGCCGGATCCGGAACGTTCGACTTCCGCAGCGAATTCGGCGGTGTGTGTTTCCAGCAGCGGGTGCAGATTCTGCCAGACGATCCGCGGCGTGAGCGGATCACTGGCGGCCTGTGCGAGCACGGAGACGAGGATTGGAACAACGGGAAGCCGAGGTTTGCGGGCGGCGGTGATGGCAGTCTGCAGACGCACGGATGGATCCGGATCGGACTGCAGCTGAGTGATGGTGTCGAGCAGTGGCTGGCTGAGTTGTGGCAGGTCGCCGGCAGCGCGCACGGCCCAGCCACGAAGCACAGGATCGGAATCCCGGAGCAGATCCAGATGCAGCGACTCGGGAAGCTGCTGCATTCCGGCAAGAATTCCAAAGGCGCGGAGGCGGGTCTCGGTGGACGCGGTGCTGCGGATGGTGTCTTCGAGCAGCCTGGCGACATTCCCGGCATTCTGATCGAAGAGTCTTTCTGCGAGGAGTCGCTGAGCAGTCTCGCGACGATAGCCGTTGCCGTCGGCAAGCATCGCGGTGAGCTGTGCGTCTGAGGCTTTGCTGAGGTCGAACGGGCCGACTCGGGGAACATCTCGATAGCGAATGCGATAGAGCCTTCCGCGAAGTCGGTCAATGCCGCCGGGATCTCGATTGGCGTCCTGATAGCAGTGATAGCGGTCATACCAGTCGAGAATGCAGAGACAGCCATCGGGACCGGTTTTCTGAACAACCGGCATGAACCATGCGTCGTTGGCGGTGAGCAGGTCAGCTTCGGATGCACCGTGGTAGGTTGCATTTCGGCGTTCGATACGGTCTGTGTTGATACAGCCGCCATGAATGTTGCCCATGTAAAGGCGGCGACGGTATTGCTCTGGGTACGCATCACTGTCGTACCAGTGAATGCCGCAATAGGCTGCCTTCTGGTGGCGGTAATCAACGATGCTTTCGATCTTCCATGTGAATGGTGGATACGGGCCACCCTGGCGATGGTAGTAGCCGGTTTGCGTGAGATGCCAGAGATGATCGATGACGCAGGCGCTGACGAACGCTTCGCCATGATCATTAAAGGCGATCCCCCATGGATTGCTGGTCCCCTCGCAAAAGATCTGAAACTCCTTTGTGCGGGGGTGGATGCGGAACATGGCACACGTGAAGTCCCACGGCTGCTGGCCTTCACGGTAGTTGGGATTGGCAGTTCCGTAGGTCACGTGGGAAGGATTGAAGACACCGTTGAGTCCGTAGAGCCAGCCATCGTGGCCCCAGGTGAGTGAGTTGGGGAGTTCGTGGGTATCGTCGCGTCCAAAACCGGTGACCACAACTTCCTGTCGATCAGCTTTGCCATCCCCATCGGAGTCCTGGACGAAGAGGAGATCGGGTGAGTTGGCGATCCAGACACCTCCGTGGCCGACGGCGATGCCACTGGGAATATTGAGGCCCTCAAGAAACACGCTGGTTTTGTCAACCCGCCCATCCCCGTCAGTATCTTCAAGAATGCGGATGCGGTCTTTTCCCGGTCCCGGCTGGCGACGCGGGTATTCCAGAGATTCGGCGATCCAGTATCGGCCGCGTTCGTCGATGGTCATGGCCACGGGGTTGACGACGTCAGGTTCTGCGGCGATGAGTTCCACCGTGAAGCCATCCGGCACCTTCATTTTGGCGATGGCTTCTGCGGGGCTGAGCGGCGGTCCCGGAGGTCGATCCTGGGCATGGGGAATCCGTTCATCTGCCGGGACAGAGACGGCGCTGAACGAGATCAGACCTGCAACGACGAGACCTTTGAACCACTGGCGCATTGAGATGTTCTCCGAAGTTGGCGTACCGCGTGGTGGTGCGGTGGGCGATCCATCGTTGCAGGAATCCGTCGCGCTGGCAACTGAAATATCACCTGGAAGGCCGGGGAGGGTGCAATTCCAGTGTGGTGCGCTCGCTTTCCTGTCCCCAGCGATCGACGACTGAAACAACAGCGCGCAGGGTTTCGGGCGTGAATGAAATGCCGGGGCGAGCGGCTGGCTGGGCGCTGAATGTCCAGAGTTTTCCGTTGAATGTCCAGCTGGCGATGGTGCGCAGATTGCCCGGGGCAGCGACTTTTTCGGCAGCTGTTGTGACGAGATCGATGCGGGATTCGGGGGAGTTGAGCCTGAGCTGCGGGGCCGCTGGCGGAGGTTGTGGTGGCTGTTTGACGGCAGGTGGCAGGGCAGCAGAGCTGTAGACGCCGCTGGTGAGTTTCGAGGTGATTTGCTGAGGATCCTGCAGCAGTGCCTGAAAGCTGAAGTGAATCTGTCCCGGGACGGAATTCTGATGGCGGCAGAGTTCGATCTGGCGCAGGATTTCGTCGGGGCTCCAGGATTTTTCCCGGGCACCGACACGACTGGTGAAGAGTCCTGGCCAGATGGGAATGTTGAGCGGATTTTGGCGCCGCCACGACTCCAGAAGGACCGGAAAACTTTGCGCTTTTTGAGCGATGGGCCAGTAGAGCTGCGGGCTGAGGTAATCGCACCAGCCCTCGCGAAGCCACAGCACCGGGTCGGCGTAGATGCCGGTGAACTGGTCAAAGCCGGTGATCCCGGAAGCAACACCGGGACGACTGATGCCAAACGGAGAAATCCCGAAGCGAATACCCGGCTTGAGCTGATGTGTTTGTTCGTGAATGCGGCGGACAAGTGTGTTGACGTTTTGGCGTCGCCAGTCTTCGCGCGAAAGCCTGCCGCCGTCATCCACATAGCGGCTCCATGAATTCTCGTCGGGAAACGGGAGTGTGCGGCCAGTTCGCTGAACAGGGTAGGGATAGAAATAGTCATCGACGTGAATTCCATCGATGTCGTAGCGTTCGGTGACGTCACGGAAGACAGACAGAATGTGTTCTGCGGCAGCCGGAATGCCGGGATCGAACCAGATGAAACGATCGTACTGCACGACAAGTTCGGGCTGAGTTCGGGAGATGTGTCCTGCAGCTGGTGCGACAGTGCCCACGTGGGCTCGACAGGGATTCAGCCATGCGTGCAGTTCGATACCCCGATGATGTGATTCTTCGATCCATGCGCGGAGCGGATCCCAGGCCGTGTCGGTTTGCCTGCCCTGCGTGCCCGAGAGGACGCGGCTCCAGGGTTCCAGTTTCGAGGGGTAGATGGCGTCGGCAGCGGAGCGGACCTGGAGGATGACGGCATTGAGTTTCAGTTTGACGGCGACATCCAGAATGCGGCGAATTTCATTGTGCTGTTCGGCGGTCGTCAGGCCAGGTTTGGATGGCCAGTCGATGTTGTCGAGCGTGGCAACCCACGCCGCGCGAAATTCCCGGGGAGCGATCGGGGCGTCACCGGGACGCAGGGCTGTGGGTATGGCTGCTGCAGGCAGCAGACACAGGACGAAGACAAGCCTGTAAAGTGCCATCAGCATGTGCGTGGTCAATCCGGCCTGAGGAGGTGAAGCATGCTGCACATTCAATCAGGCCGCATGTTATCACTGGCGGACTTGTTTCCTGAGTAACTTCGTGTAATTCCTGTCCACGGCAACGGACGCCGGAGCATTTCCGGAATCCGCCTTGTTTCCATTGGAGTTGCATTTGATCTTCACCGGTGTGCCTGATGAAATGCCGCTGTCCCCCTCAACGAAAATCCATTCCGCATCGCCACGGGCAATCCTCTTTCACACCACAGTCGGAACCTTTCAACCATGAACCGCCAACGGCCGCTGCTGAGTCTGGCAACGATCCTGCTTTGTCTCACCGCAGCGGTGTCTGCAACGCCTGAAACTCCTGCTGGCGAACCACCGGTGGCCGGCCCGATTGACGGCCTGGCAGCCTGGCTGGCCCAGCATCCTCTGACGGACGCAGCCTGTGAAGAACTGGCGAAGCACGAACTGGGACTCAAACCACTGACAGCTGCCGAGGCCCGCCACGCCACCGATCTGCTCTGGGAGTCCCGCAGAGATGTGCTCAGAAAAGAACGTCAGGCCGAGATGGACGCGCGGGAAATTGTGATCGGCGAACTGCGGATGCCGTTCTGGTACCGCAGCTTCGGAGAGGCTCCGGCTGATGGTCGCAGCCTCTACATCTCCATGCATGGTGGCGGTGGTGCTCCTGCGGCCGTGAATGACCAGCAGTACGAAAATCAAAAGCGACTCTACAAGCCGGCAGAAGGAATCTATCTGGTACCTCGAGCTCCCACGAACACCTGGAATCTCTGGCACGAACAGCACATCGACGACTTTTTTGATCGCCTGATCGTGAATCTGGTTGTGTTCGAAAATGTCAATCCCAATCGCGTCTATCTGATGGGTTATTCGGCCGGTGGCGATGGCGTCTACCAGCTGGCCCCCCGACTGGCAGACCGTCTGGCCGCAGCGGCCATGATGGCCGGGCATCCCAACGAATCGCGACCGGAGGGACTGCGAAACATCGGGTTCACTCTGCACATGGGAGCAAACGACGGCGCTTACAATCGCAACACAGTGGCTGCCGAATGGGGCCGCCGCATGAAAGCTCTGCAGGAACAGGATCCGACGGGGTATGTCCATGAGGTAACGCTGCACGAAGGCCTTGGTCACTGGATGCAGCTGAAGGATGCCGTCGCGGTGCCGTGGATGGCAAAGTTTCAGCGAAATCCCTGGCCTGCCAGGGTTGTGTGGGTGCAGGACGATGTGCGACATTCCCGATTTTACTGGCTGCAGGTGAATGCAGAGCAATCAAAGGCCGGAGACGGGGTGACCGCCGAAGTTGCTGAAGGCGCGGTACGAATCACCAGCAGCACCCCGGATGAGCTGACTCTGCTGCTCAGTGACACCCTGCTGCCGCTCGACAAACCTCTGGCCGTGATTCATCCCGGCGGCGCGCGAACCGAGCACAAACTCGAACGCACAGCAGGAGTGCTTGCAACCGCTCTGCGAGACCGCAGCGATGTTGCCTGTCTGTACTCCACTGTGCTCAAAGTCCAGGTTCAGCGGTAGACCTTTCATGACTCTGCTGACAACATTTCAGGAAGCCGTTGCAGACGGTATTCGCCGTGGCCTGCACACCTGTGTGCAGGTCTGCGTGCTCCTCGATGGCCATGAATACTTTCATGGCGCCTTTGGTGAGACGGAACCTGGTCGCGCGTTGTCCACGGAAGACCTCATGCCGTGGCGCAGTGCCGGCAAGCCGCTCACCGCACTGCTCATTCTGAAACACCTCGACGCCCACAGAATTCCGCTCAGTACACCGCTCGCCAGTCTGCTTCCGGAAGCTGCTGCCACTGATAAAGCGGCCATCAGTCTGATGTCAATGCTGACGCATACGGCCGGTTTTCCGCAGATTGACAGTGGCTGGCCGCACGCGTCGTGGGAGCAGTCCGTGCAGCGGGTGCTTGAACAGCCCTGCGGACTGCCTGACGGCACGGCCGCTTATCACCCTCAGAGCAGCTGGTTTTTGCTGGGCGAAATTCTGCGCAGGCTTGCCGGTGGAAGTTTTTCGTTTGCGGAACTGCTGCGACATGATCTGCTGGAACCGCTGGGGCTGTCCGACGTCTACTGCGGTATCCCGGAAGAACAGCTTCCCGGGCTCGCGAACAGACTGCCGCAGCTGTACGAGCGCGAGCGGGGACAGCTGATTCCTGCCGCCTGGGGCACTCCGGCATGGCTCACGCGAAGTTCCCCCGGCAGCAATCTGCGTGGCCCGGTCAGACAGCTCGCGCGGTTCATGCAACTCCTGCTCAGCGAAGGCATGACCGAAGACGGTCGTGAGTTTGTGCCGGCCGAGCTGGTCAGGTCGATGACGACTCGCCATCGAGTCGGTGCGTATGATCAGACATTTCAGCACATATTGGACTTCGGGCTGGGCGTGATCTGCAATTCCAATGTCTGGGGTGTGGATACCGTGCCCTACGGTTTTGGTCGCTGGAGCAGTTCGGGCGCATTCGGCCACGGAGGTGCTCAGTGTGCTCTGGCGATGTGTGATCCGGAGCGTCGGCTGACGGTCGCCTGGGCCGCAAACGGCTTCTGCGGAGAAGCTCAGCATCAGCGGCGAAATCGAATGTTTCAGGATGCGTTGTACAAAGATCTGGGTTTTGCGGACGAGTGAGGTGAATGATGGTGCGAAATTTTCGAAGCCGTCTGCGAGGCGGTGAAGTGCTGCTCGGCACAATGCTCACACTGCCCTCCGCCGCCGTGGCTGAGATCCTCGCAGAGGCAGGATTCTCATGGCTGTTTGTGGATTGCGAGCATGGGCCGATGGATGTGGCAGCCGTGCAGGAGGTTTTGCAGGCGGTGGGTCATCGCTGTGCCTGCATCGTGCGAGTCCCCGAGGGCACTGAGGGCGAGATCAAGCGAATCCTCGACGCAGGTGCTCAGGGTATCATCGTGCCACAGGTCAATTCGGCAGCTCAGGCAGCAGCCGTGGTCCGGGCATCGCGGTATCCGCCTCAGGGCAATCGGGGTGTTGGCATCGGCAGAGCTCAGGGGTACGGGGCAAGATTTGCAGACTACGTCAGCAGTGCCAATGATGAAGTGGTGGTGATCGTGCAGGCGGAACATCGCGATGCGGTGGATTCGATCGAGGAGATTGTTGCGGTACCCGGCATCGACTGTGTGCTGATTGGTCCGTATGACCTCTCAGCCAGCTTCAACCGCATGGGGCAGATTCATGATGCCGAGGTGGTGTCGGCGATCGAAAAAGTGCTCAGCGTGTGCGCCGGCGCAGGCATTCCGACGGGATACTTTGGGGTAACTGCAGAGGCTGTGGAAGAGTATCGGCGACGGGGGTGTCGGCTGCTTGTGGCGGGTGTCGATGTGGCATTCCTAAGCGGTGGTGCGCAGCGGATGCAGCGACAGTTCACAAGTGCGGAATAGCCAATTTTCACAGGCTTTTCTCGCTGGCCCTCTGCCGTTCGAACGTTAAGATGGCGGGCATACGAGAGCCACGTGCAGCGATCTGCCGGGGATGTTTGTTTCAGGGGGGCATGTGCTGTGCCGCTGAAGATTGACACATCCGAAGAACCGACTCTGAATCTGACGCCGATGATCGACGTCGTGTTTCTGCTCATTATTTTCTTCATGGTGGGGGCGCGGTTTACGCAGGAAGCCGAAGAACAGCAATTCGACGTACAGCTGCCCACGGCTGCCCGCGTGGAAACTCTGGGCCGTCAGCCGGACCCGCTTGTCATCACCGTCACCTCCACCGGCAGCACGTCCGTCGCCGGGCGACCCTGTTCCAAAACCGAACTTCAGCAACTGCTGGTGCGTGCCAAAGAAGCCTATGCCGAACAGGCAGTGATCATCCGCGGAGACGCGGCCGGCAGTTATCAGGCTGTGATGGACGTGATGAGTCTGTGCCATGGGGCAAAGATCAGCCGCTTCTCACTGGCGTTTCAGCCCGAGGACGGTGGTCAGGCGGGTGTGCCATGAGTGATCTGAGGGTGGCAATCGAGCGGTTGCTTCGCGGCGACGTGCAGACCGGGGATGATCTGGCTCTGCTGGTGCTCCTCGCAGCCGTCCTGCTTTCGCTCGCCCACCTGCTCACCATGATCGTCACGCGCTGGGGTGACCGACACACGGCCACCAAAAGTTTCGTGGCATCGCTGCTGGTACACTGCGTCTGCTTTTTCAGTTTCCAGGTCCTCGCTCCGCTGCTGTCAGCCGATCCGGGTGAACTGGAACGACCGGCTGCCGAACCGGAGGTCGTGATTGATGTGCTGCCCGCGGAGACCAGCTCCAGCAGCTCAGAAGCAACGGCCGCGGACTCTGTGCCCCTCGCCGACCGACCCAATCAGCTGCCTCCGGAACTGGAACGCATGAAGCTGCCCGAGCGAGAGCGGGAGGCCGCTGTGATGCCGGAGCGGGAATCCGGACGCCAGGGACCGCTCACCACAGCCGCAACCGAGATTTCGCAGTTTGAAGCGCAAGCCATGAAAAGCCTCGATGCTCCTCGGGAAGCCGCGCCCGTCGCAGCAGCCCCGGCATTCACAGATCCCGCCACCGATCTGCAGACCGTGTTTGCGGCCAGCGTTGCCGATCTGAGCGTCGCAACCTCACCCCGAATTGCCACACAGCCGATCGATGCCGCCTCCCAGTCAGCCCGGCCTGAACCAACGGGACCGATGGAAGCACCCGAACTCGATTTTCGAACATTGCCGCTGAGCCCATCGCTGGCTGTCGTACCGCCACCCAAAGATGAGCAGGCAATGCTCGCGCTGCCAGAGGACTCCACAACAGACTTTTCTGAAATCCGCCGCCGAACTGCCCTGCCGGCGTTGCCCGAACTTTCCGTGCCCGGACCTGCCGCTAATATGGCCGGCACGTCCGCCGCTGCAAATGCCACGCCCCGGCCCGGCATCCGGGCTCGATTGCCCCGCCCCTCCAGACCCGCGCCGGAACGCCCGGAAGTCGCAGCCCCCGAACGGTTTCGTGGGGAAGGTGAAATTGGTCTCAATCCGGGCGGTCAGCGCGGACGAGTCGGACTTCCGTCGCCCCGTCTCGGGGCATCAGGCTCAGTCTCCGACGCACTTGCGTCGGCAGAGGCCAGCATGGACAGCGATCTGAACGGCCAGCTCAGGTCGCGACAGACGCCTCCGGCCATCTATCAGCTGCGCGGCGCTGGAAAACGTCGGGCCGCGGCAAGGGAGTTTGGCGGGACCGACGAGTCTGAACAGGCTGTCGAACGCAGCCTTCGCTGGCTGGCTTCCGTCCAGTCACCGGATGGTCACTGGGACGCCTCCGACTACGGTTCCGGACAGGTCGAAAAAGACGAAAATGGGGCAAATCGGGATTTCGCAGGACGCGAAGCGGATACTGGCGTCACCGGACTCGCCCTGTTGTGTTTCCTCGGGGCAGGCTACACACATGAACAGGGACCATACACCGCAGTCGTCGCCAGAGGACTCGACTGGCTGCTGCAACAGCAGGCGACAGATGGAAACCTGTTCGGACGCGCTGAACCATTCGCCCAGATGTACTGCCACGCAATCGCCACTTACGCTCTCGCTGAGGCATACGCGATGCTGCGACCCGCTCCACCTCAGTCACTGCTGGCAGCCGAAGCCACAACCCTCCCGCAACAACTCACCGAAGAACGACTGCGACGCGGGGTCACGGCTGCCGTCCGATTGATCATCGCCAGACAGGATCAATCCAGCGGCGGCTGGCGATATCAGCCCGGACAGGAAGGCGATCTGAGTATGCTCGGCTGGCAACTCATGGCACTCAAAAGTGCCGAAATCGGCGGACTCGCGATGCCACTCAGAGTCCGATCCGGTGTCCAGGCCTTTCTGAATCGCAGCGCGCAGGGAACCGCCGGCGGTCTTCACAGCTATCGCCCACCGCTCGCCCGCGGTGCCACTGCTCCCGATCCCGTCACGCCAGCCATGACTGCAGAAGCCCTCTTCTGCCGACAAATGCTCGGACTGAGCCAGGACACCCCCGCAACCGCCGAAGCCATCGACTATCTCAGCCAGCAGCTCCCAGCCGTCGCGCAATCCAACTTCTACTACTGGTACTACGGCTCCCTCGCACTCCATCAGCACGGTGGGCCCGAATGGCAGACGTGGAATGCTCGGACTCGCGAACTGCTCATCTCACAGCAGCTCAGTTCCGGCCCCTTCGCCGGCTCCTGGGACCCCACAGATCTCTGGAGCCGATACGGCGGACGCCTCTACTCCACAACCTTCGCCACTCTGACACTTGAAGTCTACTACCGCCTGCTGCCACTGCAACGTCAGCAGGCCACCGCTCCCGGCAGCCGGCCAGATACCAGTTCCAGTCGGAAATGACAGGAAAACGCCAAGTGGCGACCGGCAGAGAGTCGGACGTCCAATGGCGTTGAAGTTCTCTGGAATCCTGTGAACAGACGGGTGAAGACCCGGGAGAGCGAGGCTGGGATGACGAAACGGTGCGAAGCCAGGAAATTGGGATGTGCTCAGTGCCACCTGCCAGTTGACATCCCGCGGCTGGCTCGAGTCACAAACACGCAGTGTGGCGTGCGGTCGATGTCAATCGGCCGGTAACGCTCTGGTGCGTTACTGATGCGGTTCTGGCCGCGTTGGCACGTACCGTTACTGGGGGATTGACATCCCCCGCACGCCTTGTGACGGTGGAGCGGATCCAAAGAAAGAAATCAGGTG
>JBJTOP010000138.1:0-5991 GCA_046074645.1 Planctomycetaceae bacterium | reverse complement strand
AGGGCCACGCTGGCCAGCTTGTGGGTGGCCAGGGCCAGGGGGAAGCTCAGCCCCAGCAGGATCAGCACCGGCAGCTGCACCAGCCCGGCCCCACCCCCGGCCAGGGCTGAGAGCAGGTTGGCCACCAGGGCGGCGGCGAACAGTCCCAGTTGCAGCAGCAGCTCCGGCAGGCTCATGGCGGCGGCATCCCTAGCCGCCGGCCTGCCTGGGGCGGTAGCCGGCCGCTTCCAGGGCCGCCATTGCCGCGGCCAGCTGGTCGCCCTGCAGCTCGATCACGCCGTCTTTGAGGGTGCCGCCGGTGCCGGCGGCCGAGCGATTTCCCAAAAGCCTGCGGCACAGTTATACAAACCGGTTGGAGGGAGCGGCGTTTGAATTTGAGGAGTTGCTGTTGATGGCGAACGCCCACCGTGGGCGTGAGCGATTGCAGTTTTTAACGCGGGCGGATGGGCGACTGGTTTGCCTGCGCGCATTATTGCGTCACAGTTACGAAATGCATCTGCTGGGTGCTCACCAGATCCAGCACGCAGCCGATCAGTTCGATCAGATCGGGCGTCTTTTGGGCGCCTGGCTGAAGGGAACAGACCGATAGGGTCCCGGTAGTGGGTTTTTGTGCCGCTCGGGTTCCTGGAACAACAACGGAACCAACGCGCGGTCGGGCAACCGCAACAACAACAACCCCGATAACACCAACAACAACACTGGATTTCGTGTGGTGGCCGAGTGATTTCTTCCCAATCATCAATCAATCGCGATGTCGGTTCTGCGGTGCGCACGCTGGCACAGGGCACGACCGGCCGGTGACAAGAGGATGACACGGTTTGTTTCCTGGTGACGGTCCTCCGGGACCGAAGCCGAATCCGAGGCGGCAGGCCGGGGCTGGTAGCGCAGCGAACGTCCCGGCCTGCCATTTTCCGGCTTTGACATGGCGAAGACGTTCCGAAATCTTTGGCCGGACCTTGTCAGCTGGCCGAATCTGCTGCAGGCGTACCGCCGATGTCGCCGCCGCAAGCGATATCGCCAGCCGGCGACGGCCTTCGACTTTGCATGGGAAGTCGAGCTGCTGCAGCTGCAGCGGGAATTGACGTGCGGCGAGTACATTCCGGGGCCATACAGTCATTTCCATATCAGTGACCCCAAACCCCGTTTGATCAGTGCGGCGCCGTTTCGTGACCGCGTGGTGCATCACGCCATTGTGGCGGTGGTGGAACCGATCTTTGAACGATCGTTTATTGACGACAGCTATGCCTGTCGCCGGGGCCGCGGGACGCATCTGGCAATCCGCCGCGGATAAGAGTACCAGCGGAGTTTTGGCTGGTGTCTGAAAACCGATATCGTGCAGTTCTTTCCCAGTGTGGATCACGAGGTGCTGATGCAGGTCATCAGTCGCCGGATTGCTGATCCCGCTGTGCTGCGGCTGATTCGCAAAATCCTCGACAGCGATGCTGAGGTCACTGCGGCGCAGGCCACGCCGGTCTGGTTCCCCGGCGACGACCTGCTGAGTCCGCTGCGGCCGCGTGGGCTGCCGATTGGCAACCTGACCAGCCAGTTTTTCGCAAATGTGCTGCTGGATCCGATCGACCATTTCATCAAGGAAACGCTGCGGATCCCCGGCTATGTTCGGTACGCAGACGATCTGCTCCTGTTCAGTGATTCCCGCTCGCAATTATGGGATGCGGTCGCGGCGTTGCGACAGCGACTGGCCGACATCCGCCTCCGTCTGCATCCGCGAAAGACTCACGTGCAGCCGACCACTGAATGGCTTACATGGCTAGGGATGCGGATTCTGGGACATCGCTGTCGCCTGTCGCAACAGGGGATTCACCGCTTTATCAGGCGCATGCGGCGGCAGCGACGATTGTTTGCCGGCGGCACTCTGGATGCCGCAGCCATCCGCAAATCGCTGCATGCCTGGCTTGGCCATGTGGATCTGGTGACGGAACAGCAGGTGATCCGCCAGCTCATGGCTCAGCATTGCGTGTTTCGGCGCCTGTAATCTCTGCCTGCCGGCATTTCGATACAGTGTTGAGTTGCATTTCGAGCCTGTCAGGCCAGTTTCATCAGCCTGGCGGGAAATGCCACGTCACGCGGTTGCCTTCATCAGCCTCAGCATCAGCGTCGATTGTCGTTGTAGTTGGCTGGCGGGGCCTGTCGGTTGAATTGCGCATCGATCTGCTGCAATTGGTCACGATAGGGTTGCAGTGCACGATCGGATGGCTGCTGTACAGAAGCGGCTGATGGGTCCGGTTGCCCGAGGCTCTGTTCATTCATTCCCGGCCCCGCGGTGACGGGTGGCCAGGCAGCAGGGGAGCCGGCGGGGTATTCACCGGCAGATGCCCCGTTCGATTCCCGCGCGGGCAGTCCATTCTGACGTCGCTGGCCCGCCCCCCACGCTGGAATCACACCGCCCTGCCGACTTTGTTCACTGTAGCCCGCGGGCAGGACCGTTCGCTGCGGTGCCGCGGTACCTCTCTGTGGTTCCACCGCCGGAAACAATGCCCCCGGACCAATATTGAGTCCCTCAGTTCGGAACCCCGCACCTGTCCCGTAGACGGGGAAGCCCGATTGCCCATTTCCTGATTCGCTGACTCGCATCCGCCCCGGAAGACTTCGATTGAATCCCGCCGGCTGGCCATAGCTCTCTGCACCCACCGTTGTGCCGGTTGAAGAGGAGCGAATCGGTACTGGCGGAGTCACAGCGACAGAACCCGGGCTCTGTGCGTTGGACGATGACCATGATGCATCACCGGCAGGTGCCTCGGACGAAGCTGATCCCCTGCCTCCGGATAATTCGGATTTCGGCCGAGCCGACGTCGCCGGGCCGGAAAGTGCCAGCTTTCCCGAAGGACGATCAGCACTGTCAGGCTGATCTGCTGACCCGTATTCCTGCGGAGGATCACCGGCTTGCGGATAGCCGTAATCCGGAGCAGGGTACGCTGGCTGCTGCATGGCCGGTGCCGGGTAGTTGGGTGCCGGGTAGTTTGGTGCAGAGTAGTTGGGTGACGGGTAGTTTGGTGCAGAGTAGTTGGGTGACGGGTAGTTTGGTGCAGGGTAGTTTGGCGATGGGTAGTTTGGCGATGGGTAGCCGTTGGCAGAGTAGCCGCCGTTCGGATAGCCACCACTGGCGTAGCCAGAATTCGGATAGCCGCTGTGAGCATAACCTGGATCCGGGTACGTGGGATTTTGGTATCCGGGATCCGGATATCCGGGATTCTGGTATGCGGGATTTTGATATCCCGGATTCTGATATCCCGGACTGGGGTATCCTTCGGCGGGATATAGATCCGGCTGATAGTTGGGCTCGGGCGGAGATTGTGCAAACGAGCGGTCTGAATCTCTGCTGGGCAGGGGTTGAAGTTCGGTGTCTGAAACAGTAGCCGCCGGAGTTCCTGTCGGTTGCGTATTTTCGCGGAACCAGGGTTCGGGGGTGCGACGATCGGGGGCGCGTTCATTGCGTTGCTGTTCAGGATTCATGCCTGCGTCCGGCTGGCGGTTTTCCGGCGTGGGGGCTGCAGCGACGGCGTCATCGGGAAAGGCCTGTTGTTCGAGGGAAGCGAGGATACCGCGAGTTTTGGCGGAATTCCCAAGTCGCTGGACGAGTCGCTGTTCGGCGGCCGTGCGATTGCCCTGCCTGATATCGAGCAGGGCAAGGTTCATGTGGGCTCGTTCATAGTTTGGCTGCAGTTCGATGGCCTGATTCAGATATCGAGCGGCCTCTGAGTAGCGATTCTGAAGTACGTAGGAGTAGCCGATATCGGAGAGCAGAACGGCATCGCGCGGACGGATCCGGAGTGCCTGTTTATAGTGATATTCCGCATCTCCCCAGTCCTCCATCAGATCCGCAGCCATTGCCAGTCCGTGGTGTGCATCCGGATGATCCGGGGAGTCGTTGAGAACATCCTGATAGAGTCGCCGGGCCTTATCGAGCTGGCTGGATCTGAGTGCGGTCTGAGCATCCCGAATGAGGCGGGTTTGGCGTTCCACGACGGCCAGTTCCGCATCGGTACTGTCCTGCTGGGTCTCTGGTTCTGTGGACCGCTGTGCTTCTTCGCTGGAATTCTGTGTCTCTTCACGGGCAGCGACCGTGCGACGATCTTCCGATTTGGGGCGGAAGCGTGACATCCACTTTGGTTTCCACGCGGCATTACAGCCTGTGAGAACGACGAGCAGCAGCAGCGGCAGAATTTGCCGATATTTGTACATCGAGGTGGCTCCCGCCCGGCCGCGTCAGTGGAGGGTTGCCCGAGGCAGCCCTGCGGCACAGGACAGATCATAGAACCCCAAAAACACGGGAATTTGTTCACATTTCAACAGTCCTGTGACGAAGCGTCAGTCGGGTTGCTGAATGGAATCGTGCTTGTATCGAAAGCCTCGGGAGCGTGTCGAGACGAATCCGCTGGTGGTGGTTGCGATTCGGGGCGGCAGAGACAGCGAGGCAGCGGATTCAGGAGTGAAGCAGGCCAAGAATGCCGAGCCCGTAGAATGTGTATTCCACATCAGGCTGCTGATCCCATGAGGCTCCGCGAAAACCGCCGGACTTCCATTCCAGCTGCTGCTCGACGTAATTGAGCACGCGTTCCCGGGGCAGGATGTCGTGAAAACCCAGATTCCGGGCCGTGAGCAGTCCGGTGAATGTGGAAAGACCATCGGCAAAAGGCACTCGGGTGTTCGCCTGAAATCCCCCTTCTCCCCCCGCCACGTCGCTTAGAAAACCGGCCACATCTGCCGAAATGTCGGCGTCAAGTGCGTTCAGCATGGAGAGCAGCGCGACGGCAGCGGCCGTCGGATTGGTGCCGCTCCGACGCATCGGGGCGATTTCCACAAAACCACCGTCATCCCGCTGGCGGTCATACAAAAACTGCACCAGCTGATTTCTGCGAGGTATCGCTCGACCAAGAATTTCAAAAATCAGAGCCACCAGAAACGACTGATAGGTACTGCCAAGAGCACCTTCCGGGCCTTTCGCGAAACCACCATCCGCAGTGCGGAGCTTCAGCAGAGACGCAGTCAGCTGATCAGCAAGGTCCGAAGGCTGATCTGCAAGCAGATCCGGTCCGCCGGATGCCTGCACGACAAGCGCCGAATAGAGCCAGCTGAGCAGATCGATCGCGTTCAGCTGGAGTAACGGGGAAGTCCTGAGCCAGCCAGTCAGCGGTTCATGACACCCGTCGGGAAGTCCACCGGTGACTGCCAGTGCACGTACCGCGAACCCAGTGTAATACAGGTCCGGCCCCCCCTCACGGCCCGGAAATCCGCCTTCTGACGTTTGTTTACCAATCACAAAATCGCGATGAAGTTCAAGCCTGCCGAACGGCAGGCGGCGAAGACCGGAGGCGACGCGATCAGCGAGCTGCAGAAGGTACATGAAAACCAGCATTCAGGTCAGGTGGGAGAATCCAGAGGCAGTCCGGGCGCTGCCTCGTGGCCCTGGAGCGTAGCGGAGCAGGACAAAAAGGCCAGCGTCGCGAGGGATGTTGCATTTTTGAACGCGGATGTCGCCCGGAATCACCCAATTCAGGGGTCCGCGACAGCGAATGCTGCCTCAGGTCAACAGAGGATCAGAACACAGAAAAATAGGCAAATCCCGAACCTCGTTGTGTTCACCGAAGATCAGGCTGCAAAGCGGATAAAAACGGGAAACAGAAGCAGAACTTCGCCGTAGTCCCAATAAGATTCTCGTGGACTCCACCTCTGTGACGGTGGGGACGGATTTCAGGAGTGTGTTGCATGAAGAACTTCAGGATCAGGCGAAATGATGCGGGTTGGTTCGCCACTGCGGGGGCGAGTCGGGCTGGGACGTTCCTCCGCGATGCGGCGAATCGACTTGGGGCTGCTACGGTGGAAACCGCCGTCTGCCTGCCATTCCTGCTGGTCATGGTCTTTTCCTCGGTCGAACTTTCCGGAGCCGTTTTTCTCAAGCACAGCGTGAATCTGGCTGCTTATGAAGGAGCAAGGACAGCGACACGAACCGGAGATAACGCCGCGAACGCCACC
>JBJTOP010000137.1:0-26461 GCA_046074645.1 Planctomycetaceae bacterium | reverse complement strand
CGCAAGGTTTTCCTTTCGGGTGTTGATTAACAGCAACGTTTGTTTTCCCAGAGAAGGACGAGTTGTTCAAAAACGGCACCACGCCGTTGAAAACGCTTTTCCAGCGTGGCAAAACCAGCGAAAGACGATGGCGGAGCGTGCTTTACAGTTTGATGTTCAAATTTGTGGCAGTGTTTCAAAAACTGTACACATCGCACCGAGCATCTGCGTTCATGCACCGAAAATCTGCAGGCGAGACTGCAGAACTGTACTGCCGATTGCATGCGGGCCGATTCTGCCGAGTCAGCCGGGCGTTCCCGCGGAAGATACGTCATTCGCTCTGACTGAAGCGTGCGAACGGTAAGTTGACACCTTATATATATGCGTCGATTCATCCGAGCATTCGCATTTGGGGTTCCTCATGAGTCCTGCACCGAAAGCAAAAAACGTTCGGGCCGGTGTTTCAATGCTTGAAACGGTCCTCGCTGTGGCGATTCTTGCGGCTGCACTGGCGGCACTGGGACACCAGACGTTTGTCGCCCTGCGAGCATCAGTGCGTGGCGAGGCAGAGACGAGCGCGGCCCTGCTCTGCCAGTCGCGACTGGAATCTCTTCTCGCGGGGCAGGACGTATCGCTTCCCGTTCGGAATCAGCCGCTCCCCGAGGCTCCGGATTGGCACTGGTCTGCGGAGTTGCGTCCGATCGCGGACCTGGATGGAGCAGATTGGCTGGTCGTTTCGGTCCATAAACCTGGTCCCGAGGCAGCACTCAGCCGGTACTCGCTTTCCAGAGTGGTTGCTCGCGAAGATGATCAAAAGGGCTTCAAATGAGAAGCAGACTCAGAAAACACACTGTGATCTGGCAGCGTGCGGCGGAAAGACACAGCGGGCTGACACTCCTTGAAACCCTGATCACACTGGCACTCACGGGGTTCATTCTCGCGGGAATCAGCGGCGGAATTCGGCAGTTCTGGAGATACCGCACTCTGGCCATGGACAATTCCCATACAGCCGCAGTCTGGCGTGGAATCGCTGAGGATCTGAGCGTCGATCTCCGTGCGGCTCGTTCACCCCTGAAACGCCGGGAGGCCCCCGAGGAAATCAACAGGACGGCGCTGCCGCTGACGGACGGAGACGATAACAGCATTCGCGAACGCGTTCTCGACCTGTCCGAATCTCGACTCAACCTCGAACGGGCGGTTGGCAGTCATCCGGTGAGTCTGGTTGGCGAGCGGGACTGGCTTGCACTTCTGCTGCGGGGAACCAGTTTTCGCTTTCCGGATCTGGCGGCATCCGCATCGGGCCTGAAGCATGTCGTTTGGTGGGATGGGCGTTCGATTCGCCCCGGGCTGACGCTCAGCGGTGCCCGGACTGTACCGGTGGCCTTGGGCGGCGACGGCATTCAACGTGGCCTCTACCGGGCCAGTGTACCGTTTCATCCCTTCACGGATCCTGGTCGATCCGATGGTGTGCAGATTCATGAGGTATCGCGGCAGGTGCTGCGGTTAAGTTTTCGCTACTTTGACGGCGGTGGCTGGACCAGCCGCTGGAACAGCGAAGAGCGGAAGCGACTTCCGGCTGCTGTAGAGTGTGAGTTTTCGGGCAGCAGCGATCAGGATTCTGAAACTCTCGTGATTCGTCTTCCGGCGGGAGCGATCTGAAATGCGGATCCGACCATTGAACAAATGCAGTGATGTTGCAGGCCCGCGCGGCTTCACTCTGCTGCTGGTACTGACAGCGGTCGCCCTGCTCTCGTTTGCTGTCTATGCATTTTCAAGCCTGATGGTGACGTCGGTGGTGGCGGGTCGCACGGGGCTGATGCAGCTGCAGCGGCGTCAGCTGGCTGAGTCCGCTCTGGAACTTGCATCGCAGCAGATTCAGGCAGGCAGCGTAATACCATTTAACGAACCCCTGTTGCTCGAACTTCCTGACGGTACTTCGGCTGTCCTTGCGATGCTGCCGCAGCTCCCCACCGATCGTTCTCGACCGCAGTTCGGGGTACAAAACGAATCCGCCAAGCTCAATCTGAACACGTTGCCGACTCAGCCATCCCGTCGGCAGCAGGCCCTGCGAAGACTCATGGCCATCCCTGGAATGAGCGACGCGTTGGCGAGTGCCATCATGGACTGGCTGGACCCGGACGACGAGCCGTCAGAAAATGGCGCCGAGGTTTCCTGGTACCTGTCACAGTCACCTCCCAGACTTCCTGCAAATGGTCCGTTTCAGGAGCTGGACGAGCTTCTGCAGGTTCGCGGGATTACGGTGGACCTGCTGTATGGCGAGGATCACAACGGAAATGGGCTTCTGGATCCCGAAGAGAACGACGGAAATCGCAGCCTTCCGCCCGATAACGGGGATGGAATTCTGCAGTCTGGATTGTCTCAATATCTGACAACAGTGAGTGCGGAATCCATGCTGTCGTCAACCGGAGCCGCTCGTATCTGGCTGAATAACCCCGATCTGCCCCGACTTTACGATCAGGTTCAGGCGAAGTTTGGTTCCGAGGCCGCATTGTTTCTGACGGCTGGTCGCATTGCCGGAATAAACTGGCTGGACGATGTGCGTCCCGATGAGGGTGCTGATCAGGACATTCGCAGGCTTGAGCGTTTAGAGCAGGCGCGGGAGCGTCTGAATGCCCAGCTCGGGCTGAATCCCATCAAGGGTCTGGAAGACGGACCGGCGAACTCCAGCCGCGGTGGCCTGCAGCTGGACCGTAAAAGCGTCTTTCAGTATCGATCGCTGCTGGATTTGTTTGGTGGCCAGATTCGGGTCACACTCGGCGGCAAAGATCAGGTGCTGGATTCTCCATGGGTGGCGGATGCGGCCACGATGGATCGGATGCTGCCGGAATTCGAGCAGGTCTTCACAACGACCAACGATCCCTCGCTCCCCGGGCGCATCAACATTAATCTCGCGTCAGAAGCCGTTTTATCGACTCTTCCGGGGCTCAGCAGTTCTCAGGCACGAGCGATTGCCCAGCTGCAGCCCAGCCGCGAGGGGCCGGAACAGCCCGGCTTCGAGACAGTTGCCTGGCTGCTCTCCCGAGGCGTTCTTTCTGCCGGAGAACTCCGCGCAGTTGCCCCCCTGATTACCACTCGGGGCAGCGTCGTCGGCGGGCTCGCGGTTGGACAGCTGCTGGGGCATCCATCAGCCGCTGCAGTTCAGTTTCTGGCTGACTTCTCGGGACGCAGGCCAAGGATCCTGTGGATGCAGGATCTGCCAGTCATTGCTGCGGAAGATCTGGGGCTGAATGAACGGACGATCGACCGTGGCAGCGCGAAACGTTTCATACTGGCGAATGATCGCTGACGTCACTTCATTCCGCTTCAGATTCAAGCGGACAGACACGGATCAGCTCATCCAGTGAAGTCTGGCCAGCAAGCACTCGCTGCCAGCCATTCTGTCGCAGCGTTTGCATGCCCTGTCTGACAGCATCGTCGCGAATGGCTGACGCATCAGCGCGTTCCATGCAGAGCGTGCGAGTGCGAGGCCCGGTAAGCAGCAGTTCAAAGATGGCAATTCGACCGGAATATCCGGTGCCGCGGCATTCCCGACAGCCGACCGCCTTCCAAAGCGTCTGTGCGGAAGGCAAATGGCAATCGACCGGAATGTCTGCGAGATTTGGATTCCACGGACTTCGACAGTCGATGCAGAGCCGCCGCACCAAACGCTGGGCCAGCACTCCCTGCAGAGTGCTGGCTACCAGATATGGCTCGATACCCATGTCGATGAGTCGGGTGAATGTGCTGGCAGCATCGTTGGTATGCACGGTACTGAAAACAAGGTGACCCGTCATTGAGGCCTGAATGGCACTGACGGCAGTTTCTGCATCGCGAATTTCGCCGATCAGCACAACATCCGGGTCGTGTCTCAATACACTGCGAAGCCCCGCAGCAAACGACAGACCGATCTGCGACTGGACCTGGATTTGACTGATCTGCCTGAGGTTGTATTCGACGGGGTCCTCGATGGTGATGATCTTGAGGTCCGGTCGGCGAATATCGCAAAGCGAACTGTACAGCGTAGTGGTCTTACCGCTGCCAGTCGGACCAGTCACCAGAATCAGGCCGTGGGGGCGACGAATCAGACGATCCCAGTTCTGCCGCAGCTCCGTCGGAAAACGAACAGCATCAAGACTGAGTGTTGAGCGGGATTTGTCCAGCAGTCGCATGACAACGCCCTCACCATGCAGCATGGGAATGACGGAGACACGGACATCGACCTCCCGGCCTCGGACAGTGATCCGAATGCGACCATCCTGGGGAAGTCTTTTTTCGGCGATGTTCATTTTCGCCATGATCTTCAGACGGCTGACGATTGCCGCTCGAAAACGCTGAATCTCCGGTGGCATCGGCTGAATCTGCAACAGTCCGTCCACACGGAAGCGAACAATCAGATCGTCTTCTTCAGGTTCAATATGGATGTCACTGGCGAGCTGTTCGACAGCTTCAAGGATGAGCTCATTTACCAGCTTGACTACAGAGGACGCCTGAGAAGCATCGCCGATCTCGTCGCCAGCCGCGGCCTGCAGCGTATCGATCTCTTCCTTTGACATGGCCATCAGTTCGTGGACCGTGCCACCACCGACACCCAGTGCGTTTTTCAGATGCCGCAGGATCTGGTCTTCCGGTGACAGGACCGGATCAAGGTACAGTCCGGTGGCAACAGTCAGATCCTGAAGAGCCTCAATGTTCAGAGGGTTTGCCACCGCCACCCGAACTCGACGGCCAGCCCGCGTCAGTGGCAGGATCTTTTCCCGAAACAGGTCCTGACGGGGGAAGACCCGGAGCAGCGGCAGATCGACTGTCAGACTTTCAAGGTCCTGAAAATCCATCCCGTAACGGGCTGCACGGGCCTGAATGTCATCGGCTGGAGATGCGGAAGGACCGTGAATCACGGGCTGGGGCTCCGGGTGAGCAAAGAGAGTGGTGCGTGAGCGGGCGACGTTCGTGGCACTCGACGCACATGCAGAAGACGTTCCCAAAACAGGCTTTGGGGACTCCGCCTGCACTGCTCCACTTCACCACGCTGTGTCAAACTTCGTCAGATCCAGCGAAAGTCAACAGAAATCACGATTGATTCGAGTGATTTCTGGTGCGAATGACCTGCAAGTGACAACGATCAGCCCGCGGCTGCCCTGATGACCCGACGCCACACTTGTTGCCAAAAAGCAACACACGGCACTGCGAATCAGCGACCGTTGCTGGCAGCCTTCGCAGCGGTCGAAGCCGCCGCCGCTCGCTTCTTTGCCGCTTCATCGCCTCCCCTGCCAGCAGGCTTGAGAAACGCTGGAGGCTTCGGGCGACTCCAGAATCTTCCAAAGAAACTGCTGCTCTCCGACTTCGCCTTTTCCGGCGGAGTCGATGAACGCTGCGGTGTCTGGGTGCGTTTGATATCACCCCGAATCGGCTGCTGCTCCACTGAGGGCAGCTCCGGAGTCACATCCCCGGAGAGCGAATGCCCTGAACGAATCGCGGTGGGACGGCCTGTCATTGACACGTTCCTGACAGGCGCGGATCTTCGAGCACCACTGGACGCTGCCGCTGGTGTCGCAGGAACAGGCGTCTGCGGACGCTGAATGGGTTGTTCAGCACCACCGGGCACCGTGTCAGGAGCTGGAAACTGTTCTCCCTTGGCCGACGTCGGATAATCGGTGAAATCATCCGCAGGCAGTGTCAGCCCATCCTGCAGATTCCACGCTTCGGCCGGGAGCCTCACTTTATTGATTTCCTGACCCTTCAGCTGTTGCGCGTGCTCATCGTTTTCAATCACAATCGGTGTCAGGAAGACCAGCAGTTCCTTGCGTTTGAGACGATTGAAGTCATAGCGGAAGAGACGACCGATGAGGGGCAGATCCCCAAGCCACGGCAGCTTGCGAACAAACACAGTCTGGTCGTTCGTGATCATTCCGCCAAGAACAATCGTGTGCCCCGACTGTATACTCACTGTCGTCTGCGCCGTCGTCAGGTCCTTAATCGGTGCCTCAATCACGTTGCCGTTTGTGGCATCGGTGAAAATTGGAACACCAGAACCGGGTGTCAGGTTGAAAGCACTTTTTTCCGCCTGCACATCCAGTTGAACACGGGCGTCCGGGCTGATTCGCGGAGTCACTCTGAGAATAATCCCCGCCTTATCCTGGCGAATGCTGGGGTTGGCACTTCCAACAGGAGTCAGAGTTACCCCATCCACAATCGGCACCTGCTGCCCGATCTGAATGAGCGCTTCTTTGTTTTCCAGTGACCGCACCACAGGGCGACTGAGCACTTCAATGTTGAAGTTGGCGTCAAGAGCCCGCAGCAGAACGTTTACCGATTCTGAACCTGCCGAGAGCACCAGCCCACCAAAACCCAGATCACCATTGACCCGACTGACACCAAGATTGGATAACGCCTGAGTACCGATTCTGGAAGGCCTCGCAGCAGTGTTGTTGCCGAGCGGCTGATTATTGAAGTTGAAACCGGGTGCAGCCGTCTGTGAGATGATCGCCTGGTTGGTGGTCTGTGTGCCATTCGGCGCGGTATTCGTCTGATTGATCGTCACCAGCTTATCTACGACACTGCGATCAAACAGCACGGAGTCCTGAAAGCCCAGTTCAAGACCAAATTCGTTGACATCCCCCAGTTCGACCTCGACCAGCAACGCCTGCACCATCACCTCGCGCGGAGAACGGTCCAGCTCTGAAATCAATCGCTGAATGGTCGCCAGTTCCTCACTTGTGCCTCGCACCAGCAGACTGTTGGTGGTCTTCTCTGCGACTACCTTCTGACCGCCAGCAGTGCCACTGGACACCGGAAGACCTCCGTCCGCTGCTGAACCCGCGCCACCCGCATTCAGGAAATCGGCGATCGCCTTCGCCACGTCCTCCGCTTTGGCGTGCTTCAGTTGGTACACATGAGACTGCTGATCCGCTGCCGCAAGGCCCGATCCAAGCAACAGGTCGCGCATCCGCCGAAGGTAACTGCCAGTGTCGGTCAGTACCACCCGGTTCGCGCTCGAGAGCACTCGAACCTGCCCCAGCGCACTGTGCAACCCCGTCAGCTCTTCCACAATCTGGTCGGGGTCTGATCCCTTCAGCGGAATCGCTACCGTCGCCAGTTCGTTGCGGCCCAGAGTGTCGATTTGGGGGATGGAGACAAAGGGAATCAAATTTCCTGGAATTGTTGCCGTCGCGTTCACCAGCGTGATTCGCTGCTGATCACGAATCAGAATTCGTCCAGTGGCAAGCAGTGCATCATTAAAGAGGTCCATGGTCTCAGTGGAACTCAGAGGCTGCTCGTTGTAGTGAGAAAAACGCCCTTCGGCTTCTGCATCAATCTGCAGCGAGAAATTGAACTCCCGGCAGAACGCCCTCAGAACGGAAAGCCATGGGGCATCCTGAAAATTGAACGACCAACGGTGGGAATTCACTGGCAGCATCGCCGGTGCAGTGGCAGCGGGCCCTGCAGCTGGCGCCGTTTCCTGTGCAGGCCTGCCCTCCTGCTGCGAGAATGCAGTGTAATCTGCAGGAGGGATGACCAAGGGTTCTTCGGAATATTCCGCCGATGATTGAGATACACGGGCAATCTCCCCGCGAGCCGGTCCAGCCCCTCGCATCAGGCTGTGTCCGGCCTGCTGCACTGGCAGCGGTCGCGGCGCCCGCGGACCGTCCTGCGCAGGCAGGACCTGCCCGCAAAGCTGCGAGATCACCAGCAGGATCCGGAGTATCTGAGTTGTCTGTCGCACGGGGCTGTCCGGGGGGTTCTGGTTTATTGCAGATGGTTGTCAACCGAATCCCCGGCCTCAAGGACCGGCAGTTTCCGCTGACCAGGATGGCGGAGCTGGGATATTCCCAGAGAGACTTCCCGCCAATTGCCCGCAAATACCCACCATTTCCGCTAATCGTCACAATCGGACCGCAGGTTCACAAAAGTTGATTCGATTGCCGGAATTGACTGAAGTTCGGCATAGTCAGAACACTCCGCATAGCCACCAAACCACTCCGATTGCTCGAATCTCGGGTCCGATTGCTCGAATCTCGGGCTCACTGTTGTCATTCGGAAACGTAACTGAACAGCTGTTGTATGCCGCGTATGACAACCTTTACACCAAGCCTGTAAAGCTGGTTGACAATGCCTGCCGGCAAGGTTCTGCCGGTTGAAGCGATGGCACCACACGCCCGTGTCGCTTTTTGGCAACGGCGAGCGTCACAATCGTCACCAGCCGCAGGCTTTACGTTGCGAAAAATCCTCTCAGAGTTGCCCCTCCGCAACACTTTCGATCTCCGCGCGGCCGGTACGCACTTTGCCAAACTGCTGTTCACGCGTTCACGTCCAGCTTGAGTTTGCTCTTACTGCTTTTCCGGGGGGAAACCATGGTCTTTGCGTTTTTCAGAACATCAGTTTACGCGAGAACTCTGCGACAGGCAGCGGCCGCCGCAATCTTCGGCCTCGCAGGAAGCCAGAGCCAACTGGCCGCACAGGATCTTGCAGAGACTCCTCTGAGCCTCAAGCGAAATCTGGCCGTTGACGGCGACTTCAATGAAACCAGCTTCCAGCCGGGTGCCTCGGTACTGGCAGCGCCGAAGAAGTTCGGGCCATGGACCGTCGATATGGGCAGCGTTGGAATGCACGTCGGTGAGTTTGATACTCCAGACCGACTCGGAAATGTCGTCGATCTGAACGGAACTCGGTCTGGATCACTCTACCAGGCCATCAGCACGGTTCCCGGCAACAAGTATACAGTCAGATTTCTCGTGTCCGGAAACTGGCGCACCAACCCCGACAGACCCAGATCGTTCTCTTTGCGATTTGGAAGCGAGAAAGTCTCATGGACACTGAATCGCCCTGCCGGATGGTCAAAAACCAATCTGCAGTGGCAGGTTCGCTCCGCTGAATTCACAGCCATTTCAACCACCTCCGGGCTGCGTTTCTCGTCAGATTCCCCAGGCATTCCGGATGGAGCTTTGATTTGTGAAGTGGATGTCCGAGCCAGCACCGGTGTTCCGGGCCCCCTTGATTCCATCCCGGTGCCACTCCCGCCAAATCTCGCCGAATACGTTCAGGACCGCGAGAAAGCCATCGCACTCGGTAAGGCTCTGTTCTGGGATATGCAGGTTGGCAGTGATGGAAAGACAGCCTGTGCCACCTGCCACTGGCACGCCGGCGCCGATGTTCGTACGCAAAACACTCTGAACCCCGGTGCCCGAGGAAGCGCCTTCGGAGCACAGTCTGCCGAAAGTCAGCAACTTCGGGCCAAAGCCATCAGCAACTTTCGCGGTCCCAATAAACTGGTCAATTCAGGCGATTACCCCTTTCATCGCCTGCAGGACCCACTCAAACCCGGCAACTATCCCGGTGACCCCATACCCGATAACCCAGTCGTTTTCGACAGCCAGGAAGTCACCGGCTCCCAGGGCGTCATCGCAAAGAACTTTCTCGGAATCATCGAAGGAAATCCAGTGGACGCTGGAGTTGTACGGATTGACCCCGTCTTCCAGGTTCATGGCGCAAACGTTCGTCAGGTAACCGGCCGAAACGCACCAACCACAATCAACGCCGTGTTCTTCGATCGCTCGTTCTGGGACGGACGCGCAAATCGATACTTCAACGGCGTTAACGAATTCGGAGACCTCGATCCCAACGCAAAAGTCCTCCGAACAACCGCCAGCGGCGACCTTGAAGCTGTGCGAATTCTCCTCGATAACGCCGCTCTCGCATCACAGGCCGTTGGACCGGTCACCAGCTCCGTCGAAATGAGCTGGCTCGCTCGATCCTTCCCGGAAGTCGGCCGCAAGATGTTCTCCCTCCGACCACTCGCACTCCAGAAAATTGCCGCCAGCGACAGCGTCCTCGCCAGCTACAGACACTCCTCCGGCCACGGACTCGATGCTCATTCCGCCAGCTACGCAGCCCTTGTCCGAGCCGCATTTCGCCCGGAATGGTGGTCCTCGAAAAAACTCACCGCTGACGGCTATACCCAGATGGAAGCCAATTTCTCGCTCTACTGGGGACTCGCACTGATGATGTACCAGTCCACACTCGTCTCTGATGAAGCACCGATCGACCACTTTGCCCGCGGCAACGATCAGGCACTCAGCCCGCAGGCAAAGGAAGGTATGAAAATCTTCCTCGGTGCCGGTAAATGCATCAATTGCCACGGCGGACCGGAATTCGCCGGTGCCACCGTCAGCGAACTTCGCGGAGCCCTCGGCAACGACGGACTCATCGAATTCATGCCCATGGAAAAAGGCACAGCCTATTATGACGGAGGTTTCTACAACATCGGTGTGCGGCCCACTCAAGAAGATATCGGGCTCGGAGCACAACATCCAAAATTTGGCCCACTGTCCTACAGCCGACAGGAACAAATTGGCAGAAATCCTGATCCCACCAAATCCATCCGACCAGATGCCCGTATCACCGTTGATGGCGCCTTCAAGACACCGACCCTCAGAAACATCGAACTCACCGGCCCCTACATGCACAATGGGGGCATGAAGTCACTCGAAGAGGTCGTGCAGTTCTATACCCGTGGGGCGGACTTCTTCCACGCAAATCTCAATGACCTCGACCCGGACGTCAACGGTATCTCTGAACTTCAGGGAAATCCTGCAGGTGTCGCTGCTGTCGTCGAATTCATGCTCCACCTGACCGACCCAAGAGTCAAATATCAGGCGGCCCCCTTCGACCACCCGGAAATATTCCTGCCAAATGGACACGAGATGCCCGTCGCGTCCGTTGCCACGGATAAGCTCCTCAGACTTCCAGAAACCGGGGCAGATGGCGGTGAGCCGCTGCATTCATTCGAACACGCACTGGAACACGGTCTTTTGCTCGGGGATCATGCAGACGGCTACCATCAACCGGTAGTTGAAAAACCCGTTGCCAAAGTCCCAGTTGTGGAATAACCGGCAGTCGAAGAGCCTGCAGTCAAAGAAGGAGCATCCCCGAAGCCATCTGGCAAGAAGCCATCCGAAAAGAAGGCGAAGGCTGACAAGTCGGCAGGCGACGGCTCTGTCACGGAGGAATCCGGAGTCGAGACAGGGGGTAGCGGTAAAACCTTGAAGGACAAGAAAAGCACCGATCGCAACACCATCCAGAAGCGAGCGCTCCTGAAATCGGAAGAGGGACCTCGACGAGCAGCTCGTTGACAGTGAACCGGTCGGAAACTTACCTGATGGCTGCAAAATTCAGGAGGAAGGCCCGGTCACGTTAGACGGGGACCTGACGCATCGGTAACACACCACTTAACGAACCAACAGGTCGTCGCTTCACTGCGACGACCTGTTTTCGTTTTGGGGCTGTCGTCAATTGATTCCGTCCGTGGTGTCTCGTGTAAACGCCCCGGCATTCTCAGCAAAACAATCTGTAAAGCCATTTAAACACCATTAACAACTGTCGCGGTTTGAGCTCGCAGGATTCGGAAACACGACAAGCAGTCTCCAGCTCCACAAAACAGAAAAAACGGCCTTTTTCGACGTCTGTCTGCGAAAAAATACCGCAATCACCCATTCCTTCTGCCAGCACTTGTTTGCGTTTCGCGACCGGCACGCACTTTGCGTCTTGTCCCTAGATGCGTTGTCAAACTGCGCGCCCACTCTGTTTACCAATTTGGGACAACCGGTAACGCTAGGACGGCACTACCAATCAGTCTGCAACGCTGCCCTCAGTCACACGATGCTCGGTGCTCGAATGCTTCATCCCGGATTGCTTTCGTCAAAGCGGTCTCGGGGGGTGGCAATCAAAAGCCTTTCTTCGCTGCAAAACTGAAGGTTGTAGTTCGTCAGGTTTTCCTCTCTCTCATCGCCGCACTCTCAAAAATGCACTCCCAGGAGGCTCTATGCTTCGCACCTTGTTTGGCCTCAATCGCCCTCTCCGGCGATTCGCCGAAGTCTGTGCGGCAGCCGCACTCGGCCTGCTCGCCCCGGCTTTCACTGCGCTCGCGCAGGATGTTCCTGAACCCGCCCCACTTGTGCTCAGAAATCTCGCCCTCGACGGCGATTTCACAAATGGTGGTACCGCCACAACCAGCGGCATCATTGCTGCCCCAAGAAAGTTTGGTGCCTGGACGGTCGATCTCGGAAACGTGGGACTCCACGGTAACGAATTCTCCACGCCCGGTGGTGTGGGCAACGTCGTCGATCTTAATGGCACCCGTGCTGGTTCGATTTTTCAATCGATCGACACCATCAGCAGCGGTCGTTATACAGTGTCTTTTCTGGTGTCCGGTAATTGGTCCACCAACCCCGACACCCCACGGTCACTCAGCCTCCGGTTCGGCACCGAAAAGGTCTCCCGGACGCTGACTCGCCCCGCCGGCTGGTCCAAATCCAACCCCCAGTGGCAGGTCTTTTCCGCCGATTTTCTCGGTACGGGACTGAAGACGGGGCTGCGATTGTCGTCCGACAACGCCGGCATCCCCGACGGTGCCCTGATCACCGCCATCGAAATCCGCGGTCCTGTTCAGATTCCCGGTCCGCTCAGTTCTGTTCCCGTGCCCAGGCCGCAAAATCTTGCTGACTTCGTCGAGGATCAGGAAAAGGCGATCGCTCTCGGAAAAGCACTTTTCTGGGACATGCAGGTCGGTGGTGATGGACGCACGGCTTGCGCTTCCTGCCACTGGCACGCCGGTACCGACGTGCGAACTGCAAATACGCTCAATCCCGGTGCCCCCGGAAGTGCCTTCGGCGGACAGCGACCGGAAAGTGCAGCACTCGGCTCAAAAGCCGTCTCAAACTTCCGTGGACCTGCCAAAGGTCTGAAGGCCACCGATTTCCCATTCCACAGACTCGCAAATCCCCTCGTTCCCGGCAACCCCGTTACCAACCCCGTGGTTTCAGACACCATGGAGGTTGTGGGATCTGAAGGCGTCATCGCCCAACTGTTCAAGGGAATCACGGAAGGCAGCGAAGTTGACAAGGGTGAAAAGCGTTCCAATCCCGTCTTCGAAGTTGGTGGCACCAGCCTCCGCCAAACGACAGGTCGCAACTCCCCAACTCCAATCAACGCCGTATTCCTCGACCGATCCTTCTGGGACGGCCGCGCAAATCGGTACTTCAACGGCGTCAACGAGTTTGGTGATCTCGATCCGGATGCCCGCGTACTCAAAGCCTCCGCAAACGGCAGTCTCCTGCCCGTTCGCATTCTCCTCGACAACGCCACCCTTGCTTCGCAGGCCGTGGGTCCTGTCGATAGCCATGTCGAAATGAGCTGGCTCGGGCGGTCCCTTCCGGACGTGGGTCGCAAGATGCTCTCGCTGCGTCCTCTGGCACTTCAACGCATCGCCGACGACGATAGCGTACTTGCGGCCTACCGAGATCATTCCGGCAAGGGACTTGATGCCGTCACATCAGGCTATGCCAGCCTGATCCGCTCTGCCTTCCGTCCGGAATGGTGGTCCGGCACCCAGATCACAGCCGATGGCTATACCCACATGGAAGCCAATTTCTCGCTGTTCTGGGGATTGTCAGTGATGCTTTACGAAGCCACACTGATTTCCGACAAAACACCGTTTGATGCCTTCGCCGCAGGCAATGAAGCCGCTCTCAGCCCCCAGGCTCGCGCTGGTCTCTCCATCTTCATGAACGAAGGGCGTTGTATCGACTGCCACGCCGGGTCAGAGTTCGCCGGTGCGACCATCAGCCATGTTCGTCCGATCATGCCCGACCGCGAAGGGTCCGCAATCGAATTCATGCCAGCTCCCAAAGGTCCTTCCTTCTACGACAAGGGCTTCTACAACATCGGTGTCCGTCAGACACTGGAAGACCTTGGCGTCGGAGCCGCCCACCCAGTGTTCGGTCCACTTTCCTACACTCGTCAGGATCAACGTGGCCGCAATCGTGACAGCAAGTTCAACATCACCCCCCAGGCCCGTGTCACAGTCGACGGAGCATTCAAGTCGCCGTCGCTGCGAAATATTGAGCTCACCGGCCCCTACATGCACAACGGCGGTATGAAGTCGCTCACTGAAGTGTTGCAATTCTACGCACGCGGTGCAGACTTCTTCCACGCCAACATCCAGGATCTGTCTCCCGGTGTTCAGGGTATCCCAACACTTCAGAACAACCCAGAGGGAATCGCCGCTGTCGTTGAGTTCTTGAAGCATCTCACCGACGAACGTGTTCGTATCCAGGCAGCCCCCTTCGATCACCCCGAACTGCTCCTGCCGGACGGGCCTGCGGAAGTCACAACGCTGGCAGCCCTGGATCGCGTCATCGTCTTCCCGGCAACCGGACGAAGTGGCGGAGCACCCATCGAGGATTTCGAATCAGTTCTGCGAAATGGGCTGAAATATGAAGCTCCGGTTTCTGAAGCACCTGTTGCCGATCCAGTGATGGAAGAGGAAACAGCCGTTGAAGAAGGTGGAGACGCCGGGACTCCAGGGTCAGGCAATCCGAATCAGGAACCCATTAGTCTGCCGACTCCCGACGCTGACGATGTGCCCGAGAACAAAAAGCACCTCATCGACCGCAAGGTAAAGCCGCCTCGCGAAGAAGCACCTGAAGAAGGTGGCGAAGAGGAAGCTCATGAAGAAGAACCCGTAGTCGAAGAAGAGCCCGTTGTGGAAGAGGAAGCTGCAGAAGAACCTGTTGAAGTGGAAGAGCCGGCTGTCGAAGAGGCTGACGATCTCGACGCTGGCAGCAGCAAGCAGCACTTGCTCGGCCGCAAAGTGAAGCCACCTCGCACAGCACCGTCCGAACCCGCGATGGGAGAGGCTTTGCCGGAAGCAAGGTTGATGGAGGGGGCTGAAGTGATGGATGTCGATGTCGCTCCGATTGGCGAAGAGCTTGAAGAAGAGACCGTGACGTTCATCGCAGAGAGCGAAGTTGTTGGAGCAGATGTGGAGTCCGCAAAACCAGAGTTGGTTCAGGAACCCGAAGTTTTCATGCCGCATGACGTGTGGTTCTGCGTACTGCCAACTCCGTTCTCTATGGGTATTCTTGGATTCCCGGTAGACGAAAATGGCGACCCCATTATCCGCAGGGCTAACCCCGGGGATGCCGCTGGTGCTGAACCAGCGATCGCTGACGGAGAATTGGTGACTGTCACCGATATTTCGGTGGTGGATCCGAAGGGAATTCTGGTGCGTCGGACGTTGAAAGCCGCTCCCGCTCCAGCGGACCCGGATCAGCCTTCACCGAAGGGCATTCTGCTGCAGCGGAAGACGAAGCCGGCACCGGCAACTGCCGAGTAGCTTTACTGCGGCGAATCAGAGTCTCAATCATGGGGCACCGGCCACTGGTCGGTGCCCCTTTTTCTTTTCCCGCCAATTCCCATCGGCGCGGGAGGGTTTGGTTTTGTCCTCGTAGGCTGTCGGACTAGACTTTCCTCGCATGGCAGGCCTGTTCGATTTCTCCCAACAGGGGCAAAGCCTTGGGTTTCAACCGAAGAAAGTTACTCCAACTCAGTCTCAGTGCCAGTTCAGTACTGGGAGTGGGATTGACTGGCTGTACCAGGACTCCGTCTGCGCGTACCGTGGATTCTCGGGATTCAGACGTGCATGTCGTTGCCACTGTGGCGATGGTGGGCGATCTGGTGCAGCGGGTGGGGGGCAGCAAAGTCCAGGTCACCACGTTGATGGGCAGCGGGGTTGACCCCCATCTCTACAAGCCGATCCGTGATGACTTTAGAATGCTCCAGTCAGCCGACGTGATCTTCGCGGTCGGTTTGATGCTGGAGGGGCGTCTGCGGGAAACGCTCCAGCGCCTCAGTGAAAACCACGAAGTCCAGTCTCTGGGCGATCATCTGCCCCCCGACCAACTGCTGGACGGTGACGAGGACGGTGACGCCTCAGCCCCCGCGCATCCGGATCCCCATGTCTGGATGGATATCGCGCTGTGGTCACTTGTACTTCCCCAGATTGCCGCTCTGCTGTCCCAAACCATGCCGGAATATCGCTCTGAGTTTTACCAGCGCGCGGATCTTGCAGCGGGCGAATTGAGGCAGTTGCATGAGTACGGCAGAACAGTGATTGCCTCCATTCCCAGAACCTCACGGGTGTTGATTACCTCGCACGACGCTTTCCACTACTTCGGTCGAGCCTACGGCATCGAGGTTCTTGGGGTTCAGGGCTTGTCCACAGAATCTGAGGCAGGGCTGCTGAAAGTCAACGAACTGGTGGACATTCTTGTGGCCCGAAAAGTGTCTGCGGTTTTCGTGGAGACCAGCGTGCCACGAAAGAGCATTGAGGCACTGATTGAGGGTGCCGCGTCACGGGGTCATCGCGTTCGTATCGGTGGCAGCCTGTATTCCGATGCCATGGGTGAGTCCGGAACATGGGAGGGCACTTACGCCGGAATGCTGGACCACAACCTGACCGTGGTCGCTCGCGCGCTTGGGGGAACGGCACCGCTGCGTGGCTACAGTGGCCTTCTGAGCATGAAAGACGAAGGGTGATCCGATGGGAAGTGACACGATTCCGCTGTCTGTTCAGGATCTGACTGTCGCATGGTCTCGAAAACCGGTCATCTGGGACGTTGAATTCGATGTGACACCCGGGCAGCTGGTTGGGATTATCGGACCGAACGGCGCGGGAAAGAGTACGTTGCTGAAGGCAGTGATGGATCTGGTTCCGAAAGCGTCGGGACGCGTAGAGGTCTTTGGCCGGAGCTGGAAACAGAATCGCCATCGCGTTGGCTATGTTCCGCAGCGTGAGAGTGTTGACTGGGATTTTCCGGTCAGTGTGCTTGATGTGGTGACAATGGGGCTTTACGGAAAAATCGGCTGGTTTCGGCCCGTACTTCGTCGCCACAGGGAGCTTGCGATGCTCGCGTTGGAGCGAGTTGGCATTGGTGAATATGCCGGTCGCCAGATCAGTCAGCTTTCTGGTGGCCAGCAGCAGCGGACGTTTCTGGCACGGGCTCTGGTGCAGGAGGCGGATCTGTACTTGATGGATGAGCCATTTTCGGCAGTGGATGCAGCGACAGAGCAGGCAATTGTGGGCTTATTGCGGGACATGCGGACAGCGGGCAAAACGGCATTGGTAATTCATCACGACTTGCACACGGTCCCGGACTACTTCGATTCGGTGGTGCTGCTGAATATGCGAGTGGTGGCTCAGGGACCGACCGCGACCATATTCACACGAGAAAACCTCGAACGAACCTACGGTGGCCGTCTGACCTTGCTGGATGAGGCCACAGAGGCAATGCGGCGGCGGGAGAGAAATCTGTGAAAGACCGTCGATTGCAATCATTGCGGGCCATGGCAGCCCTGCTGCTGTGCAGCTTTCTGCTGTGCGGCTGCGGAGCCACCCCGATCGACACACGCTCAGAATCTCCACTGTTGCGGGTCCTGCTGTTACGAGACTACAACACTCGAGTCGTCATTCTGGGAGCAACGCTTCTGGGTACCGGGGCTGGGTTTGTTGGCTGCTTCACGCTCCTGCGTCGTCGTGCCCTGACAGGAGACGCACTCAGTCACGCGACGCTGCCGGGAGTGGGGCTCGCATTTCTGCTGGCACCCGTGGCAGGACTGGATGGAAAGTCTTTGCCTGTGCTGCTGTTTGGTGCCGCGGTCAGCGGCGGGCTTGGCGTCATGGCGATTCTCACAATTCGTGCCCTGCCGCGTCTCAAGGAAGACGCGGCGCTCGGAATCGTTCTCAGCGTGTTCTTCGGCGCGGGTATTGCAATCCTCAGTATCGCCCAGCAACTGGAGTCCGGGCACCTCGCAGGACTTGAATCGTTCATCTATGGCCGCACGGCGCTGATGACCGCCAGCGACGCTCGGCTGATCGCATGGTCCGGAGTAGCCGCCACGGCAACTCTGTTTGTCTTTTACCGCCAGTTCACGCTGCTGTGTTTTGACGATGGTTTTGCCGCATCGAGGGGATATCCAGTCGCCCTTCTTGATGTTCTGCTCATGACCGTGGTGATGCTCATCACAATCGCCGGCCTGCAGGCAGTCGGTCTGGTACTGATGATTGCTCTGCTTGTGATTCCGCCTGCAGCTGCAAGGTTCTGGACGCACCAGCTGCATCGTATGGTGCTGATTTCGGCAGCCATCGGAAGCCTTTCCGGTCTGATTGGATCGGCCATCAGCGGTGTCTTTGCGGATCTGCCATCCGGAGCCGTCATTGTGCTGGTCTGTGCAGGCTTATTTTTCTTCAGCCTGATGTTTGGCGGTGCCCGGGGAGTTTTCGTGAGAGCCTTGCGGCGGCGAGTACTGCGACAGGCGATCGACCGAGAACATCTGCTGCGGGGAATCTACGAGCTCCGCGAACAGGAACTCAGGGAAAGAGAAAGTCAGCCGCGTCCGGCAGCAGCCCGCCTGACAGAGCTGCATGAATTGCGAACCTGGACCGTTCGACAACTCCAGCGACAGATAAGTCGCTGCGAGTCTGAGGGGCTGGTCTGGCGTCGGGCAGACGGAGAGATTGAGCTCACGGAACGCGGGCTGATTGAAGCAGAACGGCTCGTACACAATCATCGACTCTGGGAGCTGTACCTGATGACACATGCCGACGTTGCAGCGTCCCGAGTGGACCGGCAGGCGGACGCGGTTGAACATGTTCTGGAACCCGCATTAATCGCCCGACTGGAACAGCTCATGGAGCAGGAACGAGGCCGTCGCATCATTCCCCAAAGCCCCCACGCAAAGGAAGTGTCGTGATGGATGGACTGCAGAGCTGGACATGGAGCTATGACGGCTGGGTGATGCTGGGAGGTCTGCTGTGTGCGGTCGCAGCATCACTCCCCGGAAATTTTCTGGTGCTGCGACGAATGAGTCTTCTTGGAGACGCGGTGAGCCATGCGGTCCTCCCGGGACTTGCCCTCGCCTTCTGGATCACTCAGAGTCGTTCCGGGTTACCTGTCTTCGCTGGCGCGGTGACCACCGGACTGATCACTGCGATGCTGACGCAGTGGATTCGAGACGTTGGAAAGGTGGACGAGGGTGCGTCGATCGGAGTCGTTTTCACTACTCTTTTCGCGGCCGGACTGCTGCTGATGTCTCAGGCCGCGCCGCGTGTTGACCTCGACCCAGGCTGCGTGCTGTACGGCGTGCTGGAGGCTTCACCACTCGATACAGTCACCATCGCTGGTTTCGGGATTCCTCGAGTGGTGCTGATGCTGTCGATCGTGCTGCTGATTAATATCGCGTTCATTGTCCTGATGTTTAAAGAGCTTCTGATCAGTTCCTTTGACCCCGGGCTGGCAACAACGGCTGGCTGCAGCGCACGATTGATGCACTATCTGCTCATGGTGATTGTCGCCATCACAACGGTCGCCAGTTTTGAGGCAACGGGAAACATTCTTGTGGTTGCAATGCTGATTGTCCCCCCTTCGACAGCATTGCTGCTGACAGACCGTCTGAGCCGTATGATTCTGATCAGTGCCGCAGTGGCAGCGGCATCTGCAATCCTCGGGGACGCAGCCGCAGTCACCGTACCTCGCTGGTTTGGCTTTCGCAGTACCAGTACGGCAGCCATGATGACCGTCTGCACTGGCCTGATTTTTCTGGTGACAGCAATCTGTGCTCCCGGCAGAGGCCTGATGGCCGTCTGGCTGCGACGCCAGCGACTCTCACTGCGGATCCTTGCGGAAGACACCATCGCTTTGATGTATCGCCTGGATGAGCGGGGCGCGGACGAGCCCGTGCAGGCATCTCAGTTGTCGCGCAAGCTGTTATCCTCAACGCTGCAAACATGGATGGCACTGCAGCGACAGCGTTTTCGCGGCTGGGTGGTGGCTGAGCTGGCAGGATATCGGCTCACATCGGCTGGCCGGCAGGCCGCCGCCGCACTGGTCCGCTCACATCGTCTGTGGGAAACGTACCTCGTTCACGAGGGTGTCGATGCCGGAGTGATTCATCGCCAGGCTGAGGTACTTGAGCACTTCACCGGGCGTTCGCTCAGGGACAAACTCCAGGCCGAAGGGCCTGCATCCGACCGGGATCCCCATGGAAGCGTTATTCCGACTGAGGATCCCGATCTTGCGCCACCATGAATTCTGCGGTTACTCGCCGTCCTTTTTCAGCAGCTCTTTGTAACGTTTGCGAAACTTGGCCACTTTCGGACCCACGACCGCCATGCAGTATGGATTGCCTGGATTATTGGCAAAGTAATCCTGGTGATATTCTTCAGCCGGATAGAAGATTTTCAGCTCTTCGAGAGTTGTCACGATCGGATCGTCAAAATCACCCGACTTGTTGAGTTCGGCGATCGTCTTTGCCGCGAGTTCCTTCTGCTGAGCGTTGTGGAAAAAGACCGACGAACGGTACTGCGTGCCAACGTCCGCTCCCTGTCGATTCAATGTGGTGGGATCGTGGGTGTGAAAGAACACATCGAGCAGCTGTTCGTAGGTGATCTTCGCTGGATCGTATTCAATCTGGATGACTTCGGCATGTCCGGTCAGACCAGTACAGACTTCCTTGTAGGTCGGGTTCTTCTTCGCTCCGCCAGTGTATCCACTGACGATCTTTTTCACGCCACGCACTTTCAGGAAAACAGCTTCCGTGCACCAGAAGCAGCCGCCTCCGAAAGTGGCGAGTTGAGTTTTGGCTTCAGCGGCCTTTGGGGCATTTTTTTCGTCGATAACTGTCATCGGCAGAGGCTCCCTTGAAGTGCGGTACGGTGGCAACGAATATTGGAATCGTAGTCGTGTACCCCGATTGGGGCAATCTTTGGTGGAATCAGCAGACACATCGTCAGGCTAATTCCCCGGTTTTTTGACACCGTAGAAGACCAGATTGACGATCTTCCAGTCCTGATTGACTTTGACAAGCGTGAAGTGGTCGTATCCGTACTGCACACGGGGACCGGCGGTCAGTTTCCAGTAGACCACGACGCGCGCCAGTTCGGCTTCGAAGCTGATGGACGTCTGCACAGGCACTTCCACTGCCTTGAAGACGGCGATGCGATGGTAGTTTGTCTGTTCGACAACGAAGGGATCCTTGAGCTGTGTTCTGACATCCCCGTCGTCAACTTCCTGGATCACGGCGTTCTCGGCAAAACAGTCCGCATAGTCGCGCATTCGCTGTTCGGACCACGACTTGAAATAGTTGCGGACCAGTTTTTCCACGGCAGCACGCTCGGGGTTCACCGGCGCCGCGGGCGCTGCGGCCTTGCCGGACTCGTCCGCACTTGATGGCTTCGCGGTCGTCGCCGCAGCCGATTCTTTCGTCTCGGGCTCGACAGGAAGATTCTGAACAGTTTTCCAGGCCGTCAGAAAAGCGAGCACAAACTCCTGAATTGTACTGGCATCGACAGGCTTCTCATTCAACATGGAGCCAAGTGGAGGCACATGACAGAAGGCTACTGTCGGTTTTGTCGCCATACGGCGGCGAAGCGTTTCAAGAGAATACAGGGTCTCTTCACAAAGATACTGACCCGCTCGCGCTGAGACACGAACGCTGAACCCCTGCCGATTGAGCTGACGGGCCACCGAGTCAAAAGGAAACGAGGAATCCAGTTCCGTAGGTCCGTCGCCCACAATTAACGGGAGCGGCGGAAGATTGCCCGCGTTGTCCGGTATCTCGCCCCGCTGATTCAGAGCCTTTGTTTCAATCGCAAATGCCCCCGGATATCCCTGCCCGAATGAAAACACGGCAACGGGCTTCAGTTCCCTGACTTTGTTCTCCAGCTGCTCCAGAGGGGCTCCCCAGACAACCGGCAGCTGAACGGCAGCCAAACGAAAGCCTTCCCAGTCTGTGCCGTTCAGTTTCGCGATTCCCTCCCACGACGGGTTCGGCGGCCGCTCTTCGCCAAAAGGCTCAAAACCGGTCAGCAGGATTACTGGACGCTGACGCTCTGATTTGACCTCGTCGCCAAAAAGCAAACCAGGCCCCATCAGCAAAATCGCCGCGACCGTCACCAGTCGGAGATTCGCGGTGGAAGTCGAGGGAAACAACGAGCGAACGATTGAAGCAAGGAACATGTGATGTCCTGCGGAAGAAGCTCTGGTAAACGGGCACCGCTTTGTCGGCTCCCGGATTTTAACCTCGCGAATCCCCGGGAATCAATCCTCGCGGTACCAGCGAATGGGTGCCACCCCTTTTTCGATCCGCAATCAGGCACCAGACTCAACGGACGGGCGAAACGGCAAAAAATGGGCAACCTGAGAATGTTCAGCTCTGCCTGCCAGTTGACATCTGTCACCCCCGATCAGTCGTTGCCAGGGCTGTTGATCTCACGCAAAGACGCAGAGGTTAAGGGTTTCCGGGGTTTGAAATCAAAAGATGCTTTCCTTTGCGCCCTGGCACCTTTGCGAGAGGCAACGCACTGTCAGAGTACCGAGAGGGTTCCTGGTCTCACGCAAAGGCGCCAAGGCGCAAAGGTTCAGGGTTTCCGGGGTTTTTGAAATCAAAGATACTTTTCCTGGCGCCTTCGCGAGAGGCAAAATCCGCAACTACCAGACATCCAGCTGCGTGTTGTCGTGAAAAATTCGACAGACGAGAGTGTGTGTGGATGCTGTTTCGTCATTCCAGCCTTCGCTCGCACTGCCTTCGCCCAATCGGTAGACTTCGTCGCGAAGCACGCGGGGCTGCGGATGGCATTTCGGCACTGGACGGCATCATGATCGCGATCGAACAGCTTCGGTTTTCTTACCGAGACAGCGTATTTCGGCTGCATGTACCGCAATTGCGGATCGAGGATGGTCAGTCTGTTGTGGTGGCTGGGCCCAGTGGCTCGGGGAAGACCACGCTGCTCAATCTGATTGCCGGAATCCTCCCAGCTGAATCCGGCAGAATTCTGATCGACAGCACCTGCATCACTCAGCTGGCAGATCCTGCCAGGCGACTCTTTCGACTTCAGCAGATCGGGCTTGTTTTCCAGGATTTTCAGCTGATCGATTACCTCGACGTGCTGGACAATGTGCTCCTGCCCTGCCGCATCCACCCGTCCGTCCGACTCACCGATGCACTCCGAGCGCGCGCCCACGATCTGCTTGATGCCGTTGGAATCCGCCAGCACTCCCGGCGTTCGATTGTACGGCTCTCGCAGGGTGAGCGGCAGCGTGCGGCCCTGTGCCGCGCTCTGCTGCTCTCACCACGACTGGTGCTCGCAGACGAACCCACAGGCAATCTTGACCCTCGCAATTCGGGTCGCATGGTGGAGCTGATGCTGGAAGAGACGCGGCGCGCCGGTGCCACGCTGATCATGGTCACACACGACCATTCACTGCTCTCACGATTTGATCGCACAATCCCATTTGAATCGTTCCTGGAGCACCAGGAGAGCAGCGGATGACTCAAGCCTTTTATCTGGCCATCCGCTCACTCTGGTGGCACCGTGGCCGGTCGCTGATTCTCATTGCCAGCCTCGCACTCACCATCTGGCTGCCTCTCACCGTCCGTCTGGCACTCCAGCAGTTCCGGGACGAAATCTCCCAGCGGGCCGGTTCCACCCCGCTGGTGCTGGGAGCAGTCGGCAGTCGCATGGATCTGGCTTTGCACGCCTTGTACTTTGAAGCGAGACCTCCTTCCGTAATCACCATGCGTGATGCCCGCGTGGTCGATGAATCGCAGCTGGCGGCGGCCATACCGCTGCATATCCGCTTCCGAACACAGTCCGCACCGGGCGTGGACGGCGTGCCAATCGTCGGAACATCTCCGGAATATTTCGAGTTTCGACAGCTGCAGCCGGCTCAGGGGGAGCTCCCGGCACTGCTGGGTGAGTGCATTCTGGGATCTGCCTACGCAGAACGCTCGGGACTTAAACCTGGAGACACGCTGCTGTCCGCACCAGAGAACGCATTGAATCTTGCCGGCAATTATCCGCTCCAGCTGCAGGTCTCCGGAGTGCTCTCAGCTTCCCATTCTCCCGATGATTTTGCCGTCTTTACAGACATTCAGACGGCCTGGGTGATTGAAGGAATCGGCCATGGACATCAGGAAATCACAAAGGAAACCGACCCGACACTCCTGATGGAGAACGACTCCGACAGGCAGGGTGTGACCGTCAACCGCGGTGTCTTGCCATACATCGAAATTACCGAAGAGAACCGCGATTCTTTTCACTTTCACGGCGATCCGGATGAATTTCCGTTGACAGCCGCGCTCGCGGTGCCCGCCAGTGACAAATCGCGCGTACTGTTGCTGGGGAGATATGCGGATACGTCGGGCAAAGTCCAGTGCATTCAGCCGCCGCAGGTGATCGCAGAGCTGCTGGAGATGGTGTTCAGAATTGAACAGCTGGTCTGGATTTGTTCGCTCGCCGCCGCTGTGGTGACGCTGCTGCTGCTGGGTCTGGTTCTCAGTCTTTCGCTCAGGCTGCGGGCAACAGAGATGCAGACAATGTTTCGGCTGGGCTGCAGCAGGCTGACAATCGTACAGCTGCAGTCAGCTGAATTGCTGATCCTGCTGGCGACCGCCGGAACGTTTGCAGCAGCAGGTGGCTGGCTGACCGTTCTGGCGGCGGGCACCGCCATTCGCTCGCTCCTGTTTTAGGTCGTCGCTGACCGCCTTCCAGAAAGACGGTGACCGCAGTACGCCGACATTCAGCGGGGCCACGGTGAACGTTCGAAGAGCCACCAGCGTGGTTTTGGCTGAACCTCACGAACACCGAATTCGCTTTTGGCAATCCGACTGACATGCGCAGCGATTTCGACAGGGTCGTCGCTCAAAAAAAATCGATCGACGTCTTCCGCGGCAATCGTACCTTCAGGAATCATGACATCGCGAAGATAGTCCAGCATGGGCTTCCAGTAATCAACTCCTGCAAGCACAATCGGAAAGGATTCGACCTTGCGAGTTTGTACGAGCGTCGCGATTTCGAAGAGTTCATCGAGTGTTCCATAGCCACCGGGCAAAGCAACGAAGCCATACGAGTACTTGGCGAGCATCAGTTTGCGAACAAAGAAGAAACGAAAGTCAACAAACTGATCAAGCCACGGATTCGGACGCTGTTCCATCGGAAGTTTGATATTGCAGCCCACGCTGCGACCACCGACTTCCTTTGCTCCGCGATTCGCCGCTTCCATGATTCCCGGACCTCCACCGGTCATGACCGTGAACCCTTCATGAGCGATGGCGGCACCGATTTCGCGAGCAAGCTTGTAATAACGGTGATGCTCCGGGAAACGAGCGGATCCAAAAACAGTTATGCAGGGGCCGGCAAAATGCAGATGGCGAAAGCCATTCAGCATTTCGCGAAAAGCACGCATCAGCAACAGCAGTTCCCGCCAGCGCGACTGCGGCCCCTGAAGGAATCGCAGTGGACGCGCAGAATAGGCGGGAAATGCCGGAAGGCGGATATCAGAGGCAGCTGCTTTATCAGCAGTGGTTGCACTCTCGAGATTCTCAGTGCGATCCATAGATGTTTCTCCGGGAACTGCACCAGCGGGCGAATGGGTATTGACAACTGCATCCTTATCCAACAGTCGCAGATGTCCAGAAAAATCGGCGCCGATTTATGGAATCAAAGATCACCGCATATCCAGCAGGACGAACGTCCGGAAGTATTGGCTTTCTGGCAGGAGTTGATGCCGGGAGAGCGAGGCTGGGATGACGAAACGGTGTTAAGGACACCTGATTTCGTTCTTTGGATCCGCTCCACCGAGACAAAGCGCTCGGGGGTTGTCAATCCACTGGTAACGCTGCATGCCAACGTGGCCAGAACCGCATCAGGAACGCACCAGGGCCGGACCGGCCGATTGACATCGACCGCACGCCACACTGCGTTGTTGTGACTCGATCCGGCCGCGGCATGTCAACTGGCAGATGGACCTGAAATCTACCAATTTGCCCGTGTTCGTGCCGTTGCAGCACCCCAGTACGCCCTCCCGACGCACGCACCTTCGGTGCGAAACACAGCCGGGGGCTGTGATAGTCGTCTTTCGCTCCGCGAAAGAACGGCAATGGAACCCCTTTCGCAGAGCGAAAGGCGACAAAGTGACCACCATTGGGGCTCCCGCCCAACCGCTCGTAGTCTCGGCCCGCCGGATGCGGGGGACTCATTGAAAAAAAACTCTCCACCAGGGGAAAACCTGTGTCGATTTAACCGCAAATCACAAGATCCGGCGTCACCGCACACGCCACCACACGCCGCTCCGCTCCGTCGCGTGCGGGGCGATGCTCACTCCCTCGTCCCTCGGTCGCTCTACATCGCCCCGACGCGACTGCGCTCCGCTTGAGCTGGGCAGTTACTGCTGAACTCTCAGGGGGCGGAAACCCAGGATGAAGACAGTCCTAGCCGGCCCGCTCCTGCTCCGGTAGGCTGCCCGGACGTAGCGGGCGTAGCTGTACCAGCTGCCGCCGCGAACGACGCGATCCGAACCCTCGCCGCCCCCGCTCGGGTCAAGCACTGTCTCATCCGTGTACGTTCGCGGCGAGTCCTGACACCACTCATAAACATTCCCATGCATATCATACAGCCCCCACGCATTCGGCAGTTTGCCACCAACAGGATGCACTTCTCCGCCGCTGCTCTTCCCGTACCACGCGTAATCACCGAGCTTGCTCTCTTCGTTACCAAAACAGTATTCATGCGGGCTCCCCGCGCGGCAGGCGTATTCCCATTCGGCCTCCGTCGGCAAGCGGAATCCCGCCCACTGGCAGTACGCCACAGCAT
>JBJTOP010000136.1:0-3259 GCA_046074645.1 Planctomycetaceae bacterium | reverse complement strand
CAGGACACTTCAGTTCGTCAATAACCCTCGACTGCCCATGTTTCGGCGTGCAGCACGTCCTCGCCGGATGTGTTTGTCAGCGTGAGCTTCCACTGCAGTACTCCAAATGGTCGGTCATCGCAGAAGCTGACGTCGCACCGCTGTACGCAGCTGCCATGAAGCGGGTCTTCAAACGCCACGCGAACCGCGCCACGCTCGATTTGCCACGCGGTCCCGGGATTGCTCTTCGAGGGAATCCAGACCGGACCGCCGGCGGCAAAGGGGCGGCTGGAGGGAATGAAGCCGAACATCCGCTGCACGGCTGCGGCCGCGCGGCCAGCCGGTGTGGTGGGGTTCGGGGATTGGGGATGTCGAGGAATTCCGGGTGACGGCAGTTCCACAGGTCCTTGAACCTCGGCAGATGGGACCACGCTCAGTCCGCCAATCTGTGCGGAGACGACTTCCACGACGATGCCTTGCTGGCCGTCGCCGCTGCCGGATCGTTCCCGCGTCTGCAGTGTCACACGGTCACCCCGACTGCTCACAAAGGTTTCTCTGACTCCGGGTTTCGGCAGCTTCGGGAACAGCGTCTTGCGAGGTGGATCAAAGGGAGGACGGGGCGTGCGGTAGTTGATCCATCCGGCAGTTTCCAGCTGTTCATAGAGCCAGGAAGGACGCCACGGGCGGTGCAGAGACCACTGGACACTGACAATCGAAATCAGCAGCAGCAGACCAGCAACAGACCACAGCTTCCGACCAGCCTGTTCAAGGACCGGCACCATGGCGAGCCACCAGAAGGGGGACAGCCAGAGCATCCAGCGGAGCGCTACGGAGTTGCCGCCGTAGTTGTAGTTTTCAGTACGACTGAGGTAGAACGCGAGCGTCACGAAAGTCATCAGGGCACCGCAGGCGATGCACAGCTGCAGGGAGCTGCGTGCCATTTCCGTTGCCGTTGCCGTTGTACTCGCCACTGCCGACTCGGTGGAATCAAGAAAACTCGCCTTAGGGCGTTTTCGCCACACCAGCAAGCTGCCGAGGACAGACAGCAACAGCACCGGGGTGAGCGAGAGCAGTCCGTGATGGCCCACGAGGCAGTGAAACAAGTAGATCGGCAGCGGCTCTGTACTGGCATCCAGATCACGGGGACTGGTCCAGTAGCTGGGAATGCCATTGTGCGTATATATATAGGTATCCGATCCATAGGTGGCGTAGAAGGGTTTGAGCGTTCCGGTGACTGACCAGTTGGAGCCGACAAACATTAGGAGCGGCAGGGCGGCGGCGGGGAGAAACTGCGTCCATACGCGTCGGCTGCAGGTGCTGATCGCCAACGCGAAGGCTGCCACACCCAACTGAGCTGCCGGCAGCTCGAAACAGGCGGTCATCGCCGCAAAGAAACCCAGTCGCACGAAGCCAGCTGCAGCTGCCTTCTGCCGCAGGTCGATGGCAGCTGCGACTGCCAGCATCGCGCAGGCGGCGGCTGGCGTATGATTGTTAAGCGTCACAAGGTAGGGGTTGAGCATCGAGCCGAAGCCGGCGGCGGTGATGATCAGGCAGCGAACGGCCAGCGAAACACTCAACTTCCGAAGTGTTGCTGCAAGCGCTGTCAGAGCAGCAGCGAAGGGGAGGACATTGATGAACAGCAGCAGCAGTCGAGTCACAGCGGCGGTGTGCTCAGATAACCCCCAGCCGAGCGTGGCCTTTTCTGTGGCGTACAGACCAGCAGCCAGAACGGACAGAAAGGGTGGCTTCGACGAATAAAAATGCCACGGCTCCGCAGCACTCGTCCGATAGCGGACCTTGTCGATGGTGGTCCAGCCTGGCTGCGAATCAATTTCGTCAATCTGCCACGTGCCGCGTTCTACCAGAGACCAGACCGTGGCCCAGCGTGAGCGATCATTGGCGCTCTGCAGCGGGGCTGCCTGAAGAACGGCTGCGGTCATCAGGGCCGCGGCAGCGAGGATCAGGAGTCGTTCCGGAATCGAGCCATACGATCCGGTGGTGACGGAACCGGAATCGGTTGGTGAAGGAGCAGATGCAGTCATGTAGGGCGTGGCTTCAGCAGGACTCTTGCGGTCAGATGTGTGACAACTGCACCCAGTGTCTGCCAAATTCGATTCTCTCTCAAGGCTGGACGCCCCTCGCTGCAGCAGGACTGTTGCTGATGGAGAATCCGTCAGAGCAGCGGGCTGAACAGTCGGCAGAGATTCTGGGTGACTTTCGCGATCCTTCCCCGGCGGCGCCATTCTAATGCGGTCAGCGGTCGACTGCGATGCAGGTCCAGCGTCTGCAGTTGCTGCAGGTCACGAGTGAAGGCTGTATCGTAAATCAGCAGGCTGACCTCGGCGTTGAGCATGAATGAGCGGATGTCCATGTTGCAGGAACCAATCACACTGATGCTGTCATCGATGGTGATGTGCTTGGCGTGAAGAAAATGGCGACGAAAGAGCTGAATCTCTACGCCGCACGCAAGCAGTTCCTCATACCATGACCGCTGTGCCTGACTCACCAGAAACTGCTCTTCCCGCTCGCTCACCATCAATCGTACCTCAGCACCCCGCAAAGCCGCTGTCTGAAGCGCCTGCAGCAGCGATTCATCGGGAATGAAATAGGGTGTGGTAACAACCACGCGATGCTGGGCCGAATGAATCAACTGGACGACAATTCGCTGCAGGCTCAGAGGAGTCCACGAGGGACCGGATGGCAGTACCTGAGCAGCGATCGAGCCAGTGACGGGAGGATTCGGGAAGAGATCGGGACTGTCGAGCATCTGGTCTGTTTCCAGCAGCCAGTCACAGCAGAAGACGTACTGCAGTTCCAGCACCACCGGACCGGTTACTCTCACCACCAGCTCCTCATAGCGGATCCCGGGACGAAAGTCCGGACGAATCAGGTTTTGGGAACCGGTGTAGCCAACGCGCCCATCAATCACCGCCAGCTTGCGATGATTGCGAAGATCGCAGCGGATACCAGCGCGGGAGAACAGTCCGGTGGGGAGCAGCTCACGAATTTCTATGCCGCCTCGACGAAGCACAGCCGCCAGTTCCGGAAACAGGCTGCGGGAGCCGTAGGCGTCCACAAGAATGCGGCACTGCACGCCGCGAGCCTGTGCCCGAAGCAGCGCGTCGATAATCGGCTGAGTGGCTGAGTCGCAACCGAAGATATAATAGAGCAAATGCACATGACTGACGGATGACTCGATGTCGGCCGCAAGGCGGGCCAGCGAACCGTGGTAGTCCGCAATCAGCTCGATGCTGTTTCCTTCCAGAATTGGCAGCGTGCC
>JBJTOP010000135.1:0-5434 GCA_046074645.1 Planctomycetaceae bacterium | reverse complement strand
ACAGCCGCTCTTGTTGCTGCTCCGGAGATCCTTCATCCAGATTGTCAGGCAGCTGGCGTCGCAGAACAGCTCCAGGATCAAGCACCTCCCAGGCCTGCCGCCAGTCGTCGAGGGGCACGCTCCACATTTCATAGGCCGCCTCGATCCGAGCATCCAGAATTTCGGACTCCAGCTGAATGCGCCGTGCAGCGCCGCGGCGACTGTCACCTGAAGCCACCAGCCGAGGCTCCGATGAACCACGAGGCTGTTGAAAGGCCCACCACTTCAGCCGGCCCGTCTGATCAAAAATGGTTTTAACCCAGATCGTTTCAGTCCCGAGATGCTGCTGCAGCCTGCTGCGGAATCCAGCTGCATCCCGCAGTTCTGCAGGCACATCCGATATACATCGGATTCGGCCGGCCCGGTGTGTTCCACCGATCTGATCGGGTTGCCTTACGTCGGCTTCTTCGTAACTCATGGAGCAGGTCGATGGAGCTGCGACGCGAGTTTTCGCTGCATCGGTTACCACACGTTTCGCGACCTGTCGCCATGATTGTTGCCAGGATTCCAGCCCGCCTGCCACGTCAGTTGCTGCTGGTCCGAACCACGTATCCTCTGCTCCCCACGTTCCCGGAGGAACAACAGCGCCCTCGTTTTTTTTCTCTGTACCTTCTCCCGTCAGATACTGCTCAATCAGAAGCCGATGATCAAGCAGTTCCAGCCACTCGGCAAGCACCAGAGGCGGTATCCGAACGTCGCTGCCGGCCTGCGCTGCGAGGGCTGTTTCAAGGATCGTTCCGCGAATGCCGCGAATCGACCGAATAAACTCCAGACGGTCGTTCCCAGGACAGATTTCCTCGTAGGTGATGCGGACCACTTCGTGAACGGCAGCTGCACACAGATCACAAAACTCCTTATTGTCGCAGGGCCAGCCACGGATACACATATCCATATAGCGGACAAACTGCGCAGGCGGCAGCATCCGTTTCAGAGCTTCGATTTTCTGTTGCTGCGGCGAGTCCTTGTCACCGCGCTCCAGCGGTACTTCACCAGCGGAAATCATGCGAACAACCTGCTGGCGAAAATCGACGAGCTCAGTCCGTCGACCGGCGGTTGAAATCAGGACGTCGGCCAGCTCATACCACATCAGTATTCCGGCCGCCATATCCTCTTCCTCCAGACATGACGAGCGCAGACGATCCAGCGATTCCGTCACTGCCGACTCAGCCGGTAATCCGGGCACTGCTCGCTCCAGGGTCTTCCACGATTGCCCTCTGTCATACTCACCACACCGGCGATAGATATCTGCCAGCTCAATCCACCAGCGACCTTCAAATCGCCGCTCGGGCAGCGTGAGGTGCAGCTGACGGTGTGTGGGCACGCCTTTTCCCGGGCTCTGCTCATTCTGCCCTGTGCCACTTCCACTCCAGCAGACAGACAACCGCTCAAGATGACTCTCCAGTCGCTCCGCGAAGCGTCGACGTTCCGCATCTGTCACATTGAAACTTCGACCGCAGCACAGCAGACACTGTGTGAGCAGGTAGACGCCTCGCTCACCGACGTCGGACGCACGATCGAGTACCCCGGTCAGCTGTGTGAGTTCAGGTCCATCGGATCGACAAATCGTCGCCAGTTGCCGCTGAAGCGCGTCTGCCAGTTTGACCGAAAGTCCCGTAAATCGACTCAGCTGCAGCACAAAACGGAACAGAGTATGCACGGAGACGTGATAATCCGGGTCCAGCAACGCATGCTCCAGCAGCTCCGAGAGATGCTTCGCAGCTGCCGGCTGGCCAATCCAGTTCAACAGCCGAATGATTTTTTCACTGCGGTCGATGATCAGATGCGGACGACCTTTAAGCAGCCGCTGCAGGATCTGCTGTGGAAACGAGCGATCCGTAACCGGCACGCCTGCAAGATCAGCGACTGCCGCACACGCAAATCCTTCCCAGCGCTGCTTCAGGTTCGTGACCGCATGGCCCAGCATCAGCCACTGCAGCTCTGTAAAGTCCGGATGATGGTCCCAGCAACCGCAGAATTTTCGATAATACGCTGCATCCCAGATTGTAAACGATGTGATTCCATCTTCCGGAGTTGTGAGCACGGGATGAAAAACTGTTCGAGTGACAAGGAGTGCGCGCAGGTGATATGCGGCCCGCTGCAGCGCGGTCAGCAGAATCACCTGAAGCCTCAGCCGATCGTCCGAAGTCAGCTCCGCCACCTTCAGGGGGTGCGTGCGAAAGCCGGCAATCAAAGACGTCAGGAAACCTCCGCCTCCCTGCTCCGGTTCATTGTTCCCAACCATAATCCGCCTCGAGACCCCAATTTGTCGGGCGATCAGATGGAGCCCTGCAATGCTGGTCAGGGTCCCGTCATCGATCCTTGACGCATTTCCCTGGCGACCGATGCTGGCTAATGTCGGTTCACCGACTTTCATCAGTCCTTCAAGAATTGCCCAGTCAGGCTCACCAACGCCGGTACACGCCCATGCCAGCCGCAGCGCATCCAGCTGGCGTCCCACGTGGCGACCGGACTCCACCACCACCTCCAGAATCGGCAGAAACTGCTCTGGAGCATACCCCTGACAGGCCTCGATAACTCGAGGCATCAAATCCAGCGCACGAGTGGTCTTCACGGCTTCCGGTTCAAGCCCGAGCAGCTGCAAGGCTCCCGACCATGCTTGCCAGTAACGCGCACTGAATATGTCCAGCCAGACGTCGTCGATGCTCACCTGACAGTTCTCCTTCAGAGTTGCGATCATTCCTGCCATCAACTTTGCGACAGCCTGTTCCAGACTCTCTGACGCTGCTCCAGCCGAAAAATTCAGTTCGTCGCGGAAGATTTCGAAAAGAATTTTCAAAAATCAATCGCCGGCTGTTCCAGCACTTCGATCCCGCCTCTCATCGAACATACCCGGGACGGCGAACGTCCCAGCCATAGCCAGAGCCTCCTGATTTCCGCTAGAATCCTGTCGAAAGGAACACCACCCCACACTGACGCGCAGACTCCTGGACCGCGGCACCCTCCGGAACATCACCGCGAAAGCTCGGCTTATGTCCACTCAGCCATACCTTGTGCTTAGAAGCACGCGGCCGCAAACCCGTCACTCCATCGAATCCATATTCGGCCAGCCGTATGGAACTGACAGTGCCACCGTCAGTAACCTGAAAATCGAAAAAATCGACCTGTCCAGCAAAGAATCAGAAGACCTGCGAGCGACGGGAGACGTCATTTCCATCGCCCCGATTATTCCCCTGCACCACATTTCACCGGCTGCGGACGCCACCGAACCCGAACAGTTCCCCGTTGGCAGTTCCTGGGGCCTGCAGGCCGTCGGCGCTGATCAGCATCGACTCACAGGCGCAGGAGTCGTTGTCGCGGTGCTCGATACCGGCATCGACGCAGAGCATCCCGCATTCAGTCATCTTCAGGGCCGTATTGAACAGCGAAACTTCACCGGCGAGTCAGCTGCGGATCTGACTGGCCATGGCACTCACTGCGCAGGCACAATTTTCGGGGGAACCGTCAACGGCATCCGCATCGGGATCGCTCCCGGTATCCGCAAAGCTCTGATCGGCAAGGTTGTCGGCGGCGAAGCCTCGGATACAGCCGCCGTCTGCGAAGCCCTGCAGTGGGCGGTCGATGGTGGAGCCAGCATCATTTCGCTGTCGCTGGGTTTCGACGTCCGCAGATACGCCGACCAGCTGGCAACGGAACTGCCGCCGGATGTTGCCTTCTCCCGAGCTCTGCTGGCTTATCACGACAACCTTGAATTGTTCAGCAGCTTTGCTCAGAAGGTCATGGCACTGCGAGGCCGGCAGGTGCTGCTGGCTGCCGCAGCTGGCAATGACTCGCGACGCCACGAAAAGGACGAATATGTCATTCACCGAATGCTTCCGGCTGCGGCGAGTGGCTTCCTTGCCGTCGGAGCTCTCCAAAAATCCGGGAATCGCTGCACAGTGGCGCCGTTTTCCAACACGGGCGTTCGAATGGTGGCCCCAGGAGTCAGGATCCTTTCGGCACTCCCCGGAAATCGCTTTGGCCGAATGAGTGGAACCAGCATGGCCGTTCCCCATGTCTGTGGAGTGGCCGCACTGTGGCAGGAGTTGCTGCAGCAGCAGTCCCGCACAGTTTCAGGCCAATTGTTGCAGGACCGTTTACTTGGCAGCTGCTCGTATGACACCATCGAGGAGGCCCGCGAAGCCGATGTCGGCGCAGGCCTTGTGCAGGCCCCACGCTAAGGGTCAACACTGAAACCCTTTGGCCACAATTCCCGGCGGAACATGGACCGATTGATGCGACAACCCTCGAAGACCACCAGCCCCTCCGCGCTCAACCCCCGACAGGTCCCGCCCACCAGCACTCGCTGTCCTTCACGCAGCTGCACCTCGTTCAGGCCCTCTCCGGCAGGCATCCCGTTTAACAGCCTGTTGTCCATAATCAGCGGGAAATCCTGGTAATCAAAGTCACAGTGCACCTTTTCCAGACCTCCGGGTTCCGAGACGAGTCGAAACTCCGGAAAACGGCGGGTCATGATCCCCTCGATAAGAAACTCTCGTCCCACATATTCCTGCTCGGCTCGCTCGTAATCGGTTTGAAAATCGAGCCAGATATCCTTTGTTGATACCGGTTCTCCCGGTGTACCTGTACCAGACAACAATTTCGGATACAGCCCTCGACCACTGCTCGTGCCAGTGGTGTCGGTGGCCCCCAGCAACCACACAAAAGGAGCGTCGGGCGACGGCAGCAGCATGAGCAGCCGCCCACCACCAACTGCCACGCCGCAAATCGCCAGCAGCAACAGATACAGCATGCCGAACTGTGATCGTCCCGCGAGAAACAACCGCGTTGTGAGTTCACCTGCCGAACCCACTCTGAAGACGATCATCAAAACTGTCTTCAGAACTCCCCACCAAACGCCAGCAGACCATCCCGTCAAACCGAGGCAGATCAGCCAAAACAGACTGTCAAAGACAAACCGCTCGATCGGTCCTTCAAAAAACCCCGAAGTCAAGTAGGCAACAAGGAGGGCAGGAAGCGACAGCCAGCGGTACGCCCAAAGTACGCCGGATTCTCCACTGACTCGGATTAACTCCATCGACCAGCGATTCGTAATACTCATGAAACAGGCGATAGCAGCCGTCAGGCCACCTTGCAGGCAGAGCACCGCCCACCCGGTTTCTTTGCCAAAGCGGAAGGCTTCGTTGGCCGTTGCGACGTCGAATGGACTCGCTTCACTGCAATGCAGCGCATACCACAACAGCTCAAGTGACCCGCCCGGGATGATACCTGCGAATCCGAACAGATGATATCCCCCCACGCTGCAAAGAGTCAGCAGTGATATCTTCAGCAGAAGTCCCTGCAATCCCCTGGGCTCGAAATGCTGCAGCAACCACGTCTGCAGTCTGTCCAGCAGGCTCCTGATTCGCTCTTCGATGTTCCTTTGTCGGCCTTCACC
>JBJTOP010000134.1:0-2186 GCA_046074645.1 Planctomycetaceae bacterium | reverse complement strand
TGCAGCGAACCGCTGATCTTCCACCATGCACTCCACGGTCATCCGATTGGTAATGACTTCCGTGTAAGGCACCGGCCGCGCAGGATCACTGGTGTATTCGTCGTATCCGGGGTCGTTGGTCGCTGCCGGCAGAGGAATCGGTGCGGAATCCTGCAACAGCTTTCCGGAAGCGGTTTCAACAGCAAGTTTTCCATTCGGCAGCAGTCGCAGGCGCGATGGCACAGCGTTATGGGGGGGCCATTTGTCGAAGGTTCGCCAGGTGTTGGAGCCGGTTTCAAAGACGGTTGCTTCGGCTGGCGCTACGAGATCGCGGCCTCTGAGATATTTCTCGAAGAACGGGAACTCAATTTCCGCTCGGTAATGTTCGGCGGTGGGTGAGTTGAAGGACACTTGCCCGAGTCTGTCACCGCGAGTGGACGCCCAGCCGCCATGAATCCACGGCCCGACGACCAGTACGTTGTTGACAGTCGGATTCAGCTGTTCGACGGATTGATAAGTCTTGAATGAACCGTACAGATCCTCTGCGTCAAACCATCCGGTGACCACCATCACGGCAGGAGCCGTATTTTTCAGGTGCGGCAGGATTGCTCGCTTTTGCCAGAATTCATCGCGATTCGGATGTGCCATCATTTCGTTCCAGAAGGGCACACTGTCCTTCAGCCAGCGGCGATTGATCTCGGTAATCGTTCCTGCTTCAAGGAACATTTGATAGCCGTCAATGGATGGCAGTGCATTCGGGGCAGCACGTTCGGTGGTCGGTCGAGGGCGTTCCTGAGCATTGCTGTTGAGCCAGCGGAATGCGTGGGCCAGAAAGAAGGCGCCGTGGTGCAGGAAGTCGTCAAAGTACCAGTCGCCAACAGGAGCCTGCGGCGACACAGCAGCAAGAGCAGGGTGAGCATCGATCATGCCCGCTGAGGCATAGAAACCGGGATAAGAGATGCCGGCCATACCCACTTTTCCGTTGTGGCCCGGTAAGTTCTTCACAAGCCAGTCAATGGTATCCCATGCGTCCGTACTCTCATCGATATCCTGCGGACCATTTTTAGCGGGGAGGTGCGGGCGGACCTGTTCGAAGGTGCCTTCAGAAAGAAACCGACCTCGTACGTCCTGATTGACAAAGATGTAACCGGCTCGCGCGAATTGTTCGGAGGGGCCAAGTGCTGCAGGGTACTTCTCCAAACCGTAGGGCCCGGATCCGTATGGTGTTCGCTTGATCAAAATGGGCCATATCTTTGATGTGTCCTTAGGAATGTAGACAGCCGTATAGAGACGCACTCCATCACGCATCGGAATCATGTGCTCCTGCTTCGTGTAGTGCTCGCGGATGTGCACCTCAATCGAAGAAGCCGTGCTCTGAGCACGGCAGTCCTGAAAAGGCAGAGTGCTCAGGAACATCAGCAGCGCAATTGTCAGAAAGCGGGGGCGTGGGCACATAGATTGGCGCTCCGGGGATCATTGATGGCCGAAGAATCAAACGTGGCATCTGAAGAAAGCGAACCGAAAAAGCCACAGCTTGCGAATTGGGCGACTGCAAAGCAAATCGTGGCGCAGTGTGCACACCTTTGGTGCAAAACGCAACCGGCGGGCGCCGCCCAATGGACTTGATCTTCTGACAAAATGCGGTGTCGGGAGGCCGAAACTCCTGCTGAGCCGCATCTCTGCCGCGCGCACTGCGACGATCACTGCTGCTCCGTAAAAACGCGGGCAATCGCTCATAGCGCGGGCCAGGGTTGGGTGGCTCGGCAAGAGCCTCGCCCTGGGATGGTGAAGTGAAGTCAAGCCGGGCAAATTGGGATGATTTTAGTGCTGCCTGCCAGTTGACATCCCGCGACTGGATTGAGTCACAAAAACGCAGTGTGGCGTGCGGTCGATGTCAATCGGCCGGTCAGGCTTTGGTGCGTTTCTGATGCGGTTCCGGGTGCTTTGGCACGCAACGTTACCGGGGGATTGACATCTGTTGCACGCCTGATTTTCGCTGCAGGTGCCATGCAACTTGAGGTCAGCCGCACAATCGCCCGTTTCAGCCGCATGGCGGCAGCCTGCGGGCAAAAGGACACTGCAAACGCCCCACCAACGCACTCGCCAGCGCGCGCACCTTCGGTGCGAAACACAGCCGGGGGCTTCCGCCCAGCCGCTGGTTCTAAACGCAATCCCAAACGCAATCCCAAACGCAATCTCAGCCGCAT
>JBJTOP010000133.1:0-29024 GCA_046074645.1 Planctomycetaceae bacterium | reverse complement strand
CCAACCGGCGGCCTCCATGCGTACGATGTGCAGCGACTGATTAAGCACCTGCGCGAACTCGTCCTGCTGAAGCATTCCGTCATCGTTCTCGAACATCACTCAGATGTGCTGACAGCGTGTGACTGGGTTTTGGAACTGGGACCGGACGCGGCAGCAAACGGTGGGCAAATTGTCAGCGCGGGAGTGGTTGGCTAGTCAGTGCCCCCCGAGTCGCCGGACGGCAGCCCAGTGGCGTTGGCGTTGGCGTTCTGGTGTACGGCAGGCCAGGAGGACGAAGCTGGAATGGTGAGACGTTAAAAAACGGGCAGATTGGGATACTTCAATCCTGCCTGCCAATTGACACGTCTCATTTCAGCCGCTGTTCAGCCGCATGGCGGCAGCCTGCGGGCGAACGTCCCTGCCAACGCTCCGCCAACGCCCGTGGCAGCGCGCGCACCTTCGGTGCGAAACATCGCCGGGGGCTCCCGCCCAACCGCTGCTTCGTCAGTCGTTTGCTGCGTTGGCACCTCTGACTTTACAATCCTTCTTCCCATTCTCCCCTCTCAAGTTCCTCCTCCCGGCCTCCAACTCCCAACCTCCAACGCTCTGACCCAGCGTCTGCGTTTTGTGGAGCGAAGGGGATTCGGCTCAGCAGGAGCTTTTCCCTGCGGCACGCGAACCTGCCAGAAAACCAATACCTCTATTGGGCTGCGGCCCGGTGGCTCATCATCATGATCCGACGTATGCACGCGGGTTGTGGTGTGGCTCTGGAACTTTTTCCTTACCCCCTTGAAATCCGGAAACGAGGTTACCGATGCTGTTTCGCACGCGTTTCTTGAGTGTCCTGACAAGCCTGATGCTGCTGAGTGGTTTGTCCTCGGCAGCGAGCGAAGATTTTCCGGTGGTGTCCTCAGTGGAGCGGCAGCCGTTTGTTTCTGCGGTGCGCAGACTGAATGAGGCTTTGCAGTTTGCCGGCTCACCACTTTCAGAAGCGGTTCAGAAGCAGCTGCAGGAGGCGATGGTAAACACGGATGATCGCCAGGCTGTGCAGCAGATTCAGCGCATACTTGATCCTCTTTGTCTGGCTTTGGTCTCCATCAATCCGGAAAGTCGCGTGAGGGTAACGGAGGGACCTGTAGCAAAGCAGTTGCTGCAGCAGGGCTGGCGGACATTTCTGGTGAAGGTACACAACGAGGCTGGCATCAATCCTCCGCTGCAGCTGGAGAGTCCGAACGCACTGCCTGTGTATCAGCAGGGGCGCGGGGCTCGGGAAGAGCCGCGGCGTAAGGAAAAACTGGTGAATCCCGAGGATGTGCCGGACCGCTTTCTCGACCTGCAGGTCCTCCGCCGCGAGCCCCTGAAGGCCACGCTCTCGGGACTGCCTGTCGAATATCAGGTGGTGCAGTTATACAGTCGTGATGCCGGTCCCCGGGAAGCGCTGCTCAGTTTTCACATCGGCGCGGGCACGCAGGATCTGGGTTTTCGGAGTGCCATTCCGGTGCTCTTTCAGTGCCAGCCGGCCGTGAAGGTGGTTCTTCGTGTGCAGGATGAGGATGGTTCGCCGACGACAGCTTCATTTGTCATTCGAGATGCGCTCGGACGCACCTTTCCGCTGCCTTCCCGCAGACTGGCTCCGGATTTTTTCTTTCACGAGCAGATCTATCGGAATGACGGTGAGTCTGTGCTGTTGCCACCGGGAGAATACTCGGTGCTGGTCAATCGCGGTCCGGAGTATCTGCCGCAGAAGCATCAGATGGTTGTTCCGGATGCGTCAGAGCACCAGATGTCATTTCGCCTGCAGCGCTGGATCCATGCAGCGAGTCGGGGCTGGTATTCGGGAGATCATCACGTGCACGCCGCCGGTTGTGCGCACTACGACAGCCCCACCGAGGGCGTGGGCCCGGAGGATATGCTGAGGCATCTGCTGGGCGAAGACCTGAATGTCGGCTGTGTACTCAGCTGGGGCCCCTGCTGGTACACACAAAAGGAATTCTTCAGCGGAGCCGTGTCGCAGCTTTCGACAAAAGAGAATTTGATGCGATATGACGTGGAAGTCAGCGGCTTCCCGTCCTCACACGCCGGACACCTCTGCCTGCTCAAACTCACTGAAGATGACTACCCCGGCACACAACGGCTCGAAGACTGGCCCAGCTGGACTCTGCCAGTGCTCAAATGGACCCGGGAACAGGGAGGGGTTGCGGGTTACAGCCACAGCGGCTGGGGACTCGCTTTGCCCGATGTGATGCCGGATGGTTCGCGTGAATTTCATGGTCAGCCGTGGGGTGGTGCTCCGAAAGGCTGGCAGGGGGTCGCTGCGGCAAAGCTCCCGGACTACGCGATGCCAAAGTTCGATGGCATTGGAGCCAATGAATACGTGGTCACGACGACTCATGGCGAATGCGACTTTATCTCAGCCGTTGACACTCCTGCTGTCTGGGAACTCAACGTCTGGTATCACACACTCAACTGCGGCATGACAACTCGCATCAGCGGCGAAACGGACTTCCCCTGTATCTATGGCGACCGCGTGGGACTGGGGCGGATCTACGTCAGCCTGCCTCCCGATCAGCCGTTGAGCTACGATGCGTGGGTGGAGGGGCTTCGCGACGGCCGCAGCTATTGCGGTGATGGCCTGAGCCACATTCTGGACTTTCGCGTGAACGGCCGAAAACTGGGCGAACGCACACCTGCGGGTGTCAGCCGACTTGATCTCGAAGGCCCGCAGAAAGTGACGGTGTCCTTCGATGCTGCGGCCCTCCTTGCAGACCAGCCGACGGAATTCACAGAGTCTGTCCGCAGCCGACGAATGGACGACAAGCCCTACTGGCACATCGAGCGTTGTCGGATTGGCAAGTCCCGCAGCGTACCGGTAGAGGTGATCGTGAATGGTGAGGTGGCTGCCGCGCGTGAACTGGAAGCGGACGGTCAGATGCGTGCGTTTGAGATACCGGTGGAGTTGCCGGCGTCCTCGTGGGTCGCCGTGCGAATTCTGCCTTCGGTGCATACCAATCCGATTTTTGTGCATGTCGGTGGCCAGCCGATTCGTGCCAGCCGCCGAAGTGCGCAGTGGTGTCTTGATGCCGTCGAAGTCTGCTGGAACGCCAAACTTGGACGCATTCGGGAAGCTGAACGCCCCGCGGCCCGCGCGGCGTACGACCATGCGGCCAGCGTCTATCGGAAGGCTCTGGCTGAAGCTGTGGCGGACTAATGCTCCTGTACGAAGACAACCATCTCTACGTTCTCAACAAGCCCGCTCCGCTCGCCACCATGGGTGCTGAGCCAGGTGCAGAGACCGCCTTCGAACTGGCTGTCAAGGATATTCGGCGCCGATTTCAGAAACCGGGGCGAGTTTATCTGGGGGTGGTGAGTCGGCTGGATGCGATGGTGACCGGGGTTCTCCTGTTTGCTCGCACATCCAAAGCGGCCGCCAGACTCAGCGAACAAATTCGCCTCCATCAGGCACGAAAAACTTATCGTGCACTGGTGTCACCCGCTCCGTCCCTGCCGGCTGGCCGTCTCGAACACTGGCTCAGACACCACGAAGCAGCCCGACGTGTGGAAGTCTCAGGCGCCGGTATTCCCGGTGCTCGACAGGCACTGCTGGACTATCGCCTGCTGGCTCGCCACCACGACATTGCACTGCTCGACATTCAACTCCAAACCGGCCGCAAGCATCAGATTCGCGTGCAGCTGTCCGCCACCGGCTGCTGCATTCTGGGAGATACTCGCTACGGCAGCCAACGCCCCTTTCCACGCGGCATTGCACTCCACAGTACGTCGCTCACGATCCAGCACCCCATCACACAGCAGTCGCTCACCTTCCGGGCACCGCTCCCTGAATACTGGCCTGACTGGGCTCAGGCAGATCAGTAAGTTGTGAAGAGTCGCCTACGCGGCGTCTTCCCAGGCGACGCCCTGGATTCGACCTTCCTTCAGTTGCACGGTGCGATGAGCCTGGGCGGCGATGGATTCGTCGTGAGTGACCATGATGATTGTGAGTTTCTGATCGCGGTTCAGGCGCTGCAGAAGTTCCATAATGCCGGCTCCGGTTTCGGCATCGAGGTTTCCGGTGGGTTCATCAGCCAGCAGAATTTCGGGTCGGGCGACAAGGGCTCGCGCGATGGCGCCTCGCTGCATTTCTCCGCCCGACAATTCCGAAGGGCGATGCCGCAGACGATGGCTCAAACCCACCTCCTCGGTGATCTGCAGCGCCGCTTCCCGAATCTCCCGGCGGTTCTTCCAGAATCCCAGCAGCGAATGGCGGATCATGAGCGGTGCCATGACGTTTTCCAGCAGCGACAGCTCTGGTAGCAGGTGATAGAACTGGAAGATGAATCCAAATACGTGGTTTCGCAGCTGATCCCTTGCAGCCGGCGCAAGGTTATCGATGCGGTTGCCATCAAGGAACACTTCGCCGGCGTCAGGCGAATCGAGCAGTCCCATCACGTGCAGCAGCGTGCTTTTCCCGGAACCGCTCTGACCGATCACCGAAATAAACTCGCCTCGCTGCGCACTCAGACCAGCCCCCCGAAGCACGGGCACCTTAACTTGTCCCTTGTCGTAGGTTTTGGAAATTGCATCCGCCGAAATCAGCGGCTTCCCCACCTTGAGTGTTTCTGTTTCGATCATCACTGCACCTCCTGTTTCACCTGCCGTCATTCAAACCGCAGGGCCCGAACGGGATGCAGTCGAGCCGCGCGGCGGGCCGGAAGAATGCTGGCCAGCACTGCAATCCCCGTCGCTCCCGCTGCTACCCAAAACACCATCCACGGATTCACACTCGTCGGTATCTCGAAAAAGTAATAGATCTTCTCGTCGAACACCTTTCGCCCGGTGATCCAGCTGAGCACGTCCTCTATCTCGTTGATGTATCTGACGAACAACAGTCCCAGTACCACCCCTGCCGAGCTGCCGACAAAGCCCAGCCCAAGCCCGTATGACAGGAAAATGCTCATGACACCGGAAGAACTCGCCCCAAGCGACTTCAATATCCCAATGTCCCGCGTTTTTTCAACAACGATCATGTAGAAGATCGCGAGGATACCAAACCCGGCTACGGCGATGATCATGAACAGCAGCACATTCAGAATGGCCGTCTCGACTTCCACCGCGGACAAGAGCAAACCCTGCTTCTCTTCCCATGTGCGAATGGAAACCATTCCCGGTTCAAAGGCCTGCTCAAGTGCCTTCAGCACCTGAGGAGCGTTTGCATAGTCATGGAGCTTGATGTGGATCGATGTGATTGCGTTGTTTCGATGCATACCGCGGTTCTTCTGCAGTGATTCGAGATTCATCAGCACAATCGAACCATCGTACTCACCCATCCCGCTGCGGAACGAGTCCACAACCGTGGCCTGAAATTTGGTGACTTCCGGGGGCCGTTTGGCCGTCACAGTGCTGAAGATCACGTCATCCCCGGGCTGCACCATCATCACCTTGCGCGTCCGGCCTGTTTCCTCGTCCCGCACCTGAAAACTGACCAGCCCCTCGCCGATGTAAACACGGGTCTCCAGCGGCTCTTCACGGATCGAATCCTGCGGCTGCTGATCCGCCAGAAATACGTTGCCTCCTGTCGAATCACCCGGCATGTCATTGACTTCCCCGGATGGCTCAGGGGATGGCTCCGAGGATGATTCGGGAGACTGCTCAGGCGGTTGGGTGAGGAGAGAGTCGAATTCCGGCGCGGCAGCGTCGGGAACGGCTGCAGGCGCGTCACTGGGTGCTGCCTCCTGTGGGGCAGCTGCCGAGCCGGGCTGCTGAGGAGCCGGTTGAGTGTCGAAGTCAGGAGAATCGGATGCGCTGCCTGAAGGCTTTCGACCGGGCAGCAGAGAATCGCCAAGCGACTGAATTTCCCGCAGATACATACGCCGCCGTTCCTGGTTCCTGCGACGATGTTCCATCCCTGCGGACGTGAGTTCCCAGCCAACAGAGTCGCCGGGATTTCGGAGCGGTTCGCGAACTGTCTTTCCGTCTTCAATGACTGGGTTGAAACTGTCCAGATAATCGTGAAGCGGTCCCACGGAAGCCTTGCCGGCCGGATCAATGCCCTGAATCTGGACCGGCTGCGTGAACGTCTCTCCGCTCCACGGATCCGTGAACGTCATCATTCCGGGAATCTCGATCGTCGGCGTCATGGCGGCGATGTATTCACCGGCAGCCTCGCGCACGCGGTCCATCTGCACGTCAGCATTCGGAATGCCCTCCGTCCCGCGTGACTCGATCACAATGTCCGACAGGAAATTGTGGAGCCGATCACGCATTTCGGTGCTGAAACCGGCCATCACGCTGTTCACCACAATCATCGTTGCCACGCCCAGCATGACACTGACGATGCAGGCCAGCGCGATGTAGCGAGTTTTGAGGTAGCGAATGCAGAGCAGCAGTTTATACATCGTGAGTACTCCATTACCTGCTTTGATTGACTCAGCCGCCGTCTGCGTTCGCTGAATTTGCCGGTGGCTGGACACCGCCGGCTTTACCCGAAGATGCCGGGGCTGCTCCAGCGGGCTGTTCGTGTCGGGTCAGTGGAAAGAAAATCACGTCGCGGATCGCACGGCTGTCAGTGAGCAGCATCACGAGGCGATCGATGCCAATTCCCAGACCACCGGCAGGCGGCATTCCAACCTTCAGAGCGCGGACAAAGTCGTGGTCCATTTTGGCCATCGAGTCTTCTTCGGACTGGCCCGCCAGCTGTGTCCGGAAAAGCTCTTCCTGGAGCCGAGGATCGTTCAGTTCCGTGTAAGCGTTGGCCAGCTCCATACCCCGAATGTACAGTTCGAAACGCTCTGCAATGGACGGGTCGGAGCTGCTGCGTTTGGTGAGCGGGCAGAGTGATGCCGGGTAATCGATCACGAACACAGGCCCATGCAGATGATCTTCGACCGTTCGTTCAAAGACCTCGCTGATGAGCACATCCGGGTGGACTCCGGCGGTTTCGATACCGAGCCTTGCCGCAACGGCAGCGACGGCTGTTTCGTCACGCATGTCGCAGCCTGCATGTTCAAGGAACAACTCGGCGTAACGACGGCGGGGCCATGGCGGTGTGAGGTCAATCGTACCTTCGTTCCATGGAATCTGCAGGCCACCGTTCACAGCGACACAGGCGTTCGCAATGATCTGCTCTGTCAGTTCCATCATCGTTTCATAGTTGCCATAGGCCTGGTAGATCTCGATCATCGTGAATTCAGGATTGTGGGTTGCATCCACACCTTCATTCCGAAAAACGCGACCGATCTCATAGACCCTCTCGATGCCCCCCACCAGCAATCTTTTGAGGTGCAGTTCGAGCGCGATGCGGAGGTAAAGCGGCATGTCGAGCGCATTGTGGTGCGTAATGAATGGCCGCGCTGCGGCACCCCCGGCGATCGCGTGCAGCACCGGCGTTTCCACCTCATGAAATCGCTGCTGCCGCAGAGTCTGGCGGACGGAATCGATGATCGTGGAGCGTTTCAGCATTCGCTGCAGCACGCCCTCGGTGTAAATCAAATCCAGATACCGCTGACGAACGAGAATCTCTGCGTCCTTCAGACCGTGAAATTTTTCCGGTGGCTGCGCCAGGGATTTGCAGAGAATGTGCAGACGCTGGACGAACACCGAAACTTCACCTGTGTTCGTGCGACGCAGCGGGCCGTCGATGCCCACAAGGTCCCCGTCGTCCAGAGCCCCCACAAGCTCCCACTGCTCGTCCGACATCTCGCCACGCGAACAGAGCAGCTGAATCGTGCCGGTCTGGTCCTGCAGGTCGATAAACCGCAGCTTACCCGCCTTGCGACGGCCCATGATGCGACCCGCAACTCGAACCAGCTCGCCGTCCACTCCCGATTCCTGCGGACACCGGGCGCGCACCGCTGATAACGCCTCATGGTTGTCAAAACGACTCCCCCATGGATCAAGACCTAGCGACTGGATCTTCTCCAGCTTCTCCAGTCGTGCCAGTTCCAGTCGGTCGGGTTTGGGACCTGAATTCATGCGGCCACACTGCGGTAGGAAAAAACAGCAATCATCGGCGATCAATGCCGAAAGCACTTCGAAACTTCCGGAGTCTGCTGGAAATGCGGCAGCAGGTCAATCCCAGGTGGGTTGGGCGGGCGTGCAGGAAACCGAGATGCCTCGTTGTGTTCCCGGTTTTGCATTTTCGCCCTGTAAGGCCAGCTCCAGTCAGCAAGGTATGAAATGCCAGATTACGCGTCCCCGGGACGTCGTCGCCCCGCAGTGGCAGTGCTTAGCAGGATCCCGCCGTATTCAGGGTGGCGGGCGTGTGTCGAGATGTGGCGGGGCGACAGTGAATCCAAGGTTCGCCCGGGCCATGTTCCGGCCACTTCATCAACGCCAGTCCCGACAGGGGAATCACGTCCCCACCCCCCCCCACACACACCCACGGGAACCATCGATGTCCCGCGGGCAGAAATGACTGCCAGCGCGCCGGGGCCAGGGTCCGGACTCGCGGCCTGCACAGCCGCGCACAGCGATGCGTCTTCAGCTGCTAAAACACAAGAAATTCTACCCAAAGGTGCCTGGCACCTGAATGCCGAAAGAACGCTCGGGCCGGGGGCCCAGGATTGCATCCCGGGCTGGTGGAACTGGCCTTACAGGCCGTGATCGCAGGGGGTGTCTGCTGCGTACGTGCCGGCGCTGCTGCAGGCCAAACCAGGAAACGCGGAACGCCCGCAACCATACGGCGCGTGGGAAGAGCGTGGCGTGATGCTGATGCGATGTCGTTGCAGCCAGGCCTGAAGACGCCGCAATTGTCGGTTGAGCGTTCCTGGAACACCAGTACAACCAGGCGATCTGTTCAGGGATTGAGCCGTTCACCAAAGACGTCAGACAATCTGGAATTCCCAAGGTCCAGCCGATACATCAGCTGATTGTAGTTATACCGCGGAGTGGCTGGCGAATTTGTGAACATATTTGTGTAGGTGCCCTCGAACAGAATCCGTCGCCCGCCGCTCTCAGCAAATTCCGGGTGCTGGCAGGGGTTGTAAAATGACTGACCCGGATGAGTGGCGATCAGCAGGGCTTTCGAATATGGCCCCTGAGGGCTGTCTGCTTCCGAGTAATAAACCTCACCGAGGAACGAAGCGGATCCGCGTTCCCAGTGTTGTGCATTGCCGATCAGCACCCAGCGTTGTCGCCAGTCATTCCAGCTGACACTGCCGCCGTGCAGCAGCACTCGCCGGGCCGAATCCAGCGCGTTCCTGGGAAGAAATCTCAGTTCTTCCGGCTGCATCAGTCCACTTCGAAGCCAGCGTTCTTCCAACTGCTGCGTCACCGGAGAAGCTCGTTTCCAGCCCCACTCAGGACGACCATCAGTGCCCCGAACAGGTGCTGGGGCATCGGCATCGCTGACAGCGCCAAGGCAGGTCCAGGACTCCCAGAGGTCCGGCTGACTTAACGCCTCCACATTCGCCGGAATCCGTACCACCGGAAACGGGTTTCCACAGACAAGGTAGTCCCGACCTTCGATCGTCTGGCGGATGGGATGGGCCTGAAGGAATCGCCAGTTTTCTTCCAGCGGGAAGTCGCTGAGTTTTTCAAAGACTTCCTTGTCGTCATTCCAGATCAAATGTCCCTGCTGCAATGGCTGTTCAAGCCCGCGGCGGCGGGAATAGCTGCAGACCATTCGTTCCCGCCCTGTCGCATCGGGGACGACCGCCAGTCCCTGGATCCACACCACTCCCTCTGACTCCGGAAGCGACACCATCGCCCGCGCAAATCCCTCCGCATTTGTGAAATAAACCAGATCAATGCCCATATCAGGCAGCAACTTACCCGGCCCCGGCACGTCACTGATGGCTCCCGCTGTGCGAAACAATCCCAGCGGATATGACAAACGACTGGTGTCGCCCCAGAACCAGTACAGTCGATTTCGGTAGACGACGGTTTGCACAGAATCCTGCCCGGCAACCAGCCCGTTGCTCAACGGAGCCTGAATCGGGGCCGGATGATGCAAACGCAGACTGTCGCGGTACACGTCTCGGCCAGTGATGCGGTACAGGCGTTCAGCCATGTTTTTCCGTTCGAGCGAAATCTGAGCTTTTCCGCCGGGTTGAACAAGGATGCGTGTGCCTGCGATGCCGAAGCCATCCTTCGCCGCCTCATAGCCTGGCGAACGGGGTTTGAGAAACAGTGACTGTCCCCGGAGGTCCGGTTCATCCAGAGCAACTCTGCCGGCGCTGTCGGTGACGTACACAACGTCGTCCACAGTCACCAGCTCGACCAGCGGAATTCCGCGACCGGTGGCGGAGTCCGTGACGATGATTTCCATCGGCTCGTCTGCCGGACAACGGCAGAGGCAGGCCAGCTGGATGAACTGGAAGAAGATGCCAGTCACGAAAGTTCTGCAGGTCACCGAAAAGCTTCCTCTCAGCTTCGAAGTCATGTTTACCATTAGCCGCACCCTAAGTGACCGCACCGTCCCAATCAACCACGCAGGCCGAGTTCCCGACAATCGGCGGGCTTTTCACGTGACTTCAGGAGCGTTGAGACGGTACACTCACGCAACCACTGCTTCTCCCCCCCCACAACACTCTTCCGCAGTTCGGATTTCACCATGACGAACTGGGCTCCTGCCTTTCTGCCCACGCGTCGACGCAGTCTGCACGCGGCATCTGAATTTGCCGCTCTGGCCGCGTCCATCATGCTGCACGAAGAATCCACGCGGTCTGCGCAGGCCTCGGCTGTGTTCCCGGCTGCAGAGGGCCTCGATGCGGTCGGCGCGGGTGGCACTCTCAAAGTGCTGCATCACCCGCCGAAAGCCAGACGCATCATTCAGCTGTTCATGGGCGGCGCCGCCAGTCACCTTGATCTCTGGGATCACAAGCCGCAGCTGGAAAAGCACCATGGCGAACCATCCAGTTTTGGTGAAAAGGTTGAGGCCTTTCAAAATGGTCTTGGTCCGTGGATGAAATCGCCGTTCGCCTTTCGTCCTTACGGTGAAAGCGGCAAGTTCCTCAGTGACGTTGTACAGCCGCTCGGGGCCGTCGTCGATGATATGGCCTTCATTCACAACATGTCGGGCCGAACCGGTGTGCACAGTCAGGCCACCTATCTGCAGTCGACGGGATTTGATCGGCCTGGATTTCCGGGCATGGGCGCGTGGGTGACGTGGGCCCTTGGATCGCTCAACGAAAACCTTCCGACCTTTGTGGTGCTTCCCGACCACCGTGGCTTTGCCAGCAACGGTCCTCGAAACTGGGCGTCTGCCTTTCTGCCGGCATCCAGTCAGGGAACGATTATCTATCCGCAGCGTGAACAACCGATTGAAGACCTGCAGGCCACGGCTGACTACCTGACACCTGCGGGTGAAGCCGACGGCCGCCAACTCCTGCAGCGACTGAACGCGCGCTACAATTCTCAAAGGCCGGGAGATTCCCGTCTGGAATCCCGCCTCAGATCCTACGAACTGGCCGGACGGATGCAGCTGAGTGCCCCCGAGGCCTTCGATCTGTCACAGGAAACTGCTGCCACCAAAGCTATGTATGGTCTGTCCGAGACCGGCGGATCATGGCCTGCTGAAATCAACATTCCGGAGGAGGCCGAATACTTCGGCCGCAAATGTCTCATCGCCCGCCGCCTGCTTGAACGCGGCGTTCGATTCATTCAGATCTGGAGCGGCAACGACAACGGCTTCCCGCGTCGCAACTGGGACAGCCACGAGGACATCGAACGCGACCACAAGCCGCTCGCCATGGGTATGGCCATCGGCACCGCAGCGCTCCTTCAGGACCTCAAACAGCGCGGACTCCTCGAAGACACCATCGTCCTCTGGACCACCGAGTTCGGACGCATGCCCTCAACTCAGGGCAGCAAAGGACGTGATCACAATCCATGGGTGTTCACCAACTGGCTCTGCGGAGCCGGCATTCGCGGTGGTATCAGCCACGGTCCCTCTGACGAATGGGGCTATAAGCCGCTCGACCGCAGCAACCCCACTCAGGTCTACGATGTTCATGCCACCATCCTGCACCTGCTCGGCATCGACCACACGCGACTCACCGTTCGTCACGATGGCGTCGATCGTCGACTGACCGACGTGCATGGCCACGTCATCCATGAAATCCTCAGCTGAACAATCGGTGGGTGTGGCATGATCAACACGTCAGCAAAGGTTCCGGCACTCTCGAAGCAGATTCTTCAGGCCGTGCCTCCCCGACTGCACCTGTGCGGTGGCCTCACAGCACTCCTGTTCTGCCTTTGCTGCTCACCGCTGTCCGCTGACGACCTTTATCAACGCGAGATTCGGCCCCTGCTGGCACAGAAATGTGCAGCCTGCCACGGGGTGCTCAGGCAGGCCGGCGGACTCCGGCTGGACTTCGGCGGCGGAATTCATCACGGCGGCGAATCCGGCCCCGCCGTGATTCCCGGTCAACCCGAACAAAGTCTGCTCCTGCAGAAGGTCAACTCATCCGACGACACCCTGCGAATGCCGCCTGCCGGGGAAGGCGAACGGCTCAACCGGCAACAACTGGAACTGGTCACATCCTGGATCGCCGCCGGTGCCCGCTTTCCTGCCGACGAACAACCTCCCGCAGATCCCGCGGCATGGTGGTCCTGCAGGGCGATCCATTCACCTCCGGTTCCTCAAGTCAACCAAAAAGCATGGGTTCGCAATCCGATTGATGCGTTTATTTCACAACAGCACGACAGCACAGGACTCCAGCCCAGCCCGGATGCTCGCCCCGAAGTCCTCCTTCGCCGTCTTTATCTCGATCTGATCGGCATTCCCCCGACGCGAGCTGAACTCCAGGCCTGGCTGGCCGATTCTGACCCACAGCGCTACGAAAAGACGGTTGACCAGCTCCTTAACCGGCTCGAATACGGGCAGCGCTGGGGACGACACTGGATGGACGTCTGGCGTTACAGTGACTGGTACGGCAGCCGTGGCATCAACGAGATTCGCTACAGCCAGCGACACATCTGGCGCTGGCGGGACTGGATCGTGGAATCACTCAATGCCGACAAACCCTATGACCGCATGATTCAGGAGATGCTGGCCGGTGATGAGCTGGCTCCTGCAGACCCCGATGTGCTCCGAGCCACCGGCTTTCTGGGACGCAATTGGTATAAGTTCGATCGCAACGTCTGGATGTTTGAAACAGTCGAACAAACCGCCCAGGCTTTCCTTGGACTGACACTTCGCTGCGCCCGCTGTCACGATCACAAGTTCGACCCCATCACACACGAAGACTATTACCGCTTTCGCGCCTTCTTTGAACCTCATGATGTCCGCACCGACCCGTTCTCCGGTAATCTGAACACCGAGAAAGATGCCACGCTCGGACCGGTGCTTAAAGAAGGCATCGCCCGCGTTTTCGACCGCGAACCCGAAGCCCCGACATTCCTCTTTGAACGCGGTGATAACCGCTACCCCGACAAAACTCGACCCATCATGCCCGGAGTCCCCGCGATACTCGGCGGCTCCATTGAAATCACTCCCGTCAGCCTGCCTGTCGAAGCGTGGTATCCGCATCTGCGGCCCGAGGTTGCCGATGACATGCTGCAACGAGCTGAACTGCTGGTGAATGAACGCCGTGCCCAGCTTGAGGCGGCGACCGCGACCGCCGCCGCAGCTGAAGCCGCCGCCACCCAGGCCGAAGCCGCTGCGGCCGCCGTCAGTGCCTCCGGACAGCCAACCACGCCACCAGCACCAATCCTGCAGGACACCTTCCAGCAGCCTTCGCCCGTTTGGAAAGCCCTCAGCGGTGACTGGCAGTGGAAAGATGGCGTCCTGAGGGAAACAGCTGTCACCAGCTTTGCCACCATCACCGCTGAACCTGTGCTGCCCAGAAACTTCGAAGCCACTGTCCGCTGGCGAACGCTCCAGCCAGGCAGCTATCGCTCTGTCGGTTTCAGTTTTGATTACCTCAATCCCGGTGACTCGCAGGATGTCTACACCAGCACCGGCGATGCTGCCCAGAGCATCCAGGCCTTTCATCGGCTCAATGGCCAGCAGCAGTATCCGGCCGCCGGCATCGTCAGCACACCACTGAAGGTTGGTGAGGAGACGCGGGTGGACATCGCGGTGCGCGACCAGCAATTGATCATTCGGCTCAATGGCGAACAAAAGCTCGACTACATCATGCCCACTCCGCGACGTGAAGGCCGGTTTGCTCTGTGGGTTCATCAGGGCAGCGCGGAGTTTCTGGAAGTCAGCATCCGGCCACTTGTTCCCACACCCGCCAGTCTTCGCAGTGCCGCACGGCAACAACAGGCTGCTGCCCAGGTGGCTGTGGCAGCCGTCGAAACGGCCGCAGCCGACCGGGCGGCTCTTCAAGCCCGTCTGGCTGCCGAAAACGCCCGCAGTCGCGAAGTGCCGTCCACCCAGGCGCAGCCGCTTGCAATCGCTGCCGCCCGCGCCGAAAAACAGGCCGCCATTGCCGCTGCCCGCACAGAACTGGTCACCGCACAGAATCTGCTTGAAGAAACCCTGCTTGCCGCCCAGTCCACCGCCCAGTCTGCAGCCCTGCCCGCAGCATCCCCGGACTCACCCGCGGTCGCTGCCGCACGCAAAAAAGTCGATGAAGTTCTCGGACGCATCGCAACCCTCGAAACACAGCGCGATTCCGGAGCCGCTGAATTCACGCCCATCGCCCCCGCATGGCCAAAAACATCCTCCGGCCGCCGACTGGCACTCGCTCGCTGGATCGCCAGCCCCGACAATCCCCGCACCGCTCGAATCGCCGTCAACCATATCTGGCTCAGGCATTTCGGTGAAGCTCTCGTCCCCAGCGTTGCCAATTTCGGACTCAACGGCAGTCAGCCCTCACACCCCGAACTGCTCGACTGGCTTGCCGCACAACTGATTCAGAACGGCTGGCGAATGAAGCCGCTGCACCGCCTGATTGTGCTGTCATCCGTCTACCGCCAAAGTTCTGCAACAGCCGTCGCGGATCCGGCCACCAACCCCGCCGCTGCACAGGCCATGGCCACCAATGTTCAGCTCGACCCTGCCAACCGCTGGCTGTGGCGGATGAACTCTCGACGCATGGAAGCGGAATCCGTCCGCGACAGCCTGCTCGCTGCCAGCAGTCAGCTGGATGTGTCTCACGGCGGACCGGAGATCCCTGAACAGCAGATGCAGCTGATTCCTCGCCGCAGTTTGTATTTTCGTAACACACCCAACGAAAAGGCCACACTGCTGGAACCGTTCGACGTGGCCAATCCGAACGAATGTTACCGCCGGCAGTCCAGCGTAATTCCTCAGCAGGCACTGGCCCTGCTCAACAGCGGCCTCGCCATCGATTCTGCTCGCCGACTGGCTGAACAACTCCGCACCGCGGCTGCCGGAAGCGATGGGCAGATCAGCGAGCATACCTATATATATAGTGCGTTTGAAACTGTTCTTTCCCGCCCGCCTGCAGCTGCCGAAATCACAGCCTGCGAAACTTTCCTCTCGGACGCAGCCGCTGCAGCAGACTCCGGCACCGTCTACACCACGGGGCCCGAAACTGCCCGGCTGCCGCCTTCTACCGATCCTCGCCAGCGTGCCCGCGAAAACCTCCTGCTGGTGCTCTTCAGCCACAACGACTTCGTCACCATCCGCTGACGGCCAACTCCTCCGGACACCCGCCATGGTTCCCGCAAATCTGCAAACACAACTCACACACAAACTGCTGCCCCCGCCCCCGCAGCGGCCCCCGCAGCAGTCTCAGCCAAACCGTCCCACATCCCGTCGCACGTGCCTTGCTGACATGGGAATGGGCGTCACCGGGCTTGCTCTCGGTTCGCTGCTGACCGGCGATGGCGTTGCCCGAGCAGCCTCAGGCAGTACCGAGTCAACGCCTCAGCAGATGCGAATTCCCAAAGCCAAAAGTGTCATCTGGTACTTCATGCTGGGGGGGACCAGTCACCTTGAGAGCTTCGATCACAAACCGGCGGTCAATCGGTATGCCGGGCTGACCATCGACGAATCGCCCTATCGCAGCACCGTACTGGATTCGCCCTTCTATCGCAAAAATGTCCGCGACTTTGCCGGCACGCCGCGAGCACTGATGGCACGACTCTATCCGCTCCAGACCCGTTTTCGCAAACGCGGTGAATGTGGCATGGAAGTCAGCGACTGGTGGCCCCATGTCGGTGGCTGTGCCGATGACCTCGCCCTCGTTCGCTCGGTCTGGACGACCGACAACGATCATGCTGCCCAGCTTCAGTTTCATACCGGGCGACACATTTTCGATGGCTTCCATCCATCCATCGGTTCCTGGGTCAGTTACGGACTGGGATCGCTCAATCAGAACCTGCCTGAATTCATAGTCCTCGGTGGTGGTCCCGGCGACTGCTGCGGGGGTTCCGGTGCGCACACCGCCAGTTATCTGGGACCGGAATTCGCCGGAATCCCGCTGTCACTGGATCCCGCCAGTCCACTCGCCTTCGCCACTCCCGGTCCCAGCGTCTCAAGGGGGGAACGTGAGCGACAGCTGCAACTCCTGCGGCAGCTGAACGGGCTGGCCGGCGTCGAATACCCCGATGATCCTGCGATGCGTGCCCGCATTCAAAGTTACGAACTTGCCTTTCGAATGCAGACGTCCGTGCCGGATCTGGTGCGGCTCAGCGACGAAACACAGGAAACTCAGGCCCTCTATGGACTCAACGATCCCGCCGCCGAACGCGTGGGACGATTCAGTCTGGCAGCACGGAGGCTGGTGGAGCGCGGCGTTCGCTTCGTGCAGATCTACGACGATGGCTGGGACGCCCATTCCCAGCTCCTCAAGAATCACTCAACCCGCTGCCGCGCCGTGGATCAGCCCATCGCCGGACTGCTCCGCGATCTCAAACAACGCGGAATGCTCGATGAAACTCTGGTGGTCTGGGCCACCGAGTTTGGACGCACCCCCGGAGCTGAAAACTCAGATGGCCGCGACCACCATCCCTATGGATTCAGTGTCTGGATGGCCGGTGGTGGTATTCGTGGTGGTGTGGTCCATGGAGCAACCGATGAGATTGGTTTTCATGCGGTTGAGGATCGACATTACGTGACTGACATACATGCCACCGTCCTGCAGCAGCTGGGACTGGATCCCAGACAGCTGGAAATCCCCGGTCACAAGCGACTGGAAATCGACTTCGGTAACCCGATTCAGGCGATCTGTTGATCCGCCGGGAGATGATCGAAATGCAGCGCCGAACCTTCCTTTCGCAAAGCCTCACAACAGTCACTGCCGCGGCACTGCCTGCGAGCTCGGCCGTCGCCATGCTGTCGGCCGGCAGTCGCGAGGAATCACTTGCCAGTATTGCCAGTATCCCGGTCATCGACTGTCACACGCACTTCTACGACCCGCGTCGTCCGGAAGGCATCCCCTGGCCTGCAAAGGACACACCGCTCTATCGCCCTGTACTTCCGGAACATCTGCGCGCTCAGCCGCAGCATCGGCCGCTCACCGGAACACTGATTGTCGAAGCCAGCTCCCGACTTGAAGACAACGACTGGCTGCTGCAGCTGGCTCAGGACGACCCCTTCATCGTCGGCATCATCGGTCGCTTCACCGGTGTCGCCAGTCCACTCTCGGACGATTTTCGAAAACAGGTCAAACGGTACGCGGCGAATCCGCTGTTTCGAGGTATTCGGGTGGGTTCGGGGGTGATTCAGGAGTTTCTGCAGCGGGACGACTGGGCCGCGCTGCAGCTTCTGGCGGATCACAACCTCGTACTGGATGTCAACGGCGGACCCGATACTCCGGGATTGATCGGCGCCGCCGCCGGCAAAGTTCCTCAGCTGCACTGGATTCTGAATCACATCGGCAATGTGCGAATCACGGCCGATCAGCCACCGGCAGACTGGCAGTCCGGCATTCGCGAGGCGGCTCAGCACGCCAACGTCTACTGCAAGGTCTCCGCCCTCGTGGAAGGCGCAGCGCGGGATGGCGGCCGGGCTCCCGACGATTCTGCCTTCTACCGTCCGTATCTTGATGTGGTCTGGAATGCGTTTGGTGAAGAGCGAGTGATTTACGGGAGTAACTGGCCGGTGTGCGAGCGGGCAGCGGATTACCGCACCGTACAGCGACTGACACTCGAAGATGCCGCCACACGCAGCCCCACCGCACTGGCTCGTTTCTGTCACCTGAATGCTCGCGTCGCCTATTCCTGGCCCGAAAGAAATCCTCGTCCCTGATTGCAGCCTGCAACACGATTGGCACCACAGATTCAGCCTGCCCGTCTGAAAGTTTCGTTCGATGAGTTTGCTTTCTGTCCGTTCGTTTCTTCTGCTCACCCTGTCCCTGTGCTGCCCCGCAGTCGCTCAGGAGGTCATACCACTTCCTGCTGCGCTTGTGGCGGAAGGTATCCCGGTCATTCCGCGAAAGCTCGCGGAAGAAACCGCACGGTATACCGAATTCCGTGCTGCCGGGTTTCTTGGCTGGCATCCGCTGCGGCGCGAACTGCTGATTTCAACCCGGTTCGGCAACACCGCTCAGGTACACGAAGTACGCATGCCTGGTGGTGCCCGCAGGCAGATCACGTTCTTCCCCGAGCCGGTCGCCTCCGCTTCGTGGGAACCGAAACAGGGACGGTACATCATCTACAGCCGGGATACCGGCGGCAACGAATTCAGTCAGCTCTATCGCCTTGATCTTGATACCGGTCGGTCCACTCTGCTGACGGATGGCGGCCGTTCTCAGAATGGCGGCGTACTCTGGAACCGTGCGAAAACACAATTTGTCTACGCCACAACTCGCCGAAATGGTACTGATCGTGACTTGTGGCTGATGAATCCATGGCACCCGGAAACCAGCCGGCCGCTCATCGAACTGATGGGCAGCGGCTGGAGCGCCCTGGACTGGTCACCGGATGATTCAGCCGTATTTGCCCGCCAGTATTTTTCGATCAATCGTTCAGTGCTGTGGCGGATTGACGTTGCCAACGGTTCCATGCAGCCGCTCACACCACAGGATCAGGATATCGCCTGGGGTGATGCTCGCTGCAGCGCAGACGGTCGCAGCCTGTATATCACCTCCGATCTCGACAGCGAATTCCGGCGATTGGGGCGGATGGATCTGGAATCACGAAAAATTGAATGGATCACCAGTGATCTTCGGGCAGATGTGGAAAGTTTTGATCTGTCTCCGGATGGCAGCCGACTGATCTACGAAACCAACGAAAATGGTCTCTCACGGCTTTGGCTGCATACAGATTCCAGCCGCCCGGTGCAGGGTCTGCCGGCTGGCGTTCTGGGTGGCCTTGAATGGCATGAAAATGGGGTGGATGTTGGTTTCTCGGTCAGTTCTGCCCGCTCTCCCTCTGACGTGTATTCGCTGAATACCGACACAGGTGTCATCACGCGCTGGACGGAAAGTGAACTGGGTGGGCTCAACGCGGACCTGCTGTCTGAAGCCCAGCTGATTCGCTGGGAAAGTTTTGATAAACTGCCGATTACCGGTTTTCTCTATCGACCGCCCCAGTCGTTCAAGGGGCCGAGGCCCGTGATCATCAGTATCCACGGAGGCCCTGAAAGCCAGTCAAGGCCGATCTTTCAGGGACGCAACAACTACCTCCTGAATGAAATGGGAATTGCTCTGATCCTTCCGAATGTGCGTGGATCGAGTGGTTTTGGGAAGACTTTTGTGGCACTCGACAATGGAATGAAACGCGAAGACTCGGTAAAGGACATCGGAACTCTGCTGGACTGGATTGCCACCCAGCCGGATCTCGATCCTTCACGCGTGATGATCACTGGTGGGAGCTATGGCGGCTACATGACTCTGGCCTGTGCCGTGAACTACAACGACCGCATCCGCTGTGCGCTTGATGTTGTTGGCATCTCGCACTTCGCCACATTCCTGAGAAACACCGAAGCCTGGCGACGCGATCTGCGACGCGCGGAATACGGCGATGAACGCGATCCGCAGATGCTGTCATTCTTCGAACAAATCGCACCACTGAACAATGCTGCCCGCATCCAGCGACCGCTGTTTGTGGTGCAGGGGAAAAATGATCCCCGCGTGCCGCTTTCAGAAGCCGAACAGATTGTGCAGAAAGTTCGCGGCAACGGCACCGCCGTCTGGTACCTCATGGCTCGCGACGAAGGACACGGCTTCCGCAAAAAGGACAACACCGACTTTCAGTTCCACGCCACGGTGCGGTTTATTGAAGAAAATCTGCTGCGACCGCCTCAGTGAGAAAACGGTCCCCAGTCGAGACTGCCCTGCAAGCTCAGCTCTGCCGGCCTGGCTCTGCCGGCCTAATAGCTGCGCGGCCGCACAGCTCCCTGCACACGCACCGGGAGTCCCATGATTCGCAGGAAGCCTTCGGCGTCGGTTTGATCGTAAGAGCCGCCTTTTTCCATGCTGGCGATGTCGGCCTTGTAAAGGCTGTAAGGTGACTTGCGGCTGCTGACGCGGACATTGCCTTTGTAAAGCGTGAGCTGGATTTCGCCAGTGACGGGCTTCTGAGTTTCGCGGATGAAGGCCATCAGAGCATCCATTTTGGCGCAGTACCAGAAGCCGTAATAGACCATTTCCGCAACCTGCGGGCTGAGTGTATCGCGGAGATGCGTGAGGTCGCGGTCGAGGGTGAGCTGTTCAAGTCCCTGATGAGCGGCGTAGAGCAGCGTCATTCCGGGAGCTTCGTAGACGCCTCGGCTTTTCATGCCGACGAAGCGATTTTCGACGATGTCGATGCGTCCACAACCATTCCGCCCGCCGATGGCGTTGAGTTCATGGACGAGCGCAGCGGGGGAATATCGCTGACCGTTCACGGCGACCGGAATACCACTTTCGAATGTGATGCTGACGACTTCTTCGTGATCAGGTGCCTGCTGCGGGGCGACCGTCATGCCGAAGTCGATGATCTGCTGACCATCGACCGTCGGATCCTCCAGATCACCCGCTTCGTAACTGATGTGCAGGCAGTTTTCGTCGCTGGAATAGGGCTTCTTTGCTGTGGCTTTGACGGGGATGTTTTTGCGTTCGCAGTAATCCAGCATCTCGGCACGGCCAGGGAAAGTGTCGCGAAACTCGGCCATCCGCCATGGAGCGATGATGCGAACGGATGGTTCCAGCGCTTCAGCGGCCAGCTGAAAACGGCACTGGTCGTTGCCCTTGCCGGTGGCACCGTGAGCAAATGCGACCGCGCCGACTTCGCGTGCGCGCTGCAGACAGGCTTTGGCAATCAGCGGTCGAGCGATGCTGGTGCCCATCAGATAGATGTTCTCGTAGCGCGCCTGCCACTGAAGCACCGGGAAGGCGAAGTCGCGACACAATTCTTCCCGCACATCCACGATCTCAGCTGACTTCGCTCCGATGTCGTGAGCCTTCTTCATGATCGCAGCACGGTCTTCACACGGCTGACCCAAATCCACGTACAAACAGTGGACGTCGTAACCCTTGTCCTGCAGCCAGCCCACGAGGACCGAAGTATCCAGACCGCCACTGTATGCCAGCACTACGGATTCACCCACGAATTCACTCTCCTGCAAAACTTTGCCCGCAGCCCGGAACTGTCCTGATGGGCCGCTGATCGGACAGGATGTTATCACGAGCGGGGCTGGAGGCCACTTCCAGGGAAAAAATTCGGAAAGTCGGGGGTAAATTCCGGCTCAGAGCTGCGGAGAGTGATGGATTTTCCCAGACCCGGCTCACGTGATTGTTCTCAACAGGAAGTCTACAATCCCAGCCTGACCGCTTCCGTCCGCCCTCTGTCCGCCCTCTGTCCGCCGCAGGAATTCGCGAATGTCGCTCACTCTGCCCACCATCCTCCCCGAAGAACTCGCCAGACTCAACAGCCCCGCCTACGTCATCTTCCGCGATCGACTGCTCAATAACCTCGACTCCATGCTGCAGGTCGCTCGATCGCCCGAACGCCTTCGGCCACACTGCAAAACACACAAAATGGCCGAAATTATTCGGCTCTGGGTTCAACGTGGCGTCGTCAAACATAAGGCTGCCACCATCGCTGAATCCGAAATGTGCGCCGCCGCCGGAGCCACCGATGTGCTCCTTGCCTACAACCCCGTCGGACCCAACATCCAGCGAATTGTCAAACTCGCCCAGATGTTCCCCCACTGCAGCTTCAAATGCACCTGCGACCATCCCGTTCCCCTGCAGGCTCTCTCCGCCGCTGCCGCCGCCGCCGGCGTCTCCATCGGAGTGATGCTCGATGTCAACATCGGCATGGATCGCACCGGTATCACCCCCGAAACGACCTCCGCACCACAACTCTACAACTCCATCCGCTCCCTCCCCGGACTCACTCAGGCCGGCTTCCAGGTCTACGATGGACATCAGCGGCAGGAAAATCGTGGAGATCGCATCAACGCCGTCGCTGCACAATGGCCGCGAGTCCTCGCTCTGAAAGCCGCCGTAGAATCGCTCGGCTCAACCGTCCCCGCTCTCGCCTGTGGCGGTACCCCCACGTTCCCCTGCTACGCCGCCATGGCCGATCCCGGTATCGAAACCTGCCCCGGAACCTCCGTCCTCAGCGATTCCGGGTACGGACTCCACTTCCCGGACCTCCCGTTCGCTCCCGCAGCCGCTGTCGTAACCCGAGTCGTCAGTCGACCCGCCAAAGATCGCCTCACCGTTGACCTCGGAAACAAATCCATCGCCGCCGATCCCCCCAAAGGTCACCGCGCATGGTTCCCCGACCTCCCCGATGCCGTACAGGACATCCACAGCGAAGAACACATGGTCCTCGTCACTCCTCTCGCAGATCGCTACACACCCGGTGACGTCCTCCTCGCCATGCCCGTCCACGTCTGCCCCACCAGCGCCCTCTACGATAAAGTCGCCATCATCGACAACGGTCGACTCACAGAATGGTGGGACGTCACCAGCCGCAATCGAAAAATCACTGTGTAATGGCCAGACAGCAAATACCGAAAGTCCCCCAACCCCCAACAGACAACAAACAACAAACAACAAACAACAAACAACCGCCCGGCTGTCCGCTGACCAGGTCCGAAAGAAACGCTTTATGAAAACGGCTTCCAGCACGTGTCCACTGACTCGCCAACAGGTGATCCAGCAGTACTTTCTCGAGCATCGTGCACGTCTGCTCGATGTCGCCGCTTTTCTCGATCGTCTCGACCGCAGCAGTGATTCCGGCGAACCCGACTTTCGCGAACTGGCGCTTCGTCAGGCGGTCGCTGTGCTTTCCGACAATCAGCCGCAGCGCACCGCCCGCATCCTGCATCTTCTCAGTGACCATACGACTGATCTCCCACAGTCCGCCCACGGGATGAAGGGAGCACTCGGGGCAGTCAGGCTCAGCGAAGGATCCACTCCATGAAATACATCGACCCCCATATCCACATGGTCTCCCGGACCACCGATGACTACCAGCGGATGGCCCAGTCCGGCTGTATCGCAATCACCGAACCCGCCTTCTGGGCCGGCTTTGATCGTTCGTCCGCCAAAGGCTTCTCTGACTACTTCCGGCAGCTCACCGAATACGAACCGCGCCGCGCTGCGCTGTTTGGAATCCAGCACTTCACTTGGCTGTGCATCAACCCCAAGGAAGCTGATGACCCCGCCTTCGCAAGGGACGTCATCGCCATCATTCCCGAGTTCCTCAAATGCGACACCGTACTCGGAATTGGTGAAATCGGACTCAACAAAAACACTCGCAACGAACTGATCATTCTTGAAGAACAAATCGCTCTCGCCGAAACCCATAACCAGCTGATTCTCGTTCACACGCCGCATCTCGAAGACAAACTCAAAGGCACCCGGCTGATCATGGACGCACTTCGAGCCAGCCACGTGCCGCCGGAACGCATTCTCATCGATCACGTCGAGGAACATACGGTCGCAGAGGTCCTCGATCGCGGGTTCTGGGCCGGAATGACGCTCTATCCCGACACCAAAATGACCCCACAGCGAGCAGCTGACGTCATCGAAATGTACGGTTCAGAACGCATCTGGATGAACTCCGCCGGCGACTGGGGCTGCAGCGATCCGCTCGCCGTCCCCAAAGCCCGACTGGAACTCAGCCGCCGCGGACACACCAGCGAACTCGTCGATCGTGTCACCCTCGACAACCCCCGCTCATTCCTCAGCCAATCCCCCAAATTCAAGCTGAAAGACAGCTGAATCCCGCCTGGTTCGCAATCGCGCCGGCAAACGCCCGCCCCATGGGCTTGACTTTCCGGCAAGAGGGGATGCCGGGAGCGCGAAGCTGAGATCGCTCTTCCTGTGAGTTGACGTCTCTTCCGCTGCCGGTTGTTGTCAGAACTGTTGGTCTCACGCAAAGGCGCCAAGGCGCAAAGGAAGAACAGAAAGTTCAAATTTCTAACAATTCCAGCTTTGCGCCCTGGGGCCTTTGCGTGAGGTAAGAGTCGGTACAACAAGATGCCCGCCGGTGCGTCTGCATGAAATCCGAGAGACGATTTCACGTGTCCTTACCACCGTTTCGTCATCCCAGGGCGAGGCTGGGGCGTGCGAGCGAGAGAGTAGAAAGTGGAGAGGAGACCGCAGGAGGATGGAGAAAGTCGAGAGTCTCCTCTCTCCTTTCTCCATCCTCCCGCTCTATTTTTTAACGGCAGGTGCAGTCAAAAAATGGATGTCAATCCCCCGGTAACGGTACGTGCCAACGCGGCCAGTACCGCAGCAGGAACGCACCAAAGCCTGACCGGCCGATTGACATCAACCGCACGCCACACGTCGTTCTGCGACTCGATCCAGCCGCGGGATACGGCCGTCAGCTGCATGGCACCTGCAGCGTGATCGGGGCGATTTCACAGGGGTGATGTCAGTGTTCTTTGCCCGCGGACTGCCGTCCGGCGACTCATTGCGCAGCATCAGCTGCCGTCCACAATTCCGCGACGTCATCGCGGATGATGGAGGTTAAAAAGAGTGTTTTTCTTAAACACAGAGGACACAGAAGGCACAGAGTCTTACGGTAAACCCCAGTGAACTCAGCACTCCTGGCGAACGGGTTGGTGGTCAAAGCACGGCCCTGAGGTGCATGGCACCTGCAGCAAAAATCCCAGAGAATTTATTGGTAATCGCATCATTTGCTGCGGCACCGGGGACAGTCCCCGCGGGCACAGAAAGCCCACAAAGGTGCCATGCACCTTGACACACCGTTTCACTACTTCAGTTTGGGAGATCCACTGCCCACCCCCCGGTGACGGCATGAAACCGCGTTACCAGCGCCGAAGCGGATGGCGATAACGCCGAGTTGTCAAAAAGCCTAAAAAAAAGGGTTTTTGTAGTCTTTATGCGGAATGATTTTGCCATTTATTGGCAAATTCAAACAATTTGCTTTGTGTGATCCACAAGCATTCGCTAGAATCATCGACGTCGATTCGGCTACTTTTTACGGCCGGATTCGGCAAAAACGCAACTCGACATCTACGATTAAATTCATGTCGTATTCTGATTGGCTGTTTTTGATACTTCCGAAAGTCGTTTGAAGGAATCAGTCGCCTTCGTGGCCTGTATCTCTCTGAGCTTTTCCCCGATTCGAGGAGGTGGAGTATGCCGGACGACGTCCTTTGGGTACGAACGAAATGTTCGCATTTTTGGCGGGTTCTGAGCGGGTTCAAAACGCGGCTTGACGCAAGGCTGCAGTCTTCAAGGGGTGCAAGTCGAACGTCCCTGGTGGATTTCTCGCAGAGGCTCGATACGATCGTCGAAAAAGTTCGCGAATCACTGGGCCTGTGCGACCTGTTCGCCGCCAACGACAATGGACATTTCGTAGGGGCGGCTTACGGGATTCGGGATTCGCACGGAGCAGTTCGATTGGTCGAGGCGGAGCTCCGCCACTGTGAGCACGACTTGTATGAGCTCGAGCACGAATTCAACGCCGCTGTAAGTTCTCGGCGGCTGTCGGCGGGCTGATTTTAAAGCGGAGGAACGACGTTGAAAAAGGGCGCAAAACAGACAGTTGACCACGTGTCTGACGTGACGGGTGTGCCGGAAGAGACTCCACTGATGGGGCCACTTTCAGAGGCTGTCGAGCTCGCAGAAAAGCTCCTCAGCATCGAAGTGGATCCATCGCGCGAGGGCGAGATGACTCTTAACGAGCGGCTGAAGATGTCGAACACATCCAAAGAAGTCTACTACCGGATCCGCAAAGAGTTTGAGGCAGTTTCACGGCTCGATCTGACGGACTTGATTCAGGCGGAGTACCGTCGGCGAGTGAAGGGAATTGATCACAATTACGCCTGGTTTTTTGACTGGGGCCAATCGCTGCACCGGCTTGCGCGGGAGATTGAATCGAGGGGCTCGGAGGCTGTCGTCAGGATTCGTGTGGGGGTCAGCGAGCACCTTGCTATGGGTGTCGTGTATCCTGTGAAAAAAGCATTTCTCAGTTGGCTCCAGCAAAAGCTTGGATGCGACCGTTCGCAGTTGCTTGATCTGATCGATGTCGATATTCAGATCGGCTTCAGCGGCGATTTGCACAAGATGCTTGTTCAGGAAAAGAGCATTGATATCTATGTGTCAAGACTCTGCGAATTCGCGACGGATTCCGATGTTGAAATTTACAGAAATGCTGAGCATGTTGATGTTGTGGAAATGAAGCCAGCCCTCGTGTGCCACCACGAGCATCCCGCGGCGGTTGCCTTTCGAAATGTGAAAAGCACAGAGAACATCGGGGTACAGGAGGCCTTTGCAAGAAATACGGTCCTCCTGCATCTTGGAAATCACCCACGGCGAATTCATCGAAACGACCAGGTCGAACTGGGGGAAATCCGGCGGCTGGTCAGATCACTGACGATTCAGTCCGAAAGTACACTTACCCGGCTGCATGACCGCCTGTATTACGGCTCGCACCGGGTCGCAGCGATTACAGTTCCTGAGTTTGTGGAAGTTGTGCGCTGGCGGGACCTGTCCGTGATTCCGCTCAATCGAATCGAGGTGACAAAGGGAAAAACTCTCGATAACGATGACTATCTCAAGCCCCTCAAAATGTGCGTGGCTTTCAGAGCCGCAAACACCGATTCCTTGCAAGGCACTGATTCGAACGCCCCGGACAAACGCCTGCCCTCAAGACCACAACTGATCAGACAACTCGCCAGCATGTTCTTTCGGAAGATGACTGAGTGGCGTCTCCCGGATCGTCAGGAGTCAATATTTGGCCGGGATGTATCCTTTTGTTTCGAACGAACCAATCCCTCGCACAACCGCGGACATGCCACAACCGGATGGACGCACAGCCTGCTGCGATTACGCCTGCTTTCAAACGGTGCGGTCATCGGCGAGCACTTTACAGAGGAAAACAGAACTCCTGATGGCAGTCTGACGTCAAGTGGCTCGACCGAACTTGCGTACCATGCCGCAGATCCTGCAAGGATTTTCCATGTGCTGGGCTGGATTCTGGAAGGCGAAAAAAAGGACCTCCAGCTGCTCTGGGTGGGTTACAATCAAACCGGTGAATCCTACGCCGTCTCGTTCGTAATACCACAGGAAACTCGTCAACGCTGGAGTCAAACGCAATCGGGTGAAAGTTCGGACTGGGACGTCAATAAGAATATTGTGGGGCTCTGGACTGGTCGCCGAAACTCAGCTGCCGGAAGTCGATTCGAACCAGCCAGCGGACAAGTCGTGATCTTCGTCCAGAATCATGACACTCTTCTGGGATGTTCTCCGACTCCCGAGAAGCAGAAGCAAATGCTGCAAGCGATCATCGCATCCGTCAAAAAATGGGAAGAGAAATATCCCGGATATGCATCGACAGGGATCTCCGGGGCGTGGGAATGGTCTCCGAAGGACGAAGAGTTGCCGCGCGCAGGCCTCGCGACAACCCCTCTTGCTGGCATCAATCCATCCCCATCTGCTCAGGCACTTGTTACGGAATTCAGTGAACTCCTGAAAAATCTGAAGTCTCGTCTGGGAGTCGATAGTGATGAAACAGAATATCCGTCGGATAAGGATTTGTGATCTCACTCTCCGTGAAGGCATGCAGTCCGGGACCATGGCCCTCAGTACCGCAGCCCGCGTTCGGGCAGCGCACTGCATCAGCCAGCTGCTGCCGGATGCGATGGAGGTTGGGTTCCCGGCAGCCGGACGGCGGGAAGCTGAATCTGTGGCTGCAGTGGCGGCCCTCCAACTTCCCACCGATATCGCAGCACTCGCAAGGTGCCTCGAAAAAGACGTAGAACTTTGCCTGAAATGCCTCGAGCCGGCCCGGGAACGAGCGTGGGCCCATGTGTTCATCGGCGTGTCACGGATTCATCGCCAGAACAAACTCCGCATGTCCTCACACCAGATCCTGCAGTCACTCGAAAAAATGATTCGTCTCGTTCACTCTGCCGGCTGCCGCATTCAGGCTGGGCTTGAGGATGCTTCCCGAGCCGAATTTCGTTTCCTCAGTGACATCATTGCTCTCTGCAGAGAAAACGGAGCAGAGTCAGTCTGTATTGCAGATACACTCGGAATGGCCACCCCGCTCGAATTCGGCAGGCTGTTCCGCCGACTCAAACAACGCTTCCCCGATCAACAACTCTCGGCACACTGCCATAATGATCTCGGACTTGCCCTCGCCAATTCCCTCGCGGCTGCTCAAAATGGCGCCTCTGCAGTCGAGTCGTCCATGTTCGGGATCGGTGAAAGAGCCGGGAACGCGGCGACTGAGGAAGTCATGGCTGCGATGCGGATCAAGGCAGAGGCACTCGGGATCGATTCCCGCGCAGATGTTTCCGCCATCTGCCGTGTCGCTCGCGAGCTCGCCGAAATCTGCCGTATCAGAATTTCGGAACGCAAGCCCATCATCGGAGAACGTGCTTTCACGACATTTGCCGGTATCCATCAGGATGGAATCCTCAAGTGCCGCGCAACATACGAAGGATTTTCTCCGGAGTGCATCGGCGCATCCCCTGCCACAATCAGGCTGTCTTCCGCCTCAGGAAGAGCTGCCGTTCGACACAAGGCAAGCGAGGCCGGCTATGGTCACCTTGACTCCGATCAGCTTGATGCCCTCTATCACGCCTTCATGGCAGTGGCAGACGAGACCACGGAAGTTGATGTCACTCGATTCAACAGCCTCTGTGTCGAGATCCTCGGAAATCCATCAGTGGAGTCCGACACGAATAGTTCCCGAACCTCCCCCGCTTCGGGCGTGTCCTCTTTCACCACAGCTCCCTCCAAATCCGCTTCTTCAACCTGCGGAAC